>CANQYZ010000004.1 GCA_947628215.1 uncultured Clostridia bacterium | reverse complement strand
AGCTAATTTTTACTTCGTTAGAAGTGTAGCTCTCTCTCTCTCTCTCTCTCTCTACAGTTACAGCATTTTCAAGCTTTAGCATTTGTTTTAGTTTCTCCTTTATTTTTTCTTTATTTCAGTGCTATTTTATCACTCTATGTAGATTAAAGTCAATCATTGTAATGCAAAAGTAATAGAGCAAGACACCTTGCTCTATTACCCTATTTCAAATAATTTTTATCTTAAATAAATTCAATTATTTTCTTTTATTTAAAACAACAACTCCTGCTAATGTTACTACTGCTACAAATCCTGCTATAGCAAAAAGATTTTCTGTACCCATTTTTGGTGTATCATCTTGTTCTTCTTCTACTACAACTCTTGCTCCAGTTTTAACTTCTGTTCCGTTTACTGTAACATCATCTTTTCCTTTATTTAGTACTATAACACCTACTTCAACACCTTCTAATGCTAATGCTCCATCTAATACTGTTATAGTATCACCTTTTTTAGCTTTACTTAAGGCATTTTCAATATTTTTATCTGTTGGTTTTCCTGTATAATACATAGTTCCAGAAGATGTTGTTATTCCTAATTCTACTTCAGTATTTAAATATGCAGAATCAATTCTTCTGTTACTTACTGCATTTTCAACAGTAAGTGGTTCATCAGCATTATCTTCTTTTACTGTATACATAATTGGATCTGTAGTAGATTTTATTGTAGCACCATTTATTGTTGCAGAAGTTTTATCATCTTTCTTACTATTTACAACAACTGCAGCACTTTTTTCTACACCATCTTCATATCCATTTTTTACGGCATGTCCATTTGCTGTTAAAGTTCCACCTGTGATTTCTAATTTTCCACCTGCAGTATATACAGCTGTAGCACCAGTGATGTTACCACCACTTATCTCTACCTCTCCTTTGCTTCTATTTTGCACTGCATTATTTCCATCACTTTCGATTGTTCCACCAGAGATAGTTATTTTAGTATCATCAAATCCTGGATTGTTTCCATCATTTACTTTAGTCATAATAGTTGCAGATGTTGATTTTACAGTTGCACCTTTTTGTACATCTAAAGTTCCTTTTTCTAGAACTATACCAAAACGTTCAGATGATATTGTTCCACCTTTAAGTACTACATGTCCTTGAGTTGCATTGTCATTTGATCCATGACCTATTTCTATAACACCCCATTTGTTGTTTGGGTTAGTTGATGTAAGTTTACCACTTTCTATTGTAGCTGTTCCTTGTTTTACAAATAAAGCACATACATCAATTACATTATTTGAAGTAGTACCTTTATCAAATTTTATTTCACCAGTTTTTGCAGCGCTTGTGTCTTTGATAGTAACATTAAGATTTTCTGTATTCATTTCAAGCATTGCATGATGATCTTCGTTAAAAGATTCACCTGTTGAAATTGTATGACCATTTAAGTCAAGAGTTAAATTTGCTGTAATGTTTACTGTATTATTGATTACATAATCTTCAGTTAATTTTAATTGTCCGTCTGTTGCATTAGTAATTGCATTTTGTAAGTCAGCTTCTGTTTTAGCTGTTCCATCAGCAGCATATATAGACTTAGCAGCCATGATAGTAGCTAATACGCAAACAATTACAAAAACGACTTTTAAGACTTTTTCTTTCATGTCATTTTCCCCTTTCTAAAAATAAATAATATATATATTAAATTTAAAATATAAAAGACAAACATAAAATTTTCTTTTTATATCAGAGATATTTTATCACTCTATATGGCTTAAAGTCAATCTTTGTAACTCAAAAATAATAGAGCAAGGAATCTTGCTCTATTACCAGTTTATGTTAAATAATTCTATTTTAAATTCAATTATTTTCTTTTATTTAAAACTACTACACCTAAAGCTGAAACTACTAATATAGCACCTGCTACTGTAAATACATTTACTGTACCCATTTTTGGTGTATCATCTTGTTCTTCTTCATCTTCTGCTGCTGGAACTACTACTTTTTCAGTTGTAACGTCCATTCCATTTACAGTTACATCTCCGTTTCCTGAATTTACAACTGTAACTCCTGGTACTGCACCTTTAATTGTTACGTCTCCTTTTAGTACTTCTATAACTGCTTTTTCATCTTTTATAGCTTCTGTAACTGCTTTTGTAGCATCCTCTCCAACATAGTATTTATCACCAATTTTAACTTCTGCTTTTTCTGCATTAATATATTCTTGGTCAAATGCTTTATTATAAGCTCCACCTAAAATTTCAAAATCGCTATGATCTGTATCTTCTAAAGATACTATAGCAGTATCATTTGTAGCTTCAAATTCTCCACCAGTAACTCTAGCTTTAACATCGTCACCATATCCTGTAGATTTATTATCTAATACAATTGCTGTACCTGCTGGTAATTCAACTTTTGCTCCTTCTTCTGTAGCATCTCCAACAGAAGCTGTTCCTGTACCTGATGCTGTAATTTTTCCTCCTGTTACATTTACAGTTCCTCTTCTTGCAACTATACCAAATAATGCACCTTTTAAAATTCCACCACTTACATTAAGAGTTCCTTGTTGTGGATGATATATAGCTGCTGAACTTTTACTTTCTAAAGTTCCGCCTTTAACTGTGATAGTTGTGTTTCCTGTATTTGATCCATTTCCAGAAATAGCAAATCCTTTAGGATTTACAATTTCTCCACCTGTCATTTCAACTGAACTGCTTTGAGATACAGTTACACCACCATTTATTTTTGCACCATCTTCTATTTTTAAGTGACCACTTGTATTTCCGCTTTTATATCCAACTTGAACAGTACCATATTTAGCACCTTCTTTATTTGATAATGTTATATTATCTTTTAATATAACTGTACCTTTTTGGATTAAAATAGCACAATCTTCACCTTCATTTTTAATTGTTCCATTTTTGATTGTTACTGTACTTTCATCTTCAAGAACAATTGCATCTTTGCCTTCTCCTTTAGATGTTATTGTAAATCCACCTAAATCTAATGTGAAGTTTACTGGATCTCCACTTTTCTTAATATGGCCGTTATCTCCACCTTCTTTTGGTACTTCTAAATTTTGAAGTAATACGATTGTTTCATTATTCTTTACTGCTGCTAATGCTGCATCTAGTCTTTCATATTCTGTATTACCAATTTTAGCAACTTTTGTGCTAGCTTCAGCTTTAACAGAAATTGTTAAACATAGACAAATAGCTAATACTAAAGTAGCTACTGCTAATAATTTCTTTTTCATCGAAATTTCCCCTTTCTTAAAAATAAATAATATATATTAAATTTAAAATGTAAAAAACAAGCGCAAAAAGGACAGACTAAAAAATTAGTCTATCCTTTATATTTTTCGCATCAAAACAAAAGCTAAATTTTACTTCGTTAGAAGTATAGCTCTCTCTCTCTCTCTCTCTCTACAGTTACAACATTTCTAGGCTTTAGCATTTGTTTTAGTTTTTCTCCTATATTTTTTTCATAACTTTAGTCTATTCTACCATTTAGAAGATTTTGCGTCAATTATTTTCCATAAACTTTTTTACCATGCTTTTAAATTCATCAAATCTATTTTCCTCTCTAATTTTATGAGGACAATCTTTACCAGAAAAATCATTATGCATCTTTATATCTTTAATACTTAAGTCATACTCTTTTAAAAGATATGCAACAAGCTTTGCACCATTTTCCATAGTCTTATCAAAGTTACTTCCTTCATTTACACAAAGCTCTATTCCGACTCCATACTTATTTCCTTCATCAGTTCCTGCATGATAAGCTTCTTCATTATCTGGTATATGATGATATATTTCTTTTTCATCTACTGTATAATGCCATGAAGTCGTATTTTTATTTTGATTTTCTAAAAGATATATTGAATGATTTTCTGCTGTTGCAGTCTTTCCAAAGTTGTCTGTTTCATGTATTACTAGATATTTTATTTTTCTTTTTATCCCTGGGCGTTCTTTAGTATTTTCATCTACTAGCTTAGTATGTACTTTTATTCCATAAACTTCATCTGGAAAGCTTGATTCTTCTGTAATTTCTAAATCATCTAATCCCAAATCATAATTTATTTTTAATATATTATTTTTATGTAATATCTTAAGTAAAACCACAATAAATAAAATAGCAATTAATAGTAAAAATATGCGTTTACTTAATTCTATTTTTTTATTTTTCTTTTTTCTTTTGTTTACTTTTGCTTTTTCTATGTTAATTCTCTGCATCAATTTCTCCAAATATCATTTGTATTTATTTCCACATATATGTCTTATATAGTGCAATAGATAAAAGTATATTTACAATTATAATTGAAATCATATAAATAATTTTTGCTTCTTTTCTTTCAAGTCTTTTTGATACAACAAGTCCAAGTATTATTTCTAATATACCAAATACTACATATATTAGCTTTCTTAAATCGTTTGCATCAAATCCTCCAGTTAAATTATCCACATTTATTCCATCAAATCCAAGTACTTTTACAAATATATTTTTATCTAGAAAATTATATATTGGTGTTATAAAAGTAATTAATAAATATGGAAGTGTTGCCATAAAGTTTCTATTTTTTCTATATACAATTATCCATATAATTAGTAAAACTATTATTATAAAATTTAACATTTTTGCTCCTTTTTTTATTTTATTCTAATACTTCTTCTTCATCATCTTGCACATCTATAAATTCCATCTCTTCTAGCCATTCAGAAGTTCTTTCATCTAAATTTTCTTCTTCGTATGTTAGCTTTAATTCATTTTCTTCAATGTTTTCAGTATTTATTTCTTTTTTATTTTCATTTATTTTTTCTCTTAAAGTAAAGTCATATATATCATCGCTTATTACAAAAGGAATAATTATTTTCCCAATAAGTTCATCTTTATCTAAAAAAGAAATTATTTTTTCTGATATGTTATCATCTACTATTTCACATCCTAAAAATATAACATCATATTCATTTAAATTAATTTCTTTTTTTCCTATTTCAAGGCTTTTTGTATTTAGCTTTTTTGAAATAATTCTTGAGACTTCTTTTAAGGAATTATTTTCATATATTACTATTTTTTTAAGCTCTCCAGAAGATTTGTCTACTATTACATCTTCTGGTTTTTCTCCTGGATTTGCTATAAAAGATGAGTCTATTTTATTTTCTTCTTTAGAAATCTTTTTACTTTCTTCTTTACTATTTATTAAAATAATTATAAAAATTACTATTATTAAAAATAATACAAATACTACTTTTTTGTTCATTTCTTTTTCTTCTTTTATAATTTTATTTATTTAAAAATTTCTTTAAATCATCTAATTTATCTAAAGTATCTTTTACTCCTAAATCATACATTTCTTGAAGTTTTTCTTCATCTTTTTCTACTCTTTTAATATCTATCTTTCTTGATGGTCTTATTACAAATATCTCTTTTTTATTTTCTAAATCTATTACTTTTTCTACTGTTTCATTATATATTTTATATCTATTGTTTATAGTATTTTGCAAGTTTTTATATTTTCCATATTTTATTTTTGTCAAAAGCTCATTTGCTTTTTTCTTTCTATATTCAATAGGTCTTGTAAGCACTACAATTATTTTATCAAATCCTAAAGACATACATTTATCTATTGGAATGCTATCTGATATTCCACCATCTAAGTATTTTTTTCCGTTCCATTCTACCATTTTAGATACAAATGGCATTGCTGAAGTTGCCTTAAGTAGAGTCATCTGAGAAAAAATATTTTCTATTTTTTCATATTCTGCTTTTCCGGTATCTACATTTGTAATTGTAACATAAAATTCTTTTTCTGTTTTCTCATATTCTTCTTCATCAAATCTATCTAAATTTCTTGGTACATCATCAAAAGCAAAGTTTCCGAATTACATTTCCGCTCTTTTAAAAAACATTTTAATCCCATATATCTTTTGTCTTTAGCATATTTTTTATTATACCTTAGAGCTCTTCCTTTTTGTTTTGAAAAATAATTTACTCCAAATAAAGCTCCAGCCGAAACAGAAACTCCGCCATCTATTTTTATATTATTATCTAAAAATACATCTAATACTCCGGCAAGTGTACATTCCTCTCATAGCACCGCCTTCTAATACAACGCCAACTTTCACTTTAAAACTTCCTTTTTTTGTTTATTATTTTATATATATCATAAAGTAATAAATTTTAACAGTACACTTTTTACATACTTTTCTTTTTTTGGGAAATATTATTATCAGGAGGTGGTAGCTTTGACACAAAAAGAGCTTTTATATGTTGAAGATGCGTTAGGACATGAGAAATTTATGAAAAATTGTAGTAATCAAACTTCTAAAAAGTTAAATGATATTACTCTTTCAAATTACATTAAACAATTAGAAGATACGCATTCTACACTTTATCAGAATTTTTTAAATTTATTGTAGGAGGAAAAGATTATGGAAGACAGAGAATTAATTGAAAATGAACTTTTGACTATAAAAGGTGTATGTGATCTTTATATGCACGGCACTATTGAATCAACAAATGCTGATGTTCATAATGCATTTAAACAAGCTTTAAATGAATCTTTAGATATTCAAAATAAACTTTATAATTTAATGGTAGAAAGAGGATGGTATGAAACTGAAAATATTCCGTCTCAGGAAATGGAATCTGCTAAGCAAAAATTTTGCCAAGGTTAAGTATTAATATACTTTTTTATTATCTTTTTATATACAAAAATGCCAGTACTTGCGTACTGACATTTTTGCTTAAAATCAAGTGATTTAGTGTTAGTCTTCTCTTTGCATTACACGAAATTATCCATCATTTTGTATTGTTGGAATTTCGCTTTTTGATTCTGTTACATAGAATTTCCCGTCACTTAGCTTGTCTCCTACCGAATCTTTTGCATCTAAATCGTTAAAATGCCACCATTCAGATGCAAGTGGTGTAAGTCCTACTTTTGTACAGTAATTCTGAAGAAGTTTTGCAAACTCATTCATAGACGATGCAAGTTTTACCTTAGTCCATTCTGTTCTAGAAAGACTATTTACAGGATAGGATAGTGCTACAGACAAATCGCTTAGCTCATGCATTTTAGTCGGCATCATATATTCGTCATAATCATTAATGCAGATGTATTTATACGTGCCACAATATTTCTCTCTAGCATCTACGACCTTAGCTAAGCTAACGTCCATTGCATAGCCCCTTTGATGGTTTGAGACTCCTGTTGCAATAAACCAACCGATTCCCCATGTGTTATTGTTTACATGATATGCTACATCTTTGTTTGTTTTTACAAGATTTTTCAAAGCTTCACATACCGCCATTTGAGTATCATATGCTCTAAATGCTTCATAGATTTTAAGAGTATTTCCATCTTTTAGAGCTTCATGCTGAGCTAAACATATCTTCTTTGACATTCCATATAAAGCAGGTACTATAAACATGTTCTCAGAGAAACGTTCGTTGTATGCTAAGGAATTGTACAGGGCATTGTTTGTGATACCTTCAAGATCATTTCCAACAGAACGGTACATAGAAGAATAAGAATTTGTGTTGTCATAAATGATAGATGGAATCACGTCTGGTAAGTTTATAAGACAATACTTATTTTCTATCCAGCCATAAGTTTCATCATCTACTTTTACAAGCCACATGTCTCCATTTTCTTCATAAATTGTAAACGCTGTTCCTTTGGAAATATTCTTGCTTACTGCTTCTTTTGATAGATCTAAATATAATGGCATATCAATAGAAGCAAATCCAGTAGCTCCAACGATTGTGAGTTCGAGTCCATATTCATTTAGATTAGTTTCAATGCTGCCTATGTTTACTTTTGTACCTTCATTTTGATCTAAAACAGATTCATCATATACGAATATGCAAGGAAGATCTGTATCTTTGGTGCTGCCCTTTAAGTCATCGTTCCGGGTGTCATTTTCCTCAGTTGTAATTTGATTAGAAGTGTTTTTTGCAGAATCATTTGCGTGAATAAAGTTTCCAACTTTCATGATGCATAAAACTAACAATGTATTTAGCAAAAAGATTGAAAAAAGTAATGCAAAAAATTTCTTCATGCGGAAGACCTCCTATATAAGATAATTAAATTATACTACAAAAGTGCTAAAGTTTCAATTATGTAAACTATAGAAAGTGGCGCCAGTATAACTAGCGCCACATAAGCTTTAGGTAAGTCTCATTTTCTTGTAACTTTTAAGATAATAGCTTCATACGGTCTTAATACATAGTTTTTCTCATACTCTCCATGCGTGCTAAACAAAACTTCTTTTACATCGCAGAGCTCATTTAAACTAACTCTAGACTCTAGATGTGTTCTACTTGCAATAATCAGGAAAATTTCTTCTTCCTTGGTATCACGCTTAAACATAAAAAATCTTTCGTTTATTTCGATGATTCTGCATTCTGCTTCTTTAAGTTCTTCGTAGCTACTTTTTATCATGCCTACTTTTCTTGTGACTTCAAGTATCTCTTCGTCTTGACTTTGCCATGTAAATGGAGCACGGTTTGCTAAGTTTCCTATACCTTCAAGCCCAATTTCATCACCATAAAAAATTGAAAAAGTTCCTGGAAGCATAGACAAAACCACTAAAAAGGATTTTAGGATCTTTCGTCCGAAATCATATTCCTCTTTTGTCAGTTTATGGGCCTTAATCCAAGCTTTAGAATCATTGCTTAGATTCCAAGCCCATTCGCCATTTCTTTGAAACGCATTGCAGCCTAATATCTCGATAATTCTGGAAATATCATGAGTTGAGGTAAAGTTCATAAGCGAATTTACTGTATCTTCTGGATACTCAAGTAAAATTTCCATAAGGGTTGTTTCTAATTTCCAAACATCCTTATATTTATAATACCTGATTAGTGCGTCCACAAGCAAATAATCCATTACAGTATCTAAGCCTTTTCCAGAACTTAAATATCCTCTGTTCATCCTCATAGGATTTTTCCATACTTCACCTAGGACTAAGCCATCTTTTTTGTTTCTGTGAACAGCGTCTCTTATGAGATAAATAAACTCATCTGAAAGCTCATCTGCAACATCTAGTCTTAGGCCATCAATTCCAAGAGAAAACCATTTGTCAATGATTCCACCTTCTCCTGTAATATACTGTCTCCACTCATTCGATGCTGAATCACATTCTGGAAGATTTGTCATACCCCACCAGTAGCTAAACTGACTACCATAACTACTCCAATACCTTTTGTAGAAGTTATAATACTTTGAATCCTTGCTTTGGAAAGCACCGATTTCATCATAAGTTCCGTACTCATTAAAATATCTGCTGTCATTTCCTGTATGGTTAAATACAGCATCAAGTACGACTCTCATTTGCTTTTGGTGCGCTTTCCTGCACAGCTCTTCTAAGTCACAATTTTCTCCTACATAAGGATCTACTGTTTCATAGTCTGCCGTGTCATACCGATGATTAGATTGGCTTCTTACAATAGGACTTAAGTACAAAATAGATACTCCAAGAGACTTGATGTAATCTAATTTGCCTATAATTCCCTTAAGGTTTCCGCCGAAGAAATCAATATTCCATTTTCCATCCAAAGGACCAATTTCTGGTTTTTCATTCCAATTTTTGATAACTCTACCAGGCATTATTGGCATATTTAC
Organism: uncultured Clostridia bacterium; assembly: GCA_947628215.1. Taxonomy (GTDB): domain Bacteria; phylum Bacillota; class Clostridia; order TANB77; family CAG-508; genus UMGS1994. The sequence continues at coordinate 69,005 of CANQYZ010000004.1, read as the reverse complement.
TGAATCATCTCTTGCAAATCTATCTACAAAGATATGATACATAACAGCTCCCTTTGCCCAGCTTGGAACTTTAAAACCAATAGAAAGCTTGAAAAACTCAGCTTTTGAGACATCTTTCTTTTGAGAGTAGCCTTTTTTAGTTATTGTGTTATACTGTCCATTGCTCACAAAAGAAATATAATAGTAGTAAACTGCACACGTCTTCAAAATAAACTCTGCTTCAAATTCGGCGTATTCGCCGTTTTTTCTTACATATTCGCAGCTTTGAGTAATTCTTTTAAAGTTCGTAGATGCTACAAATCTTACCTGCTCAATCCATCCAAGTACCATTGGAACTTGAACGAAAAGTTTAATTCTTTCTTCATCACTCCTGTCATTGTTTTTTAAATGAATAATCCGATGTTTTGGAACTAACTTTGAATTTAGCATAATCATCCTCCTTAAATTATTAAGAAAAAAAATCGCCATAACAAACTTCCTACTTTTGGTATTAGTTTATTATGATGATTTTTAAAAGTCAATGATTATTAATTTATTTTTTACTTTCTATCCTTCGCAATGTTCACAGCTATGTTCTTTTAAACTACATTTTTCTTTTATCTCTTCTTCTGTCATTTTTCCTTCTTTTCTATAATAATCTGCTATAGCTTCATGAATTGCTTCTTCTGCTAAAACTGAGCAATGAAGTTTTACTGGTGGAAGTCCATCTAAAGCTTTTACAACATCACTGTTTTTAAGCTTTAAAGCTTCTTCTATAGTTTTTCCTTTTATAAGTTCTGTAGATATACTACTACTTGCAATTGCAGCTCCACATCCAAATGTTTTAAATTTTACATCTACTATAATATTGTTTTCTATTTTTAAAAACATTTTCATTATATCTCCACAGACTGGATTTCCTACTTCTCCAACTCCTGATGCATCTTCTATTTTTCCAACATTTCTTGGATTTGTATAATGTTCTACAACTTTATCTGAATAATCCATTTTTATTTTCCTCCTTCTATAAATTTTTCCCAAAGTGGTGACATTTCTCTTAATCTAGATACTATTTCAACTAAGTTTTCTATTAAGTAATCTACTTCTTCCTTAGTATTATATTTTCCAATTGAAATTCTAAGTGAACCATGTGCTATTTCATGAGGAAGTCCAATTGCAAGAAGTACATGAGAAGGATCTAGTGATCCTGATGTACAAGCACTTCCACTTGATGCACATATTCCTTTTAAGTCTAAATTTAAAAGTAATCCTTCACCTTCAATAAATCTAAATGATATATTGCTGTTTCCTGGAAGTCTTTTTTCCATATCTCCATTTATTTTTATATAAGGAATCTTTTCTTGTATACTAGATACATAATAGTCTCTAAGTTCTTTTATTTTTTTATTATGATTATCTAAATCTTTATAAGCAAGCTCTATCGCATATCCGAAGTCCTACTATTCCAGAAACATTTTCAGTACCTGCTCTTTTGTTTCTTTCTTGATGTCCACCATCTACGAATTTATTAAATTTAACTTTTTTATTAACATATAATGCACCTACACCTTTTGGTCCATAAAATTTATGTGCAGATAGTGATAAACTATCAATATTTTGTGCTTTAACATCTATTCTTACATTTCCTACTGCTTGTACAGCATCTGTATGAAATACAATTCCATGTTCTTTTGCAATTTTTCCTATTTCTTCTATAGGTTGAATTGTTCCTATTTCATTATTAGCATACATAACAGATATAAGAGTAGTAGTAGGCCTTATTTCTTTTTTTAGTTCTTCTAAATCTAAAATACCATTTTCATCTACTCCAATATAAGATACTTCAAATCCTTCTTTTTCTAATGTTTTGCAAGTCTCAAGTACTGCTGGATGTTCTATTTTAGATGTTATAATATGATTTCCTTTGTCTTTATATGCTTTAGCAATTCCTTTTATAGCAGTATTATCACTTTCACTTCCACCTGCTGTAAAATAAATTTCATCTGCATCGCAATTTAAAACTTTTGCAACTCTTTCTCTTGCATCTTCTACAGCTTTTCTGTTTTCTCTTCCAAGTTTATATATAGAAGATGGATTACCATAAGATTCTTTTATATATGGAAGCATAATTTTAAATACTTCATCATCTAATTTAGTTGTTGCACTATTATCAAAATAAACATTTTCCATTTTTAAAATTTCCTTTCTTTTTCATACCACTTTAGTAGGAATTATAATACTTAATTCCTACTATGTCAATAGGACATTATATTAAAAAATAAGAAACCTTTTATTTTAGGTTTCCACTATTTTTTTATTTTATTAAATCTTCTAAAGTTTTACTATCTACATAGTTATTTATTACATCATCTAAGCCCTGCCAAAAATCATGAGTTTTGCAAATATCTCTTCTATCACATGATTTATCTTCTTCTAAGCAATATATAGGCTTTAAGCTTCCTTCTGTTGCTCTTAAAATATCTCCTACTTTATACATTTTTGGTTCTTTTGCAAGCTTATATCCCCCAGAAATTCCCCTTGCAGCTAATAAATATCCTTTTTTATTTAACATTGCAATTATTTGCTCTAAATATTTATTTGAAATACCTTGTCTTTTAGCAATATCATTTAAAGAAATATATTGCCCATTATCATTTAAAGCTAAATCTACCATTACTCTTAAAGCATATCTTCCTTTTGTAGAAATCTTCATATTGTTTCATCTCCTTATGGTTTTAAATTAAAATTATATTTTTTATTCTTTAAAAGGCATGTTTCTAAATACTCATTTCCTTTTAAAAATATCTTTTCTACTTTCTTTTTATTAAAGACTTTTATCTTTTCATCATACTCTTTTAATTTCATATCAACATATTCCCTGCTATTTCCTCTAGATAAAAATCTATCCTTCTATAATAATTCCACTCATAAATTTCCTTTATTTTGTAACTTCATCTATCCATTTAAAGAATTTTTCATTACCATCATCAATATTTATTAAGGTAATCTCAGCTGTATCATAATCATGTATTTTTAGTATTTCTTTTTCTATTTCTTTAAATAACTCTTTCTTTGTTCTTATATCAATTAATATTTCTGTCTCCTCTTCTATTTTCCCATTCCACCAGTATTTACTATTTATATTTGATGTATGACAAGATGCTGCAAGCTTTTTTTCTAAAAGTGTGTCTACTATTTTTCTTGCAACTTCTTTTTTATTGCATATAGTAGATACTATACAATATTTATTATCCATTTTTTATTCCTCTTTAAAAAATTTATTAGCTTTCTATTTGTTTAATTTTATCATGTTCTATTGTTACACAATCTTTTATTATTTTAAAAGGTTTTTCAAATATTTTTAATGAACAAATTACTGTTATTAAAAATGCTATTGGTATAATAAGTAACTTTGGATGCATTGGAAGTATTTGTCTAAGATATACATTTGGATTAAATACTCCAAAAAATAATACATTAAGAATTGGATAATGTAATACATATGTCTGAATACTTCTTTTTCCAAGTGTTGCAAAACATGTAATTTTATTTCCAGATGGAATAACCGAAATAATTGAAAATCCTAAAATAAAAACAGCTATATATTGAATAAGTCTAGCTAGACCGCCATAATTTGCAAATTCTTTAAGTGAGTCATATGGATTTCTTCCTGATAATAATGGACTAAATTCATATAAAAGCTTTATTTTTGTATATATAATATATGCAAAAGCTATAATAATAAGTAAAGACAATAGTTTTACTATCTTTTTTGAAGTAAATTCTATTACTTTTTCAGACTTTAAACAATATCCTAAATAAAAGAATGGGTAATATACAATTATTCTTGATAAACATAGGAAATCTCCAATCTCTCCATCATATCCAATAATGCATCCAAGAATAATTGAAAACATAAATACAAATATTTTATTAGTTTTTCTTACCAAAATCGTTATTAAAGAAAAAGCAAATAAAACAAAGAAGTACCAAGGAACTCCACCTGTATCTAGTAAAGAAAAACTATAATTTTTAAAAATTATACTATTTGATATGAATGATATAAATTTTAATACAAAATACATAACTAAATAATAAAAAATATTTCTATACCTTTTATTATCAATATTTTTCTTACTAAACATTCCTGATATAAACAAGAATAATGGCATATGGAAAGTATAAATAAAAAATCTTAGTCTTTTTATTCCCCATGATTTAGTTCCATTACTTAAATATATCTCTAAAATATGACCTAAAACTACTAAAAATATTAGTAAAAATTTTAGATTATCCCATTTTAAAATTCTTTCAGTTTTTTCTTCATTTTTTATTCTATTCTGCTTTTCTATTAAAACGTTATCCAATACATTACTCCTTATTTTATATTTATTTCTAAGTTCCAAAGTCCAAGCTTACCATTTACTTTTACATTTTCTACTTCTTCTACATCTTCTAATTTAAAACCATATCCTTCCCAGTCAGTTTTAGTAGCAATTCCTCTATAGACTTCTGGATTTTTTGGAACAACTTTCTTTTTAAAATCATCATCAACATATATGCAATCTGTAATCTTTGCCTTTGCAATAATACATCCTGATGGATAATCAAGATTTAAATTTTCAAATCTTTTTAGAGCCTCTTTATCCACTCCTTTTCCAGCATGGATTAAAATATCTCCTCTATAATTTGTTTTCCAAGTTCTAAATTCATATTCTTTATATCCTTTTGCAATTAAACTTGCATAAGGTTGTTTTATTGTAATTACTTTCATTTTTTTCCTCTTAAGTTTGGTTTAGTAAGTTCATAGCTTTGATTTATTAAATCTTTTACTATACCTTCATCAGTATCTTTTTCTATTATTATAGTATTCCAATGTTCTTTATTCATATGATATGCTGGAATTACATAGCTATAAGCATTTCTTACTATATCAGAATATGCTGGATCTGTTTTCACATTTACATATAATTTTCCTTTTACATTCATAATTAAAGCAAACCATTTTTTATTTTTAGTATGTTTCATAGCAGCAGAATCAAAATCTTCGCTAAAAGGATAATCTATAAATGTTTCTTTTAAACTTAAACAATAATCTATAATATCTTGTCTATTCATTTTTTACTTTTTATTTAACCATTCATAATATTTTAATAAAAATTCCCAGCATCCTTCTTTATCTGTAATTCCATCATAATTATTTTTTACTTTGCTTGTTATATCAGCTTTATCAATCCATAACACATCTTGAACTTCATCTTCTTGAAGCTTAAGACTTTTTATATCCACATCTTTATTTACGATATAATACTCATTAAAATGATTATTTTTAATATCACCTTTTACTTGGCTTGAAATAGAAGAACCAATACATGTTATCTCATTTTTATTTACATCTATTCCAAGTTCTTCATAAGTTTCTCTAATTACTGCTTCAAAACCAAATTCTCCGAGAAAGTACATGTCCTCCTGCTGTTATATCTAAAAGTCCTGGCCACATCTTTTTTAAATTACTTCTTTTTTGAAGTAAGACTTCTCCTTTAGAGTTTATTATAAAAAGTGCTACAGCTCTATGCCAAAGTCCATTTTTATGGCAGACTTCTCTTGTTTCTTTTCTTCCTAAATAATTTCCTTTTTCATCTAAAACGTCAAAATATTCTTCCATAAGCTTTCTCCAATTTAAAATATATATTTTTTATATCACACTTTTCCTATTTTAACAATTTACCATTTTCTTTTCTATTTTAACTTTGCTTTTCATATCATTTTCATATATGCTAAACATACTTACTAGAAGTAAAACTAAATATCCTAAAACTAAAAATAGACTTTGATAATAAATATAATATATTCCATAAAATATTGCTGTTGTTACTCCAGAAATTCTTACTTTCTTCATATCTTTTTGCCATAAACAATAAGTTCTAATTATAGATCCTACACTTGGAAAGATAGAAATTGCTCCATTCCAAGTATATATACAATTTGCAATAATTACAGCCTCAAAAATAAATAATAAAAAAACATATAATTTTTTATTTATCTTTTCACTATATATAAATATAGAACTTCTTATAAAATTAAATAATCCTAAAAAAGCTCCTGTAAAAGCTCCAATTGTATATGCATATAATGCTTCAAAAATACAATTTAAAGATTGTACTCTTAAAGATATTTTTCTATTTTTTATACAAATACTTATAACTAATGCAATAAATGCAAGTATACTAAAAATCATTTTTCTATCCTACTTCTTATCTTATTTCTTTAGTTTATCTCTTACTTTTTCTAAAGCTATCTTTCTAGCACTAATGTCATTTTTTTCTTCTGCTGATAGTTCTGCTAAAGTTTTACCATTTTTTAGCTCAAATATCTCATCAAATCCAAAGCCATTTTCTCCTCTAAGATTCATAGCTACATATCCTTCTATTGTTCCTACTTCGCAAATTGTATTTATACCGTCTGATACTGCAATTGCAGTAGAAAATGTAATTTTTCTATTTTCTTTTGGAACGCCATCTAGCTTTTTAATAATTTCTAGATTTCTTTCTCTATCTGTTCCTTTAAACCATCTTTTTGTATATACCCCAGGAAATCCATCTAAATATTCTATTTCAATTCCAGAATCATCTGCTAAGCACATTTTATCTCGGTCTAACATACTAGAAATTGTCTCAGCCTTTTTTATAGCATTTTCTTCAAAAGTATCTTTATCCTCTTCTACATCTACATCTATATTAAGTTCTTTTATAGAAACTACTTTAAAATCTTTTAAAATCTCTTTTACTTCTTCTATTTTTCCTTTATTTCCAGAAGCAACTACTATTTCTTTCACTTTTTTCTCCTATTATACTTTTTATTTAAATTACAGATGAATTATATCATACTTTTAAATATTTTTTTCAATAGATTTTAAGTAAAATATAAAATTATAATTTATTTTTTTCTAATTAAAATAATAGGAGTTTGCTGCTTTCCTTGTCCTGCTGGATTATCTTTTATTAATCCTTTTAATATTTTATCATTTAATTTTATATCATCTGATTTTCCAAGTATAACTTGTCCAAAATCATTTGAATCTACTATCATACAACTAATACCAAGCTTATTTTTTATATCATTACAAACTTTATTAGAATCTTTTGGAATTTCAATTCCAATATCTCTGTATTCATCCCAAGCACCGTCATAAAATCCATCAAGCCCACTTACTTCTCTTCCAACTATTTTATAAAAGACTCCTTTTATTCCAAATATTTTAGTAATTCCAGAAATAATACTTGCAAAAATAACTCTTAAAGGACCAACTTTATTTATTGCATATTGCATGTTAATAGGCATTCCGACTCCATATCCACCTCTATTTTTTCTATTTGCAAAAAAAGATAAAAGCTTAGCTAAGTTTCCTATATGTATATCTTCACGTTTAACTATTCTATTTTGACATATGCTTATAATCTTTTCACTAATAGAAACAATATCTCCTTCTTCATAAATTTTAGATACATATTCTTTCATAATTTCAATGTAATCATCTTCTGTAGTTACAAATTTAGTCTTAATTGCATGTCTTAAATAAGTCTCATTTTTAGCTACGATTTCCACATTTTTTCCTTCATTTGCTATAAATTCCATTACTTTTCCTCCTAAAAACAAAAAAATTCCTTATGCTATTTTTTTAGTATAAGGATGTTTCTAACATGTACTAAATTTGTATATGTTTTGTATAATTTTTTTATCTAATTTGTATCTAAATTATTGTAATTATATATTGAATTATTAGAGCTTTTTTCACTACTATGAATTTCAAGCATATATCTAGTCTTTTTTTCTGTAATAGATACTACAAGTCCAGCTTTTTCTGATTTTAATTTATTTTCTTCATACTTCCAGTCATCTATTATATATAAATCTAAGTATTTTACGTAATTTCTTAATATTTCTTCTTTTGATATATCTTTTAGTTCTTCTTTTGCAAAATTTATAAACAATATTTTACCAGTTTTTTCTTCTATATCAATATTATAAAGTTCTGATTTAGTATTTAAAAATATATTATTTATGGTATTTTTCTCAGAAGAAGATTTATATATTTTAGTAATTAAAGTAAGATCACATTTTTCATTTTCTTTTAATTTGTATTCTTTTAGTATATTATATTCTGTAAGTTTAAGTAATTCTTCTTTTGCTATTTTAAATAGATTATTTGAAGTTTTATCATTACTTTCGCTATAATATTCTGTTACATCATCTGACAAAGTCCAAGATTTATTAGATGAGCTTATTGCAATAGAACTATTTTCACTTTCAATATTATGAATTGCTTCTGCAAGATAAATTCTGTTTGCTTCTATATCTATTTTCTTTTCTATTTTTTCTTTTTTAAATACTGTATTTTCTATTTTCTCTCCTACTAATTTTAGTCCAAAACTTGGCATGCTAAAGGAGATAAAAATTATAATAAATACGCAAAAATATATAATAATATTCTTTAGTTTCAATTTTATACCTCCTTTATTACAAAATATGCAATTGTTCCTACATTTTCTTTGCTTTTTATTTTAAGTTTACTATTATGAAGATTTAATATTTTTTCTACTAATGATAAACCAATTCCACTACTTCCCATTTTTCTACTTCTAGATTTATCTACCATATAAAAATCTTCTTTTACTCTGTTTAAATGTTCTTTTGGTATTCCTTTTCCTCTATCTATTACAGAAAATAAGTATTTTTTAGATTTTAAGGCTCGTCCTTTTATAATAATTTTTTTATCCTTTGGCATAGAATTATCACTATTTTCTATTAAATTTCTTAAAACTGCTTCTAATAATTCTATATCTCCTAAAATCGTGCCACCTTTAACATCTACCTCAACTTTATTTTTTACTACATTTTCTTCTATTTTAAGTACTTTTTGAATTAATGTATTAACATCTATTTCTTTAAATACAATTTTTTCTTCGCTTAAAGACATAAGTTTCATAAGTTTATGTGATAAGACTTCAAGTCTTTTTGTTTCTTGGTATATATATTCTACTGCTTTTCTATATGTATCTTCATCACATTTTTTAAGTCTTAATATGTCTGCATATCCTACCATCGCTGTCATTGGTGTTTTTAATTCATGAGCAAATCCATTTATAAAATCATCTTTTTCTTTTACTTTCATTTTAAGTTCATTTATTTTATTTTCAATCTCATCTGCCATTTGATTAAAGCTTACAGCTAAACTTCCAATTTCATCATTTGATTCTATTTTTAGTCTTTCATCGAACTTACCATTTGCTATTTTTTTACTAATCTTATTTAAATTATTTATAGGCCTTGTAAGTATAATTGAAAATAAACATACAAAAATAGCAGAAAATATTATGATTATAATATCTGAATATAAAATACTTTTAAGCTGTCTATCTCTTTCTTTATAAAGATTTTCTATGTTATATGTATTTATAAGATATAGATTTTTATTATTTATAGACATATTAGACACAAATATCATATATGGTTTTCCATTAATATTTTTTATACTATACTCATCTGTATTTTGATTTAATATTTGATTTAAATTAAATGAAGTATCAATATTTTGAATATTAGAATATATTATTTCTTTTTTCTCATTAAGCAGAGCTACTTTTTCTTCACTTTCTTCTATGTATGAATACACTTTTTTTAAATAATCTATAATCTTTTCATTAGATACATCTTCTCCATTTTGAATTATCTCTACAATGTAGCTTTCTAGCATATATTTTTCTAAAATATTTTTATTTGTATTTTGATTACTTTCTTTTTTTATAGAATAGTCAAAATTATTATATACAATGTAAAATCTACTAAAAGAAAGTACAATTGCAATTCCAACTACTATAAAAAGTGATAACTTCTTCCAAAACTTCATTTTTATTTATCCTCTAACATATATCCAATTTTATATATTGTTTTTATTTTATCTTTTAAATCTAATTTTTTTCTAAGTCTTTGTATATGAAGATCTAATGTTCTTGTTTCAAACTCCAAATCTTCTCCCCAGACTTTTTCAAATATTGTTTCTCTATAAAGTACAAAATTTTTATTTTGTACAAGTAATATTAAAAGATCAAATTCTTTAGGAGTTAGCATAACTTCTTTTCCATTTTTCTTTACTTGTCTTGCTACAAAATTTATTTCTAAGTTTCCTATTTTTTGTACATTAATTCCTTTATTATATCTTCTAAGTACTGCTTCTACTCTTGCAAGTAGCTCACCCATTTCAAATGGCTTTGTAATATAATCATCAGCACCTTTATTTAATCCTTCTATTTTATCTTTAATCATACTTTTTGCTGTTATAAATATGGTCGGAGTATCATGGTATTTTTTTATAAATGATAAAAGTTCATATCCATCTACCTTTGGAAGCATAATATCTAAAAGTATTAAATCATATATATTTTTTTCAATTAAATTTGAAGCAATTTCTCCATCATAAGCTACTTCGCATAAGTATCCTTTAGATTCTAGCTCTATTTTTATTAAATCACTAATTGCCTCTTCATCTTCTACAATTAAAATCTTACTCATAAATATACTCCTTCGAAATTATTTATATTTATAGTATAAAAATGTATCTAAATTGTATCATAAAAAAAAGTGCTTACATTAGCACTTTTAAAATATAAATTATTCTTTTGTAATCTTTCCGGTAAACTCCGCCTCCGCCTTCCTGAATATGCATTTTTCCTTCTCTTGCGTCAATAATGCTTTTTGCAATCTTTTCTCCAAATACGCTATCTATATCATCAAAAGAAAGCTTATGTAAAATATTCATTTCTGTATCAAAAGTATCAAGCAGCTTTTCTATCGTTTTTCCACCAAGTCCTGGAATAAATCCAAGTGGAATTTGGTATATATATTCAGGTCTATGACTTGGGCTTTTAGATTCTTTTTTGTCTTTTATTATTTCAATTCTATCATACACTCCCATTGTAATATTTCTACTATCACAAGTATCACATTTTGTAACAGGAGCATCTCCTTTAATTGGTTTATCACATACTTCGCAATAAGTTCTATGATATTTTCCAAGCTTTGGATCTAGTCCATAATTGCATATAACTTTTCTTCCATCTTCTCTTTTTAATACTTTTACAAACTCTTTAAAGCTTATGTTTTCCATAAGCATTTTATTATATTCTCTTGCAATCTTTGGAAGAGAATGGGCATCAGAATTTGTTAAGAATGTCTTGTCTTCTAGCTCTGATATTTTATCTGCAAGATTTGTATCTGCACTTAATCCAAGCTCAATTGCTGGGATATCTTCATATTTTTCTTTAAATATTCTTTTAAGGCTTGTTGTGCAATTTCCATAAAAACTTTTATGTGGTGTAAAAGCATGTGCTGGAACTAAAATACCATTATATTTTTTTACGATATCTATAAGTTCATAAGCAGAAATATTAGCTCTTTGAGAGCTAAGTGTTATATTTTTTATATGGTTTCTCATTTCATTTGAAAAACCTTTTATATCATTTAATGTTGGGAAATAACAAAGATTATGCGCACTTCCTGTCTTTCCATCTTCATTTACTTCAGATGTTTCTATTTCACTTCCAAGTATTATACATACTTTATCTTTATATATTATCCCACCATCTTCTATTTCATATGCTTCTCCTGTACTTAAAAAATTTTCAATATCTTCTATTACATAAGGTGAAGCACAATCTATAATTCCTGCTATATTTATTCCTTTTCTATCTGTGCATTCTTTTGCAATATTTGCAAAGTTTAAACTTCTTGCTGCTGTTATTTTTATTGGTTTATTTTTTTCACTTCTTCCAATATGAATATGCATATCTGCAAAAACTTCGTACATTTAATTTCTCCTTTAGTCTTCTAAATCTTTTATTGTAAATCCTGGAAGTAATGGGGCACTCTTAAGAAGACGTAATCTTTGATTTGCTTTTCTTATTTCTTCTACTAAGTCTCCACCATGAATTAATTCTCTTTCTCTTCTTGCAAAAGCTTTTTCTATTCTTTCTTGATTATTATATAATTCTCTTATAGCACCAGATACATCATTTCTCATCAAACAATTCATTTCTTTTTGATATTTAGTAAGTAATCCTATCATACTTTTATATCCTCCATTACATCAACGAATTCTTCAAATAGTCCTAAATATTTATTATCTACTCCTTTTAGATTTTGATTCTTAATTATATCCATTGCTTCTTCAACAGAATAAGCTAATCTATCTTGTCTATTTATAATAAGTGCTCCGAAATTGATCTATGATTTCCAAAATATCATATTCTTTTTCTCTTACTAAATTATTTGTTTCGTTTCTTTCATTATATCTTGTACATAAATTACAAAACTTATCATTAAATCCAAGTGACTTTAAAAATCCAACTGTCTTTTCTACCTTTGGCTCTGAATAAACTGTATCTTCTATAGTATCTGTTTTTAAGCAAGAATACATTAAACATGCTGTAATTAACATATTTTTATCAACATCTAATTTCATAATATCTACAAATTCTCTTGTAATTTCTGCTTTCATAATTACTGCATTATTAAACATTATATTTTGTTTTTTCTTTAAAAAATGAACTATTTCTACTTTTTTTATAAAATTAGATTCTCCTAAAAGATACTCTGCAAAGGTAGCCATACATAATCCCTCCACTTTAAACTTTACTTGATTATATTTCATAGTATATCATTTTTCAACAGTTTTTATAAAAAATTAAAATATTTTTAAGTCAAAAAAAAAGAATGTTTCCATTCTTTTTTTTTTATAAAACTTAGTTTTTATTTTCTTAATCTATTTTCTAGAAATTGTATTTTTTTACTCTAGAATATGTATATAAAGCTGAGATAGCAACTACTACAATTAATAATACTAAAGCTGTGTCTTCTTTACCTGTATCTGGTATAGTCTCTGTTGGCTCTGGTACTTCGTTTTCAACTACAGGTGGCTCTTCAACTGTATTTACATCTCCTACAGTTGGAACTTCATTTGTTGATGAATCTGTGATTGTTATTGGATTATTTGTAGCTGTATTTGCTGTATTTGTACTATCTATTGGTTGAATTTCTGTAGCGTATGCAGAACTTGTTATTCCTAATACTAACGCTAAAACAATCATTCCTATTACCATTTTTAATTTTCTCATATTAATCATAATACTCTACCTCTCATAAACATAATTAAACATCATACTATTATTATAGCATAATAAATCCTGATTGCAAGGTTTTTTTTAAAATTTTTATAAATTTTGCAATTTTTTTGCTTTTTTTCCCTATTTTTTTATAAAAATCTACATATAATAAATAAAATATAAATTATAAATAATTTTATAAGAAGGAGTAAACTATGCCATCTGTATATTTATTTAGTAATGATATTACATCTATAGAAAATTTTTTAAATATATTTTTTCAAAATAAAGAATATCCAAACATAAGCTTATTTGACAATTATAAATTATCTTTTAAAAATCCAACTGAAATCTGTGATATCATATCTGCTATTATTGATAATGAAGATAAATATAAAATATCTGCATGGATAAACTTAGATGAAGATCTTTATATTAAAGTTACGAATCAAAATGTAAATGACATAATAAAATATTTATTTGAAAGATATCCTTACTAAAAATTAGTATTCCATATTAATTGTAACTGGTCCATTATTTAGTAAAGATACTTCCATATGAGCTCCAAAAACTCCTTTTTCTACTTTTTTGATTCCTTGTTCCTCACACTTTTTTATAAAATATTCATATAGCTTTTTGGCATAATCTGGTTTTGCACTATTTATAAAACTTGGTCTATTTCCACCTGTTGTATCTGCATATAAGGTAAATTGTGATACAAGAAGCAGGCTTCCACCTATGTCTTTAATAGATAAATTCATTTTTTCATTTTCATCTTCAAACACTCTTAAATTGCATAATTTTTTAGCAAGATAATCAGCATTTTTTTCAGTATCATCATGAGTAATTCCGAACTAGTACTAAAAATCCTTCATCTATTTTTCCTACTACTTCTCCATCAACTTTTACTTCAGCAAATTTCACTCTTTGAATTGTAAGTCTCATTAATCTTCCTCTTAGCTTTCTTTAGTCTTAGCACCACATTTTGGACAGAATGTATATTTATCTTCAATAATTTCATTGCATCCTGGGCATTTGATTTTTCCGTCTGGAAGTTTTTCTTCTTTTGCTTCTTCTTTTTCTTCAGTAGCAACTTCTGCCTCAACTACTTCTTCTTTAGTTTCAGTTGCAATTTCTTCAGAAGCTTTTTCTAAAGATTCTGCACTTTGCTCTTCATTTACTTTTTCTTCTACTACTTCTGTATCTACCTTAAGATCTGCTCCACAAGTTGGACAAAAAGCTGATGTAGAGTCTACTTCTGCATTACATTTTGGACATCTTTTCTTATTATTTAAAAGTAGTATTTCATTTCTAAAAGATACTATTTCATCTTTTAAAGCTTGTATTTTTCCAGCATATTCCTCAAGAGTATTAGCTACTTGCTCATTATTTCCTTTTTGCTCTAAAACTTTTCTTCCTACTTCTGAATACATATTATTAATTTTGCTTTCATTTTCAGAAATGCTTTTCTTTAGCTTAGACTCTTTTGCCATTTTGCTAGTTGTTTCTTTTGCACTATTTGTTGCATCTGATACTTTCTTTGATAAATCTTCAAAAAATCCCATTTTTATAATCCTCCTATAAATTAATATACTTTATTTTTATTTTATTCTTCTTTAAGTTCTCTTGTCATTAGTATATTTACGCCTTCTTTTGGATTTAATTTATTAAATAATACGTTGTAAACTGTATCAACTATTGGCATTTCAACATTATATTTCTTAGATAATTTATATGCAACTTCTATATTATCTATACTTTCTATTGTCATACCAACTTCTTTTCTTGTTTCTTCTATTGTTTTTCCCTTACCTATTAAAATTCCTGCTCTTCTGTTTCTGCTATGATTGCTAGAACAAGTAACAATTAAATCTCCAAGTCCTGTTAATCCATAAAATGTATCTTTGTTTCCTCCCATAACAGTTCCAAGTCTTGAAATTTCAACAAGTCCTCTTGTAATTAATGCTGCAAATGTATTGTCTCCAAGTTCAAGTCCAGCACATACACCTGCACAAAATGCAATTATATTTTTTAGTGCTCCTCCGAAGTTCTACACCTTTAACATCTTTTGATGTATACATTCTCATAGTTTCACTTTTAAACATATCCACTATCATATCTGAAACACTTGAATCTTCGCAAGCTGCAACTAAAGCAGTTGGAATATTAAGTGATACTTCTTCTGCATGACTTGGACCAGATAAAACTCCTATAGTTACATTTGGCATTTCTTCTTTTGCAACATCATCTAAAGTCATTAATGTAGATGATTCAAACCCTTTTGAACATATTATAACTGGTTGCTTAGTTACATATTGTTTATATTTTAAGATTGTTTCTCTTGTAAATTTTGATGGTGTTACATGAAATATAATATCTGTTCCTTCTATTACTTTTTCAATGTCTGTATAGCATTCTACTCCATCTGGAATAGTAGCTTTAGGTAAAAATACACATTTTTTTTCATTATTTATCATATTGCATTCATCTTCATTAAAAGACCATATTTTTACTTTATGTCCTCTTCCTGCTAAGTAAATTGCTATTGCTGATCCCCAGCTTCCACTTCCTATTATCGCTACATTTTGCATAAAATATTCTCCTCTATTTTTTAAAATTTATTCTATTTTCATTACCATCCATTAATCTTTTAATATTTCCTCTATGATTATAACAGATAAGTACTGCCATAACTATAGCAAAAATTATGTAATTTCCTTCTACTAGATAAGTATCTTGCATAAACATTGTAAGTACTGGAAGTAGTATTGCTGCTGCAATAGATCCTAAAGATACCATTCTAGTAAGTATTATTAAAACTAATGCATAAATAAGTAAAATAAGTGTTAATTCCCAATTTATAACTAAAAGTGCACCTAAACTAGTTGCAACTCCTTTCCCACCTTTAAATTGGAAAAAGATTGGAAATGTATGTCCTAGTGCTACAAAAAGTACTGCTATTTGTAATAAAATTTCTGTATGTTCAAAATTACAATATTCTCCTGCAAATTTTGCTATTAAAACTGCAATTACTCCTTTTAGCATATCAAATAAAAGTGTTAATGCTGCTGCTTTTTTTCCTGCAGTTCTAAGTACATTTGTAGTACCTGCACCTTTGCTTCCTTTTTCTCTTACATCAAATCCTGCAAGCTTTTTTGTAAAAATTACTGCGAAACTAATACTTCCTAATAAATAAGATATAATTGCGATTGCAATATACATTTTCATATCTTATTCCTCCTTCTCTCCTCTTTCTCTAATAATTAGTCTAACTGGTGTTCCTTCTAATCCAAAATTATTTCTTAAACAATTTATGATATATCTTTGATAAGAAAAATGAAACAACTCTTTATTATTTACAAAAATAACAAATGTAGGTGGCTTTGTTGTAGCTTGCGTACCGTAATAAATTTTAAGTCTTCTTCCTTTATCTGTTGGTGGCTGTACAACTGCTATTGCTTGATTTATAACTTCATTTAATACTGCTGTTGTAACTCTTAAAGCATTTTGACTTGCAACATTTTTTATCATTTCAAATAATTTATTTACTCTTTGTCCTGTTTTTGCTGAAATGAAAACAATTGGAGCATAGCTTGCAAATCCTAAATTATTTTCTAAGTCTTTTTTAAATTTTTCTAAAGTTCCTGTTTCTTTTTCTACTTCATCCCATTTATTTACTGCAATAATTAAACCTTTTCCTGCTTCATGAGCTTCGCCAATTATTTTAGTATCTTGCTCGCTCAATCCTTCCAAAGCATCAATTAATACTAAACATACATCAGATCTTTCTATTGCTAAATTTGTTCTCATTACGCTATATTTTTCAATGCTTTCTGTAACTTTGCTTTTTCTTCTAATTCCTGCAGTATCTATAAATACAAATTTACCATACTCATTTTCAAATTCAGAATCAATTGCATCTCTTGTAGTACCTGCAATATTACTTACTATTGCTCTGTTTTCTCCAAGTATTTTATTAATTAAAGATGATTTTCCGACATTTGGTTTACCAATAACTGCAACTTTTATAACTTCTTTATCATCTTCTGTATTCTCAATACTTTTAAAGTTTTCATATATTGCATCTAATACATCTCCTATTCCAAGAGCATTAGTAGATGATACTGGATATGGTTTACCTATTCCTAAATTATAAAATTCATAAATTTCTGCAGGTGGCTCTCCAAAGTTGTCAGATTTATTACATACAAGTACAATAGGCTTTTTAGACTTTTTAAGCATAAGAGCAATTTCTTCATCTACTGCTGTAACGCCTTGTTTAATATCAGTAATAAATACAATTACATCAGCAATTCCGATTGCAATACCTGCTTGTTCTCTCATTTGAGAAATAATTACATCTTCTGACTCAGGCTCAATTCCAGCTGTATCTATTAAAGTAAAATCTACTCCTCTCCAAGATGCATCTGCATAAACTCTATCACGTGTAACTCCTGGAGTATCTTCAACAATTGAAATTCTTTGACCTACTATATAATTAAAAAAAGTTGATTTTCCGACATTTGGTTTTCCTATAATTGCAACAACTGGTTTTGACATTTTTTCACCTCTTTTATCATAAGTAGTAATATTTTATATCAAATTCTCTTTTTTTTCAATACATAGAGCTTTTTCCTTTTTAAATAAAAAGTATATTACTAAAGAAATTCCTACTAAAGTTGCTACAAAAGATATTTTATCTAAAGTTGTTCCAGAATAACTTAAATTTATATTTGCTATGTTTCCATCAATTTTTTTATCTAACTTAACTTCAATAAAACCATTTTCTGATTCTATATAATCTATTTTCTCATTATTTAAATATATGTTATATCCTAAATAATATATATATGGAAGTTCTAAATCTATTTTTCCAGCATCACTTACAAAAAGTTTTGCCTCCATATTTTTACCATTCTTTTCTTCAGAAATTATAATAGTATTCTCATTTTTTGTAATAATTCCATCTTCTCTTTTTACAATATACATTAAATTATCATATGCTTTTTTAGGTAAATACTCAAACTTTGCAGCTCCAGCATTTGTAATAAACATATTCTTTTGAGTAACTTCTCCGAGGTCTTATTCTTTCTAATTTTTCATCACTATATCTAATATTATTTTTTAGCGCTACAGTGCATATAAGTAAAATTCCAACTATTATAAAAACATCTTTATAATTTATATTCTTTTTTAAGAAGTTATATAAATTTATTCCAGAAATTACACTAAAAAAGTAAGATGAAAATTCTAAAAATCTCCATGGAAATTGTATCATAAGAAATGATTTTGGAAGTGTTTCCCAATTAATAATCTTCGTAGATAATAAAACAGAAATTATTCCAAATATAAAAAAGCATATATAAGTATTTAAATCTTCTTTTTTTATTTTCTTAAAAGTAAATAATCCAAGTATTATAGAAGCTATTGTAACTAAGCCAATTTCATGAACTTGAAAATGATTTTTACTAGTAATTAGATTTACAAAATCTAATCTATGAAAATTTACACTTTCTGAAGTACTCATTTTCCCATCTGAATATACTTCATATTTTGTGTTTAATGTATTTTCTATCATTGGCACTAAATAATATGAAGAAATCAAAAGTGTTACTACTATAGATACTAACAATTTTTTTATTTTACTAATATTTATTAATTTCTTTATATTAAATAATAAATAGATAAATGAAAAAATAGCAGTAATCACAGTTGATAAAAGATGCGTAATAATAAGTCCTGTAGCTCCTATTATTAAAAGAATATATTCTTTATTTTTCTCATCTTTTAAAATACCATTTAATCCAGCAAAAACAAGTGGTATAAATACAAATGCAGCAAATTCACCGAATGCTATATCTTATATACATATCATTTAAATGATATGGCATGGTCATATACATTATAGCTGAAATAATAGAGATTCCCTTTTTTCCAAACATCTTATATGTACAAAAGTACATACTTATTCCAGAAAGTATTAAAATAAAGCTTAAAAATATTTTAAAAGAAATAATTTCATTTTCTATTATTACATTTAGCAGTGCTGGAATAAAAGACGTAAAATTACCATAGAAAATATTCCATGAATATCCAAAGTGATTACATAAGTTATCATATATCTTAGAACTTTCTAATTTTTTTATATTTTCTGTTTCTTCTTCTATTCTAATTATATGCTGAATTCCGTCATCTCTGTATATATCAAGTTTTCCATTAAATAATGGAATAGAAATAAAAATACCAATAAAAACTATTATAAGGATATTTATAATATGATTTAAATTTGCTTTTCTTTTATTATTATTTTTTTCTTTTTCTTCTTTTTTATCATTTATTTTTTTTACTTCTATAATTTCATTTTCCATAATGCTCTCCTAGATAAAAAAAATTATAACATAAAGCGCATAAAAAAAACACATCTAAATATGTGTTTCTTTCTAATATTTTAATTATTTTTTCTCACTTGCTACTACTTCTTTTCCATTATAGTATCCACATTTTGGGCATACTCTATGTTGCATCATTGGTTCATGACAATGTGGGCATGTAGCTAAATTTTCAGCTTCTATTTTCCATGTTGATCTTTTTAAACCTGTTCTAGCTTTAGACCATCTTCTTTTTGGTTGTGCCATTTTATTCCCTCCTTGCTTTTAGCTTTATTTATATAAATACTTTATTCGCTTTAAGTTACTAAAATATTATACTAGTTCTTTTGTGTCTTGTCAATAGATAGATTTATTTTTTCGTCCTTGTCTCTTAGCTCTACTATCTTAGCCATTAATTCATTTGTTAAAATATCAACTACTTCTTTATCTCTAGCATTTTCTTTATATCCTGAAAAGTCCATAGGCTCTCCAAATGTGTAAGTTACTTTTCTAAATGGTTTAAAATTTCCATTAACAGCAAATGGTATAATCTTAGCTCCTGTTCTAATTGAGATATTTACTGCTCCATTTTTTGGTTTTACACCTTTTTCTAATCCATTTCTAGTACCTTCAGGATAAATGCCAAGTATTTTATTATCTTTTATAACTCCTAAAGCCATTTTCATAGCTTCTAAATCTTTCTTTTCTCTTCCTACTGGAAATACTCTATAAGCTTTTGCGACAAGTCTAAAAAATGGATTTTTAAATAGTTCTTCTTTTGCCATAAAGCGTATATCTCTATTTCCGAAGAGCTGCTAAAAGTACAGGTGCATCCATTCCGTGAACATGATTTCCACATATTATACACCCTTCATCCTTTGGCACATTTTCTAGTCCATAAACTTTTACTCTATATATTATTTTAGCAAGAACATAACTTAGTCCTCTAAATATACCTCTAAAAATTCCCAACTTTTAATTCCTCCAAATTATTATTTTCTTTTGTTTAAAGTTATTTAATTTTTTCTTTTATAATATATTCTATTTTGTCTGCAACTTCTTCTATAGTCATATCTGTTGTATCAATAAATACTGCATCATCAGCCTTTTTTAAAGCTCCTAATTTTTTGTTTTTATCGTTTTCATCTCTTTTTACTATGTTATCTAATACTTCTTCGTAAGTCATATCAATGCCTTTTTCAAGATTTTCTTTATATCTTCTTTTTGCTCTTACTGTTACATCTGCATCTAAATAAATCTTAACATCTGCATTTGGAAATACATAAGTTCCAATATCTCTTCCTTCCATAATAACATCTTTTCCTTCTGCCATTTTTCTTTGAAGGTCTGCCATATGTAATCTTACTTCAGTAATTCCTGATACAAAAGATACTATTTTACTTACTTCTTTAGATCTTATTCTTTCTGTAACATCAACATCATTTAGAAAAACTTTATCTTTTTCATCTTCTTTTTTAAATTCAATTTTTATATCATCAAGTAATGCTGCAATTTTATCTTCTTCCTCAACTTTTAGATTATTATCTAATACAGAAACTGCAACACATCTATATGTTGCTCCTGTATCTAAATTTATAAGTTCCATTCTTTGTGATATAAGTTTTGTTACTGTTCCTTTTCCACTTCCAGCAGGTCCATCTATTGCAACTATCATTTTTTAGTCCTCCAAATTATTAATTATTTTTTTGTAGCATCTGTATCTTGTATATTTATATGTTTTGCTACTATTTCAACACTTGCTACATACATTGCTGTTAAATTTTCAATCTCTCTTTTTGCATCTTTTTTTAATCTATTTAAAGTTTCAACAATATTTGTTCCAAAATTAACAGAAACTTCTATATACACGCATACTCCACCGCACTTCTTTTGAAGTCTTATCTATTCTTATTTTCATAATTTTATGTATTCCTGTTACTTTTGTTGCAACATTTATTATTATATCTTTAAATACACTATCTGATATTGTAAATTTTCCAAGATAACTAAATGTAGGTCTTATTATTGACTTTTCTGAAATATATGGAGCTTCATCTTTTCCTTTTGATTTAAAGATTTGAAGTGGATCTAAAAGATATCCAGAAAAATCTTTTTTTATCTCAAAAGTTGGAACTGGAATTACGTGTTTTCCTTGTGTTACTCTAATTCTTCTTGCAGTCTCCATTTCCTCTTCTGTTGCTACTTCATCAATATATATTCTCTCAGATATAGGAGGAAGTCCAAGATTACTTGCAATCTTATCTACCATTCCATCTGAAGTTCCAAGTATTAATATTTTATCTACATGATTTCTTCTTAGTACTTTTACTATTTCTTCTCTTTTTTCTTCATTTGTAAAAAGAGCATTTTTTACTGTTTCTATCTTAGTTGGTGCTTTTTTTGCAGAAGTTCCGGCAATTACTTCATTACCTTTTATAAGAAGTCCATCATCTATTATATAATTAATTTGTTTTTCTCCTGCAACCATTTGAGCTCTATAGCTTTTTCCTGTTCCAGAAGGTCCTATAAAAGCATAGGTCTTTATTTGAAATAAAAACATTCATATTCTCCTTTTAGTTTAATACGTAATTACTGCGTCTATATTGCCCTCTTCTACTTCATTTTCAGGTTCTTCTACTACTTCATTATTTGTATTAGTATTATTTACAACTTCATTATTATTTACATAACTATTAGGTTCATTATTACTATTATTATTTACTGTGCTATTATTTTGTACATTATCGCCTGATACATTATTTTCTTCAGTATTTTCTGGGATTTCTTCTCCCCAAGGCTTTCCTGTTTTTGTGTCATACTCTACTTTTTCACTTAAATTTTTTATTTTTATACTTTGATTATTTAAATCAAATTTTGTCTTTTTATTTGTCACCCATAATTTTCTTTTCTCAGAAAGAATAGGAGATTTTATATAAACATCAAATTGAGTTTTACTATATGCTGTATATCTATAAGTATTTTCATCAAATATTAACTTATTTTGTTCTGATTCTACTTTTGGTGTAATTCTTGAAATATAAAAAACGTATTCATCTTTATCCTTTTTAGCATCATCTTTTAATGTATTTATTTTTTCATTTAATTTTGCCTTGTAATCTTCTAAACTAGAACTTATATTAGCTGATGACTTGTCTAAAGATGAGGTATCTAGTATTATGTCTATTATTAGATTATCATCTATTTGCATATAAAAGTCCATATCAGCATATTCATTTCTATCTGTGTAAATTGGAATGCTGCTTGCGTTAGTAGTAGATGCATATAAATTATTATTTGATTTATATACTTTATATATTGCAATTTGTTCTGAGCAATCCATCATTTCAATTCTAACTTCTTTTCCATTTAGTTTTACCACTATCTCTTTTTCAGTAAAATAAAACTCTGGACTATCATTTCTATTATACGCATTTAATGTATTATATACCATATCATCTAATTTATGATAGTCTATATTATTCATATTAGTAATATTTTCATCATTTTTATAAGTCCAAGCAAGTGAATTATATGCGCTATGTCTTAATATATTTTTTATGCTAGCACCTGGTATAAATAAATTTTTAAATCTGATTTCTTGTCCATTTTCTAATTTATAATTTAATCCAGTAAAGTCTTTTATAGTCTCTCCTGACACATACTCTTTTTTAGATTCTATTTTAATTGAAATTACATCAGAAAAATTTGCAACTACTTCTGAAGTTATATCTATATGTTTTATATTTGTATCATTTAATTCATCTTCTGTATAAAGTGAAAAAACTTTATCTTTAATTAAGTTATTTATATTTGTTCTTATATTAGAATCAGATAATTCTGATATTTCTGGATATTTTATGATAATCTTTTCTGAGTATTCATCGCTTGCCGGAGTTCCATTTTTATATACTATTTCTTTTACTTTTAAAGCATTAGTACTATATGTATCCGTAAGAGCTGTAACATTGCCTGAAAAAGTATTTACTTGCAAAGATGAATTATCTGCACTTTTACTAGTTTCTTTTGCTATATCGCCTTTTAATTTTTCATCTAATATTACTGATGAAGATTGGTCACTATAGTTAAAATAAGTATATACTGTAGCTCCTACTGTAAGGCTTATAGAGAGCAAAGTAAATATAACTAAAAATATTATTGTAGCTTTACTAATTTGCAATAAAACCCGCCTCCTTAATAATATTTTTTCCATATTCAGACATAACATTGTCTACCCATTTTCTAACATTACTATCTTGCGTTTCATCTGATCTATATACTATGTCATATGAAATTAGATATGGATATGTATTATTTGAAATAGTATCTGCTCCTGGCATTATATTATCTATAGAAATTAATTTATCAGAATTTATTACTCCTTCAGATACATCATTATACATTATTTTATAATTATTAAATAATGTAATTCCTATTCTACCCTCTTCTGAATAATATTCTGAATTAATATTTGCGATTGCTTCATCTGATTTTATTATATTTACTTTTGATTTTTCTTTTACTCTAGTATTTTTAAAAGCATTTTCTAAAACTTTTTGAACAAAAGAATCAGAAGGTTTTTGATATACTTTTATTTCCATATCTTGACCTTTTACTTCATTCCAATTTTTTATTTCTCCTGAATAAATTTTCTCTATGTTTTCTTTGCTTAAATTGTTTACAGTATTTGAACTATTTGTAATAAATACTAAGGCATCTTTTACAGCAGTTACTCTTTCTAATTTTGCGCCATTACTTTGCAAAGATGCAAGTTCATTTCCTGATAAACTTGGAACTATAGCAACATCTATTTCTCTACTTATAAGTTTATTTAATATTTCAGCTTTATCAAATTCAACTGAAACAGTATTATTTATCTCATTTTCTGTAAAGTTTGTATATAAACTATTTGTAAGATTTTCAAGTTCTGGAATAGTCATAACTCTTGGATAATTTTCTGAAGACATTGTAATAGTAAGATTTTCTTTAGTTTCTACTCTTTTACTTCTTGCTATTCTATTATAAAAAAAGTAGTATGTGCCCACACAAGTAGCAGATACAACAAGCATTATAAAAATTGGAACAATTATTGACATACTTCTTTTTTTCATATCATATTCCCCCATTTACATATAAATTATATATTTTATCTGCTATTTTGTAAATGTTTATAATTTAAAATTGACGAAAATTTTCTTAAAATAAACCTAAATTTAGATAAAAATATTTTCTAAGCCACAAAAAATAAAAAAGCAAGAAATATACTTTTTTCTTACTTTTTTATTTTTGTTTTTTCTTTTTTATTTTTCTATTTATTAGTTTTATTTTTATTTTTTGTTTTAAATTATTCTTTATTATCTTTTTCTGTTTCTTTTAAAATATAAATTGGTCTATGTTTTACTTCCATATATTCTTTTGCAATATATTCACCCATAATTCCAAGGCAAAATAGTTGTATACCACTTACAAATAGAACTATACATATTGTAGATGGCCAGCCAGATACTGGATCACCATATATTAAAGTTTTACCAATTATAATAAGTATAAATACAAATGCTACTATACAGAAAAGTAGTCCGAACAAATGCTGATATAAGAAGTGGTGCTGTTGAAAATGCTGTTATTCCTTCTACAGAATATTTAAATAATTTCCAGAAATTCCATTTAGTTTTTCCAGCAGCTCTTTCAATATTATCATAAGATAGCCATTTTGTTTTAAATCCTACCCAACTGAAAATTCCTTTTGAAAATCTATTATATTCAGAAACTTCAATAATACTATTTACCATTTTTCTAGTCATAAGTCTATAATCTCTTGCTCCATCTACAATTTCTGTAACAGTCATTTTATTTATTATTTTATAAAATAACTTAGAAAAAAATGATCTTATTATAGGCTCTCCTTTTCTAGTCTTTCTCTTAGTTGCAACGCAATCATATTCTTTGCTAAGAAGTGTCTCATACATTTCTGGTAATAAATCTGGTGGATCTTGAAGGTCAGCATCCATTATTGCAACAAAATCTC
The DNA here is from genome assembly GCA_947628215.1 of uncultured Clostridia bacterium. Taxonomy (GTDB): domain Bacteria; phylum Bacillota; class Clostridia; order TANB77; family CAG-508; genus UMGS1994. The sequence goes on along the minus strand of CANQYZ010000004.1, from coordinate 43,476 downwards.
CTGTTGATTCTTTAAGTCCTGCATACATAGCAGATTCTTTTCCAAAGTTTCTAGAAAAAGATAAATATCTTACTCTTTCATCTTTTTTATTATACTTTTTTAAAATCTCTAAAGTCTTATCTTTAGAACCATCGTCAACAAAAATATATTCAAAATCTGCATCTATTTTTGAAGATACTTCTGTTATTTTATTATAAAAAACTTCTAGCACTTCTTCTTCATTATAGCAAGGAACAATTATTGATATTTTATTCATATATTTTTTCCTCCAAAAAAGATTTTTACTAATTACTTTGTTCTAATACTACATTTTCACTATTTACAGAATTTCCACTTGATAAGCTACTGTTACTATCTATTTTATATAAAATTGGATAAGCATTTGAAATTCCAAGTTCTATATCTAAATTACTAATCATTTCTTCTAACTTTTTCTTTGTTTCTTCATCTAAAGAATCCATATTTACATCTTCATTTGTATCTATGTAGACCCATTTTCTAGAATCATAATACATATCTTTAGTAATTATTGTATATTCGTTAGTTGAAGCATAATCTTTAGTGCTAAAAATACTTCTTCCAAGACATATATCATTTTCACTTTCAATTCCTGCTATACTTAATATAGTAGGTTTTATGTCTAATTTACTTACTGGCTTATCTATAACACCTTTTTTCATTCCAGGAATATGAATTCCAGCTAAGACATTTGTAAAGTTTAAAGTCTTTTGAGTATCATTTAAGTAAATGTTATTTTCTTTCTCTAAGAATGTATATAAGCTTTCTTCTTCTTTTCTCATTCCATAGTGGTCACCAAATATAAATAATACAGTATTATCATAAAGTCCGGCTTTTTTTAGCTCATCTATAAACATTCCAAATTGCACATCAGCATAATTTGCAGATTCTAGATAATTTCCAATAGGAGTTCCTTTAAATTCTCCGAACATCTATTGTTAATATTTTTTGTTTTTTAGCTTCATCTAATCCATCTAGAGTAAATCCTGTATGAGAAGATGCTGAAAGCATATTTACGAAAAATGGACTTTGATATTTTTCCATCTTTGGAACAGCTTGTTTATATAAAAGCTCATCTGATAAGTAATACATTACTTTCTCACTCGTATCTTCAAAACTATCTATAAAGTTGATTTCATTTATATTAAATTTACTATAAACTTTATCTCTATTCCAGAATGATCCATCATTTCCATGCATATATGATGTATAGTAATTATTATTTGTCATTAATGTAAATAAATCTTCATACTCTACATTAAAATATTTAGAAAAAGATAATCCATTTTCTAGAGGATACATTGACATTTGAACAGCAAACTCTGAATCTGCTGTTGATGTATAACTTTGTGAATGCATATTTGTAATATGTATATTTTCATCTAAAAACTTATTTAAGTTTGGAGTAATTTCTTTTCCACCAATTTTTGCTTTATATAAAAATTCTTGAATTGATTCTAGCTGAAGTACTATAATATTTTTATTTTTAGCAATTCCTTTATATTTTTCTGTATAATTTTCATCATAATAATTTACAAGTCCTCTATAAGCTTCTCTTAATTCATCTTTTGTTTTATATTTTAAGCTTCCCTTTACATTTAAGAATGTTCCTAAATCATTTAAGTGATATCCAAATATAGTACCTTCTGAAATTTGATAAGAATTGCTATATGGTGCGTAATAAACAAATATGCAAAGTGATACTATGTTTCCAACGCACATATAAAGTATAAGAAGTGATACTATAATATTTTTAAATACTCTATCTCTACTTCCTTTTTTAAAGTTCTTAAATTTTACAAGTTTAAGTAGTATTAAAAGAACAATTATATCTACAAAATATAATATCTGTCTTATGTCTAAAAGATATTTCATTGTATTTAAAATTTCTTTTATATATCTTATATTTCCAACTTGATTTACTGATATAACCATTGATGAATAAGAAAAATAAAGTTCATCTGCAAATAATATGACACTTATAATAGCATCCCAAATTAAAAGTGCTATATATCTTATTTTGCTATTATTAATTAAAAGTAAAGGTATAAGTAGGATTAATATAAAAGATACATTATAAAATACTATGTGCTGAGGAATATTTGCGCCCTTATAAACAGTATTAAGATAAAACATTACAAGTTTTAAAAGTGTACATACTCCAATTAATATTATAAGTAAATTAGAATTTACAAGTTTAGTAAGATAACCATCAGGCTGGAATATTAATCTTTCTTCAAATTTTCCTTTTTTCTTTAATTTTTCTATTTTCTTATTTTTCTTTTTTTCTTTTCTATCTGTAAGTTTTAAATATATAAAATCTATTATCTTATTAAATGGAATAAATCCAATGGTAAGACAAAGTATTATTTCAAAAATTGCAATAACAGCGATTGAATATGTAGAATTTATAATAGATGATAAGTCAACATACTGAAGTATATTATTTATAATTGGTGCTATTAAAAGCACTTGAACAAAATTAAATTTATAATCTTTGTTAAATATTTTTATATTTGAAAATAAATCTAAAATTGTTGAAAATACTATAGCAGATGATGCATAAAGCATAAGCTTAAGTGTCATTATTTGTACAGTATTTTCTGTAGTTTTTACAGTTTCAAAATATACATTTTCATCTATAATTGCATAAAATCCTAAAACTATAAAAGAAACTATTGCAATTTTAAGCAATGTTATTAATTTTCCCTTTGGTATTAATTTTGTCTCTTCTTCGTATTTCCATCCTAAAACGAAAAATGGTAAATACATTATTAAATTACATATTAAAGAAGAGTTTATACTTCCATCTATAGTTAAGCAAAGAGCAATTACAGTTGTAGTAAATAAAATGTGACTCTCTTTTCCAAGTTTTTGCATAATTAAAGTATAAATTGGAATTGCAATAAAAATCCAATCTATTAAATATGGTGAAAATAAAAAGTATCCTGGATTTTCATATCTTGCTATTGCAAAAATTAACATATTTATAATTTGCAATACAAAATATATTACAAATCCTCTTTTAAACATTTTTTCTACTAAATAATCTTCATCACTTTTATGTCTTATAAAATTTCCAAGTATCATAATAATTATTGGTATTGTAATTATAGATAATACTCTTTTTATTTCTGGAAAATATCCAATATACCAAAATCTATCTACAACTTCCATTATCATAAGTAAAATAATAGAAATAAACATTATATTTTTTAAAAAATTCTTTTTTTCTTTTAACATCTTTTACCCTTTTTTCTCTTATTTTTTCTTTTTTACTTCCCTTTATTTTTTCATAAAAGATTATAGCTTGTTTTTAAAAAATAGTCAATTAAGTAATGATTTTCTATTTGTATATTGCCTTTTTCTAGTAAATTTCATATAATAATTATGAATTACTTTAGAAAAAATATAATTATGTTTTTTCTTGATTTAAGTTTTAGAATTGAGGTTATGCCTTATGAAAAATTACAAATTAGCAATAGTTGGTGCCACAGGTCTTGTTGGTAGAAAAGCATTAGAAATTTTAGAAGGGTTAGATCTTCCAATTTCTGAATATGCATTTTTCTGTTCAAAAAAATCTGCTGGTACTAAAATTTTATTTAAAGGAAAGGAATATATAGCAAGAGAATTAAAAGATGACTCTTTTGATGAAGGGTTTGATTATGCTATCTTCTCAGCTGGTGGAGATACATCTAAACACTTTTCTCCAATTGCTGCATCTAAAGGATGCGTTGTTGTAGATAATAGTAGTGCTTTTAGAATGGATCCTGATGTTCCACTTGTAGTTCCAGAAGTAAATATTGAAGATGCATATCAAAATAAAGGAATTATAGCAAATCCAAATTGTTCAACAATACAAGCAGTAGTTCCACTAAAACCACTAGATGATAAATACAAAATAAAAAGAGTTGTATATTCTACTTATCAAGCAGTATCTGGTGCTGGACAAAAAGGTTTAGCAGATTTAGAAAATACAGCTAAAGGACTTGCCCCAGAAAAATTTGCTCATCCAATATATAATAATTGTCTTCCACATATCGATGTATTTTTAGATAATGGATATACAAAAGAAGAAATGAAAATGATAAATGAGACAAGAAAAATTCTTCATAAACCTGATTTAAGAGTAACTGCTACAACAGTAAGAGTTCCAGTTGTAAATTCTCATAGTGAATCTATAAATATTGAATTTGAAAACAGTTTTGATTTAGATGAAGTAAAAAATCTATTAAAAAATTATCCAGGTATAATTCTTTATGATGATGTACAAAATGATGTTTATCCACTTGCTACTGTTGCAACAGGTCATGATGAAGTTTATGTTGGAAGAATTAGAAGAGATGAAAGCGTTGAAAACGGTTTAAATATTTGGGTCGTTGCAGATAATATTAGAAAAGGTGCAGCATCTAATGCAATACAAATCGTAGAAGCTCTTATTTCACATAGAAATTAAAAATATACAAAATATAAAATACAAAATATAAAATAATAAAAAGATAGTTTTTATCAAAATAATTTTTAAATTTATTTTAATATTAACTATCTTTTATTTTTATTTAAAAATAAATCTTTATTTTAATAATTTTTTCTTAAATATTACTGCACTAAAAATAGAAATTGGAAGAATAAATATACCTAAAATTGCACCTTTTTCTTTAGTTATACTTATTTTATTTTTTTCTGATTCTAATGTACCTAACAAAGGAGTATTATCTTTTGAATCTTCTATAGCTTCTTCTTTTTTATTTTCTACTACTTCTCCAGTTGTTTTATTATTCTCCTCATCTTCTTTTGATGAAGGTTCAAAATATGTACCAATAACTTCAAATCCTTTATATTGGTCTCCCTTTATTTCAAATTTATAATTTGGAACTTCTGGAATTTGCAATGTGTAATTTAAAGATCTAGGTCCCGTTTTTCTTAAATATGTATTTATATATAAATTAATAAACTCATATTCCCAGTTATCTATAGCAGATATTTCACCTTCTTTAAATGAAACCTCATCGCCATACATTGTAAGTTTTAATTTTTCTGGTCTTGCATTATATTTGTTTTCTTCATCTTCCCATTTAAATTTTACATTTACATTAGGCATTGTAAGTGATGGTGTTGTTTTTTTAGCATTTATAATTATATTTTTCCCCTCTATCTTTATGTCTACTTCATATTCTGATTTAAAATCATCTGTTACACAATTTTCATCTACAGTGCCACTAACATATTTAGCATTTCCTGTTATTTGTTCATGTTCTCCGGTTCCTTCAAATTGCTGTGACATTAGCATGCATTTGCTTTTCCATACATTTGCATCACTATCTCCTTCTAAATTAAATATAATAACACTTTCTTCTGTACCTTTTTCTTCTTTTAATTTTATACCAAGCCCATCTACTCTTTTGCCATCTCTATTATTATCGTCATCCCAGTTCACAGTTACATTATATTCTTCTCTAAGCTTTGGAAATAATTCTACATACACATCTTGATAAAAATCCTCATTTTCGCTAAAATATCCTTGAAGAGTCTGGCCTACTATGTCATAATTATCTATTCCCTCTAAAGTCCTTAAGTTATAAGAAAGTGACTTTCCGCTCTTCATCTTTTTTAGGAAGTTTTATTTTTGTCTTTAATTCCCAAAAAGTATCTCTTTCTGAATTTTTAGTTACTGTACATTCATCTACTTTTATAGTTACTTTTTCATCATCTTTTTGATGGTCATTTACTGAAAAAACTAATACTACTTCATTTGGTCTATATTTTAAAGAATCCCCATAGTCAACCCATCTTATTTTTACACCCATTTCATATTCATCTTGAGAAATTAATGTAGCGTTTGATTTTGATGAAAAAATAATAAATATTAATATAAAACTAAAAATAATTCCAAAAATAATTTTTTTACTCATATTGTCTCCTCATTGTTTATAAATTTATAAATATAAATTTTTTTACGTGCTTATTATATAAAAGCACATACGTGTTGTCAATGATTTTTCTAAGCTTTAAAAATCATTATTTTTTTAGATTTAATTCTTTAAAACTTTTTAGAAAATACACTTGCATAATTTAAATAAAAACTGTATAATAAAAAACGACTTAAATCTATAGGGGTATAGTGTCAATGGTAGCACATCGGTCTCCAAAACCGCTCGTCTGGGTTCGAATCCTAGTGCCCCTGCCATAATTTTGAGGGTTATACAAAATTAATTTATGTATAATTCTTTTTTTCGTCTTATTTTAATTATATTGATTTCTTTTATATTTATCCAAATAATTTACTCATCTACTATTTCAAGTTTTGATTTAAATAATACAGCTGAAAATGAAACTACTGAAATTTTAGATTCTGAAGGATCATACTTTTTCTGGCCAATCCCTGGTAATCATAGATTCACATCATATTTTGGAAAAAGGAAATCTCCAACAAGTGGAGCTTCTACTTATCATTCTGGAGTAGATATTGGAGCAAGCAGTCGGCACTAAACTTTATTCTTGTATGGATGGAACTGTATCTTTTTTAGCATTTAAAGGTGCTGGTGGTTATACTTTAACTGTAAAAAATGGAAATATTTCTGTATCTTTTTGTCACATATCTCCTAACTTTTTAGTGAAAAAAGGAGATAAAGTAAAAAAAGGACAGCATATTGCAAATGTTGGTCCTAAAAATGTTTATGGAGTAAAAAACAATCCATATAAAGATTCAAAAGGAAATCCCACAAATGGAGCCACAACAGGATCACATCTACATCTTACAATAAGAAAAGACGGCAAAGCCGTCAATCCATTATCATTTTTTGATTTTTAATTTTCGTTATTTTCATCATCATTATTGTCGTCATCTTCATCCTCATCATCAGACCAATCTACTTCTATAAGTTTTCCGCATTCTGGACAAGGAATTGCTTCTATATCTTCATCATAATCTGTTTGAAATTCAAATCCACAATATGGGCATTCAATAAAAATATCATAATCTTCCATTTCAATTATTTTTTCTATAGATTTTAATCTTTTATCTAAATCATCTATTTTTTTCTCATATTGTTTATTTAAATTTTCTAAAGCAGATATTTTCTTTTCATATAAATCAAAAACACTATCATATGAATTAATTATATCTTTTACTACTTCATCTAAATGTTTTTTAGCTATGTTTAATTCATTTTCGTCTTTGATTTTATTTTCTAAAGTCTCAACAATTTTTCTATAAGTCTCATCTACTCTTGACACTTTCTATTTTTATCTCCTTTATGATATTTAGATTCTCTCCATATATTCACCAGTTCTAGTATCAATTCTTATAACATCACCTATGTTAATAAATAATGGTACTGAAATTTCATAACCATTTTCAAGAGTTGCTGGTTTTCCTGATGTAGTAGTTGTATTTCCACTAAATCCTGGTTCTGTATATGTAACTTCTAGTTCAACAAACATTGGTGGTTCTACTGCAAATACATTTCCTTTAAAAGATAATATTTTTACATTCATATTTTCTTTCATATATTTTAATGCATCACCAATTTGTTCTTTATTAAGTGGTATTTGTTCATATGTTTCATTATCCATAAAATAATATAAATTTTCATCATTATATAAGTATTGCATTTCTCTTTTTTCAACTTCTGCACCTTGTAATTTTTCAGATGGGTTAAAAGTTTTTTCAAGAACTGCTCCTGTAATTACATTTTTTAATTTTGTTCTTACGAAAGCTGCTCCTTTTCCTGGTTTTACATGTTGAAATTCAACTACTTTGTATACTGAATTATCCATTTCAAATGTTGTTCCATTTCTTAAATCTCCTGCCATATATACATCTGCCATAATAAATTCCTCCTCAATTTTTTTCATTTATTTATTTTTTTATTTAACAATATTTTAAGTAGCTTACTTATGATACTACATTTTACTATAAAAATCAAGTATTATACCTCTTTTAAGCTTTTCTTATATTCTTTAAGATTCAATTTTTTTAATTTTACTATCATCTAATTCTTCTACGACTATTTTTTCTGAAGCTTCTTCTTTATTTTCTTTTGCACTATCAATTCTTCCTTTAATATACAAATAAGTATTTATTGCTAAAGTTACTATGTATATTGCAAAATCTATTGGAAGCAATTTTAGTGAAACATATATTGAGCTAAATAGTATTATTCCTAAATGTATTATAAAATAAATTATAAATAGTATTGTAGATAAAACTTTTCTCCATGTCTTACATCCATTTTTATCTAGTGCTTTTGCAATTAAAAGTAATATAGCAGAAATTACAAAACCTATACAAAAAATAAAACTAAATCCTATAACCATAATTCCAATTAATATAGCCATAGTAACTCCCATTGATGCAATTAGAAAACTAAATAAAATTCCATAGCCTTCTACATCATCTACTTCTCCATCTTCATTTGCGTCTTCTGCAATTTCCTCATAATTATAATTACTTTCTATATTTGGAATAACATTTATCATTATAGGTCTTAAAACCAAAAATAAAATTGATGTAACTATACAAATAATAACTACTTTAATAATTCTTAAATATACTTTTTCCATTTTTCTCCTATTTTAACTTCTAATTATAGTATAGTCTTTGCTTGATTTTGTAAGTGGTATACTTTCATTTTTATTTATAAGTACTGTATCTTCTATTCTAACTCCAAAGTTTCCTGTAACATAAACTCCTGGCTCTACTGTAAGTACTGTATTTGCTTTTACAATATGATCTACATTTGAATTAAATAAAGGCATTTCGTGAATATCCATTCCAACACCATGACCTGGAGCATGCATTGCTACATGACCATTTTGTTTTAGATCATCACTTATTGCTTTAGATAATAATTTTAAGTTTGCCCCTTCTTTTAAATTTTTTATTGTTGTTTCATTATTTTTTAAAACTAAATCATATACTTCTTTATATTCGTCTTCTACATAATTTATGAAAACAGTTCTTGTCATATCTGAACAATATCCTTTATATTTACATCCGAAGTCAAGTATTATAATGTCTCCTTCTTTTATTCTTCTTGTAGTTGGAACTGCATGAGGCATAGATGAATTATGACCGTGATGCAACTATAGGATCAAAAGATACTGAATCTGCTCCATTTTGTATCATATATTTTTCTATTTCTAGAGCAATTTCTTTTTCTGTAAGTCCTCTTTTTATAAATTCTTTTAAATGTTCAAAACATTTATCTGTTATTTCACATGCTTTTTTTATGCAATCTATTTCTTTTTCTTCTTTTATAGCTCTTTGATTTTCAATTATTTCTTCTGTTTCCATTAAGTTTACTCTATACATATGAAGCATGTTTTTATAATCGTAATAAGTAACATATTTTTCTTCAAATCCAACATTTTCACAAAACATAAAAAATGATGAATAATCTTCTTTTGATAATTGTTTTTTATCATTTACTAATATCTCATCATCTATTGTAAGAATAGTATTTACTGCTTCTACATATCTTCCATCTGTAATAAATATATTTTCTCTTAAAGTTATAAGTAAGACCCCTTCTGCTTCAATTCCAGTCAAATATTTAATATTTGTTGGATTTGAAACAATCATTCCTTGTAAGTTCATACTTTTTAATTTATCTCTTAGCCATTTTATTTTCATATTCATGGTTTTTATCCCTCCTACTTATTTAATATTTTTATAAACCATTCTCCTGAAAATAACCACCATAAAGAATTAAATAATATTGCTTCAGGGATATATATATTAACAAAAGTTGCACATACTATAAAAGGTCCAAATGGAATATATTCATTTGGTTTTTTCTTTTTTAGTAAAATAATTACTATACTTAAAACTGCTCCTACTAAAAATGAAATTACAGAAATCATTATTATTCTTTTAACACCAAAAAACAATCCTAAAACTCCTACAAGTTTTACATCTCCCATTCCCATTGCTTCTTTTCCAGCAATTAGTCCACCAATTAGAGTAATTACTAAGAAAATACCACTACCTGCTAAAAGTCCTGCAATTCTATCTATTGCAATACTAGTTCCATTTTGATTTAAAATGCCATTTGCAAAAGTTGAAATAAGTCCAATTTCAAGTAAATTTATAACTAGTCTATTTGGTATTATTTCATATTTATAATCTATGATAAATATTGAAATAAGTGTTGGTATTAAAACCATATATGAAATCAAATCTATATTTGCGTAAATGTTTACCTTATCAAATCCTAAAACATATAATAAAACAATATATGATATTCCAGTAATAGTCATAAGCATATAATGAGGCTCGCCATTTATCTTAATCCATCTTAAAGTAGCTTTTGAAAATATTTTTTCATGGTTTGCAAACCTCTCATTTAGAAGTCCTACTACTTGTCCAATAAAAACTCCAAAAAATCCTATTAATAAATATGCAATAATATGAATGCCATTAATATACATCTTTATTTACCTTTCCTTTTTAAATAACTTTTAATTACAAGATTTTCTATTGGTCTTTTTACTGCTGTTATAAGAATATCTTTTTTAGCAACTTGTTTTACTAAAATTGCAAACATATTACATCTTCTAGCACCTATTACATCAGTAAAAATTTGATCTCCTACAACCGCAATTTCTTCAGGAGCTAATTTCATTTGCTCTGAAGCTCTTATAAATCCTGATTTAAAAGGTTTTTTTGCAAATAAAATATATGGAATTTCTAATTTTTTTGCTACAGTTTCAACTTTTTCTTTTTTATGACTATTTGAAACTATCATACATTTAATTCCATCATCTTTAATATCTTTGCACCATTTTTCTGCTCCATCTAGCAAATTTTTATAATAATCTATTAAAGTATTATCAACATCTAATATTAACCCTTTTATATTATTTTTCTTTAAAAGTTCTGAGCTAATATTTTTTACACTATCTAAATATAGATCTGGGTATATATTCATTTCTTCCTCCGTTTTATTCATCTATATATTATCAATATGTTGCCGTTTTGTCAATTTATAAAAGCCTTTAAAAACGGACAAATACTTCAATTTTAAGTACTGTCCGTTTTATTTTTTAATTTTTAGAAATTTGGTTTAAATTCTGTTTTTTTACCAACAAATTCTTCATCTACTACAAGTGTAACATTTTCTTTTTGTTATATTTAGCTCTATAACTTCTGTATCAAGTTCCATTCCATTTGCAACTTCTACTTCAAATCTTGCACATAAATCTCCGTCTTTATTAAAATATGTGCTATCAAATTTTTCTATTAAGTTCATTTTATTTATGAAATTCTCTCTTGTCTTTTCTATTAAAAGTTCTGTATCATCAATATCTTCTGCATCATCATCTTGCTCTGTATATTCTTCTTCGTCTGATTCTTCTATAACTTCCTCTTCAAGTTCAATATCATCATCTATTTCTTCATCTTCATTTAGTTCTTCTTGTTCTACAGCGTCAATTTGTTCATCAAATTTTTTATTTGCAAAGTCTATAACTTTTTGTTTCATTTTTTTAATATCTACATCTTTGCCAACTAATGAACTATTTTCTATCTTTTTTAAAGATGATAAATCAATATTATAATATTTACATTCCATTTTATTAACTTCGCATCCAACTACAACAACTGACAATATTTTATCATTTATATAGTAAAAATAATTTATTCCAAGTGAATATTTAAGATTATTTAATTCTTTTTCTTTATCATCATATGAAAACCCAAAAATTTCTTCGATTTCCTCATTTATGTTTTTTACATCTTCTGAATCAATATTTATTACAGGATATCTGTAAAAACAAACTGAGTTATCCCCATTTTCTGCACCTTCATCTTCTATGCTTTCTTCATATTCACATTTAGTATAAACAATCTCTTTTTTAGAATCTAATTTTTTTACGTTTTTCACTAATTCATTTGTTTTTTGAATTCTATTTTCTTCAGATATATTATCTATCATTTTAGAAATTTTATTTTTATTTATATAAAGTAATCCTAAAACAATTACTATTAATACTAAAATAATGATACCGTATTAAACTTATATTTTTCCTTTTCATGCTACAAAACTCCTACATTTAAGGCTTTATCTTATGTTTTATTTATTATCTTAATTCTGCTTTTAAATCTTTTTCTAATCTTTCAATAATTTTTTCAACAGCTTTATTTATTTCTTCATCTGTTAAAGTTCTATCTTGATCATTAAATGAAAGTGAATATGCTAAGCTCTTTTTGCCTTCTTTAATTCCATTTCCTTTATAAATATCAAATACTTCACTCTTTGTAAGAAGTGACCCTCCTGCTTTTTTAATTGTAGTTTCAATTTCTCTTGAAGTAACTTTATCATCTACTACTATAGCAATATCTTTCTTAACTTCTGGATATTTAGAAATTTCTTTATATTTCATTCTTGAAACTTTTTTATCTAAAAGTCTATCTAAATCAATTTCTAAAATGTATACATCATCTTCTTCTATTTCTGGGTGAATTTTTCCAATTACACCTACCATATCATTATTTACTGAAATCATAGCAGATTGACCAGGATGCATATCCTTTGGTATTTTTTCTTTGTCTTTTACAAAACTATATCTTCCATTATATCCTAAATAATCTAAAATTTCTTCTGCTACACCTTTAATTACATAAAAGTCTACTTTTTTCTTATTAATTCCAAGATAATATTCACCTGTCATAAGAGAAGCTAGTTTTTTAGTTTCACTATATTCTTCTCCTTGTTTTTGGAATGATTTTCCTATCTCAAATATACATACATCTTTATTATTTCTTGCTTTATTGTACTCATAAATCTTATATAAAGCAACAGATACACTATGTCTTAAAGTATTTTTATCTTCTGATAATGGAGCTAAAAGTTTAACAACTTCTGTATCATCATTTGTAAACATTTTTGCATCTGCTTCTGGAACTAATACATAAGATAATGTTTCATTTAGTCCAAGATTTATCATTTTATTTCTAATTTGTCTTGTAACTTTATCATAGCTTCCCATCTTAGGTAAAATGTTTGGAAGTTTTCCTTTTATATTATTTACTCCATAAATACGTCCTACTTCTTCTATTAAATCTTCTTTTATTGATATATCAATTCTTCTTTTTGGAACAGATACTGTTATTATGTCTTTATTTACACTTGTCTTAAATCCAAGTCTTCTAAATACATCTAATATATCTTCTTTTGAAATTTCCATTCCAAGAATTGCATTTATATTTTCTGCTGTAATATCAATATTTGTGTCTTTTAAAGAAGTTGTATCATATTTTGCTATGTTTCCTACTACTTCAGCATCTGCATATTTTTCTAGTAAATTACAAGATCTCTCAATTGCCATATAAGTTCTATTTGGATCTAATCCTTTTTCAAATCTGTTACTTGCTTCACTTCTTAAAATTGCATTTGATGTTCTTCTAATTTTTACATTATCAAATATTGCAGATTCTATAATAATGTTTTTAGTCTTTTCTGTAATTTCTGTTTCTAATCCTCCCATAACGCCTGCAAGTCCAATTGCTTTTTTACCATTTGAAATTACAATATCTTCTTCTTTTAAGATTCTTTCTATTCCATCTAGAGTTGTAAGTTTTTCTCCCTCTTTTGCCATTCTAACTTCTAGGCATCCTTCTAGAGTATCTGCATCATAAAAATGAAGTGGTTGACCAGTCTCTAGCATTACGTAATTACTTATATCTACTACATTATTAATTGGTCTTATTCCAGATGCTATAAGTCTATTTTTTATGTATGCTGGGCTTTCTTTAATTACAACATTTTTTATTTTTTTAGCTAAAAATATTGAACAATTTTCTGTATTTACTTTTACTTTAAATGTATCATTTATATCTTCATTATTTTCTTTATGTGATAAATCAATATCTTTTACTTTTTTATCATATATAGCTCCTACTTCATAAGCCATACCTAATATACTTAAAAGATCTCCTCTGTTTGCAGTTAGGTCAAAATCAATAACACTATCATCCATTCCCATATATTTAATTGGATCTTCTCCAACTTTTGCATCTTGTGGAAGTTCATGAATTCCAGCTTTATCTTCTTCTTTTAAGAATTTATTTTCTAATCCAAGTTCTGCAATAGAACAAATCATTCCATTAGATTCTTGTCCTCTAATAATTCCTCTTTTTATTTCTCCACCTGGTAATTTTGCACCAGCTAAAGCTACTATTACTTTTAATCCTTTACGTACATTTGGAGCTCCGCAAACTATATTTAAAACTTCATTTCCTACATCTACTTTGCAGCAATGTAAGTGATCAGAATCTGGGTGCATAGTACATTCTAAAACTTCACCTATTACTAAATTTGTGCAATTTATAAGTGAGCCTGCTTCATCATATTCATTTCCTGCATTTGTCATATCATCAGCAATTTTCTTTACATCTATGTTTTCATCTAAATCAACATAATCTTTTAAAAAATTAATACTTAATTTCATATTCTTCATCCTTTCTATCAAATTGTTTTAAAAATCTAACATCATTTTGATATAAAAGTCTTATATCAGTAATTCCATATTTAAACATAGCAAGTCTATCAAGTCCTACACCAAATGCAAATCCTGAATATTTATCTGGATCATATCCATTCATTCTTAAAACATTTGGATGAACTATTCCTGATCCTAGAAGTTCAATCCATCCTGTTTGTTTACAAAGATTACATCCTTTTCCACCACATTTAAAACATGTAACATCTACTTCATAAGATGGTTCTGTAAATGGGAAATAGCTTGGTCTAAATCTAAGTTCTGTATTTTGTCCAAGCATTTTTTTCATAAATACTTCTAGAGTACCTTTAAGATCAGCTAAAGAAATATTTTTATCTACAACTAATCCTTCAACTTGATTAAATTGATGTGAATGTGTTGCATCATCTTCTCTTCTAAAAGTCTTTCCTGGTACTATTACTCTTATTGGAGTTTTTTCTGTATTTGCCATCATAGTTCTTGCTTGAACTGCAGAAGTTTGAGTTCTAAGCAAATATTCTGTTGTAATATAAAAGCTATCTTGCATATCTCTTGCTGGATGTCCTTTTGGAAGATTTAATCTTTCAAAACAATATTCATCTGTTTCAAGTTCTGGTCCTGAAACTACATCATATCCCATAGATACAAATAAATCTTCAACTTCTTCTATTACTCTATTTAAAGGATGTTTGCTTCCTCTTACTGTTTTTTTACTTGGAAGAGTAATGTCTATATCTTCTTCTTCTAATTTTTTAGAAAGTTCTAATTTTTTTAATTCTTCTTCTTTTTGTTTTATAATTTCTTCTACTTCTTCTTTTGCTTTATTTACTAAAGAGCCAACTTTTGGTCTTTCTTCGCTAGACAACTCTCCCATACTTCTTAGTATTTCTGTAAGTTTTCCTTTTTTCCCTAAATACATAACTCTTATATCATTTAAGTCATGTAAATCAGATGTCTTTTCAATTTCATCTACTGCATTTTTCTTAATTGAATTTACTTTCTCCTCCATTTATATCCTCCTTAAAAAATTAAAATTTACCATACAAAAAGACCTTTCAATCCATAGGACGAAAGGTCTATAATTTCCGTGGTACCACCTAAATTTATTAAATAATTTCTTATTTAAACTCTAAAAGCTCTTAACGTAGCTTATACGTCTATACCTACTTTGAATTTCAATATAGAATCTCAAAAGTGAAATTTCGATAAGCAATATATAAATAGGCTCTCAGCTTTTAACCTATTCTCTCTTAATATATTTTTTGCCTTTCTACTTTGCTTTTTCATTGATTTTTATTTTATTTTTACTCTATAGTCTAATATTTTAGCATATTAATCTAATTTTGACAATATTGTTTTTACTTTTTTTGCAGAAATATCATCTATTTCTTTTACAACATTTTCACTTGTAAACTTGTGACTCTTCTTTACATTCTCAAGTTCATCACTTTTAAATTTTTCTATTCTTTCTCTAAATCCAGAAAAAACATTTTTTTCAATAAGTTTTTTGGGATTAAATCTACCAAAAAAGAATTTTTTAGCACCAAGCAAAAAAGTTGGTCTTTTTATTTTAGTATGAATTTCCTTTTCTTCACTTTCCATAGCTTCCATTAATACTTTATTTTTTTCTTTAATTTTTGCATTTATGGAAGTCTTTCCTCTTCTAGATTTAGCTTCACTTTTTCCAAGCTCATCTTCTATATCATATATTTCTTCTGCTATTTCATCATCACTATTGTCTACTTTTCTTTTAGCTTCATTTTCTTTTTTTCTAAGCATATAAATATCTACTAATTTTTCAAGTTGTTCTAAATCTTCTTCATATTGTCTTACATATGCAAGTGTTAATTGATTATCGTAATTAGTTCCAACTGTATCTAGAACATCTTTATATTCAAGTAATAATTCATCTTTTCTATTTATGATATTTTCATACTTTAAAGGATTTGTTAATACTTTTGTATTAATATTTTCTATTCCAAAAATAATTACATTTTCCTCTTTTGAAGTTTTGTCTATTATTAAATTTTCAGTACTTTTATATTGATATGCAGAAGAAACTATAGCACTTAATTTAGATAGTTTAATTAAGCTATTTAGTACATTATTAAATTTTTGGTCTTTTTCTTTTTGAAAATCACTCATCTAAAAAATTTTACCTCCTATTTAACTAATACCTTAATTTCTTTTTTTAGCTTTAACCTATCCTTTTCTATATCATTTAAAAGATTTTCAAGTTCTTCTTCTGTCATATAGTCTAAGTTATATATTTTTTTATTATATGCAACTGTTCCTAAACTCATTTCTTTCCTCCTTAAAAATCTTTCTTAAAAAAAGTGGACTTACATCTTAAAGTCCACTTTCTCTTTTGCTATTTTGAAGAATCTCCTTTTATATCAAATTCTTTAACTTCTGCTGATAAAACTTTCTGTCCTAAATCTTCTTTTTCTGATCCATCAAGTTTTACTTTATATACAGTATTATAATAAATATCTCCATCTATTCTATCATCATAATAGATGTAATTTCCTGCAATATTAATCTTACTTGCTGAATATGCAGTATCTACAATTTTTTTAGTTTCATTATTCTTCATATTAAGCTTAAATATTGCAAATTCGTTAGATTCTTCTGATGAAGACTTACTCTCTTCTGCAAAATAGTAAACTTCATTTCCTATTACGTTAAATGATTGTATTTGTTTATCTACTATTACTTTTTCGTTGTTTCCATTTAAGTCTACTCTAAGTAATTTGTTTGCTTTATCAATGTAATAAATATATTTTCCTTCAACTTGAAAATCATTTGCATTTATATTTTTTAAATTTTGTTTTTCCTCAAAATCTTTAATTTTGATTTTCATAAATTCATTATCATCTGTATTTAGATAAATATAATCTTTATATACTACAAAATCTTTTGCTTTTATATCGTCTCTTATTACTTCTTTATTTTTTCCATTTGTCTTAATTCTAGTAATATTTTGATTCTCATTTAAATAATAAATATAGTTTGCTTCAATTGTCATAAGAGTATAATTTTCTATTAAGTATTCACTATTTTTTACATATGATGGTAGGTCTTTTGCAATTACTACTCTTTTATTTCCGTTTGTTTTTACTATATCTCTTGTCCCTTTTTCATCGTCAACTTTCATATAGTAAATCCAGTTTCCTACTTTATTTACTGAAAATCCATATACATTTTCTCCAAATGTTTCGTATGTTTTTACTTTTCCATTTGAATTTACTTTATATATACCAGATCTTGCTACTTTTTCAGATGAATCATTTCCATCTTCTGTATTTGTATAAGATATAACAGCTGCACTTCCATCTTTTACTGCTATACCATTATTATTTATATTTCCTACTAAGTTTCCTAGCTTTTTACTATTTATTGAAAATACTATTAAGCTTATTATTGCAATTATTACTAAAAGTAATACTACTGCAAGAATAATTTTTGTTTTTCTCTCTAAGTTTTTAACTTTTTCCACTTGTTTTATGAACCAATCTGGAAGATTTTTGAAAAAGTTACCTATTTTAGATATGTTTTCTTTTTTTTCTCCACTCATAAAAACACCTCATTTTTTCTTTTGCATTTATATATAATATAATATATTTAATTTATTTTAATGTCAATTATATCAAGCTCCAAAAATTAAATTATTTTAAATATAAAACTAATCTAAATCCTATATATGCATATGATCCATCATACTCAGCAACTCTGCATGAAAGAGGAAATCTTATACCATCTGTATTAAATCCTCCACCTCTTCCAGTATGATTTTTATGATAAACTTCTCCCCATTCTTCAGTAGAAATTTCCCATACATTTCCTGCTAAATCATATATATTATTTGTAACCCATTTGCTATTTCTTCCTGTTGTTGCTTTTCTATTTACTGCTTCTGGATTATTTTTATAATTTCCGTAATTTGTTGAATTATAAATGTCATATCCTGATTGTTGTAGCCATACACATAATGTATCCCATGCATAACTACTACAAATATCAGATTGTACTGAATTATTATCTGCATAAGTATTTTGTGCAATTTTTCTCATTCTATCATATACAATTTCAGTAAGTGGTTCTACACCTTTCTTTGTACATGCTTTTGTATCATCTTCTTCATTTTTACTTGCTTCATATCTTCCAATATAAAAGCCTTTATATTTATTTACACTATCTATATATTCTTTGTTACTTTCTTGTGTCTCTGCAAAGTTTGTATTTGTAGTAAGTTGACTTGTAGTATTTCCTGTAGAATTTTCATTTGGATTTACTGCTGTATTTGGATTATTAAAATCTCTTCTTACAAATAATATATTATCTGTTGGAACCCATACAAATTCATTTCCTTGCTCATCACTAATTACAGCACCCGTACTTACTGTTCCTTCTTTATAAGTAAATCCCTCTGGAACAGGAATTTTACTTCCATCAGAAGTTTCTGTTTCTGTAATCTTACTTTCTCCTTCTTGAATTTCTGTAGCATTTTCATCAGTTTCATTTGAAACTACATTTTCACTTACTTCATTTTTATTTTCAGTAACTGTTTCTTGCTTTTTTGGCATAAATAATAATACAGCAACCAAAAGTGTTATAATAACGACTGCTACTACTGCTGTAATGATTATTATCTTTACTTTATTACTCATCTTAGGTATCTCCTTGTCTCTATTTTTAAACTTTAAAAATATCATATTAATTATATAGTATACATTAAATATATTCAAGAATAAGTTATTATAATTTAATGAGATTTAATAAAGATATTAAAAAAATTTATATGTAAAAAATAAAGCCTTGCAATTATTAATTTTACTAATTTACAGAGCTTTTAACTTCAACTTTTAATAATATCCTTAATAGCTTCTACAACAATAAACGTAACATTATTGACGATTTTATACATAAAATATGTGAACTCAATGATTAATAAGGATTAAAATAACAACACATTCTGCTTTCAGCCAAAACTGCAAATGTGTTGTTATAACTATATGTAGTGGTAACCGCATTCACTGCGGTTATTCATTTCCTATTCTTAGTATACTTGGTATTTAAAATAATGTCAAATATAGCGCTGTATAAACTAAAGAGATTTATTACAGATATAAATTATCTAATAGACAAAAGATATTTAGACTTTACATGTTTTTACAAATTAATAAATTTTTCTATAATTTCCTTATCTTCTATTTTATTAATTCCAAAGCATTTTTTGCCTAAATCTTTTATAGAAGCTCCTAAATGGTACATCTCTTTATTATCTATTACAATAAATCTATCGTGGAATTTATTTGTTTTAGCAACTTTAAGAATTGGATATTCTTTATTGAACTTTTTAATATCTAAAGTTGCAATATTACTTTTATCTGATGTTAAAATAGTTACTTCAACATTATTATTCTTTTTAGCTAACATTTTTAAAACACTGTCATCAATATAATTGTCTATTATTAAAATTTTTTTATTTGCTTTTTTTATAATATCTATAATTAAACTATAACTATCCCATATTTGACCATTAAAAAATATTCTTTGCTTAATGTTTTCTTCTAACTGAAGTTGATTAAAAACTTCTTCAAATTTTTTATCATGTTCTAGTAATTTATATTCCATATTTGTTAGTCTTTCAAACACTTGCCCATTTAAAGATATAAATTTTCTCATTTCAATAAAGGATTTTATTATATTAATACTGACTTTTACAGCTATATCATTTTTTAAAACACCTGCTAACATAGCAATTCCCTGTTCTGTAAAAACATAAGGTAAATATCTTCTTCCTCCTCTAAGTTCATTTTTTATTTTTAAGTTTTGTTTTGAGGTTCCATTTTGGAACCTCAAAGTTTGAAATTCATTTTCTGTTAGTTGAAAACAAAACTCTTCTGGGAATCTATCAATGTTTCTTTTTACAGTTTTGTTTATATTTTTAGTTTCATAATGATATAACATTGCTACATCACTATCAAGCATAACTTGCTTACCTCTTATTGTGTATATTAATTTTTTTATATCTTCATTTGATAATTCATTTTGAATTACTAAATCGTTTTGTTTCATAAATTCACATCCTTTTTTTATTTATATATTTTTATAGTTTTCAATTTTCTTTAATGTATCCTACTTCTTCAATTTTAATTCTATGTCATTCTACGTAATTAAATATATTATTTGTTAAAACATTTGTTTGCATTATAATTTAAATATTCTTAGACGTCAATATTTTTTTAGAATTTTTTTCAACAAAAAAAACAGTTCGAATTGAACTGCTTTGGTGGAAGTGAGGAGAGTCGAACTCCTGTCCAGGATTTTATCCATATAAACTTCTCCGGGTGCAGTTTGTTATTAAAATTTCCAAATATTATTCATTAACAAACAAACGAATAATATTTGTATCTTCTAAATACCCTCTGTTTGCGAAGAAAAAACAGATTCGTTTCCTACTAACCTTGCGCCTTATCTTTAGCCGTAGGCTTCTAAAGTAAGACGTTGCCGCAACCTAGGCAGCAATTGCTAATTCGTTATCAGCGTTTATTTTAATTTGCATCTTTTATGGTGGCCAGATGCTCCACCACCCGCTATCTATATTTCAAAAAGGCTGTCGAAACCAAATACACCCCCATTTAAAATATTTTTATCGTATTATATTTTTTATGTTATCTAAAACATATTCTGAAATTATTGTTGTGCAATCACTTTCTATAGATTCAATTGCATCTCTTGCACCAAATACAAATGTTGATGTTACAAAAATATCAAAAGCATATATAACAAGTATTGTTCCTGCTACTGTATTAATAAATTTTTTTGGTATTTTTTCTATAATCTTCTTTAGTAATGGTTCTACTTTTCTTATAAGTAAAGTTGCTAAAAATCCAAAAAGAATAGTAGTCACAAGCCATACTCTTCCATTTATATTTAGGAAGTTAGCATCAGTATATTGCCACCATCTTCCGCCAAAAGTAACTTCCATCATGTATCCTACAACATATTCTATAATAGAGCACCAAATAAATGAAAGCATAAACAATTTTTTAGGATTATTTTTATATTTTCCAAATAATATCGTAATAAATAAACATCCAAAACCATATATAGAACAATATGGTCCAATTAAAAATCCTCTATTTACAAAAGTATGCGTTTTAAAGTAAAAAATAATAACTTCCATCCACCAACCAAGGTGCGCATATAATATAAATAGTAAAAAATATTCTATTATAGTATTTAAATTTTCTTTCAATTTTTGACTTATAATACTCATATTTTTTCTCTCTTTAAAAAATAAACATTTATATTATACACGATTTTTCGGCTTTTTTCAACTTTTACATATAAATCAAATATCTAAACACAAACCAAAATTGGCAAAAGCTTCCGAAGCATTACAAAAATATGAAATGTTTCGTGAAATCCCCAATATTTAAAATTAATTTTAGGCCATTTTAGAGCATACATTATTCCGCCTACTGTATAAAAGATACCTCCTGCTAAAAGCCATCCTAAAGATGTCATTCCATTTGGAATCTTAGAAAAAGTAGTAATCATTGGATACGCAGCAATTACAACAACCCATCCCATTAAAATATAAAATGCAGTTGTAAGCTTTCTTGGAGCATCTATCCATACAGCTGTCAAAATTGTTCCAAGAAGTGCCATTCCCCAAACAATTCCAAATATAGACCATCCCCATCCTCCACGAAGTGGTCCTAAACATATTGGAGTATATGTTGCTGCTATTAATATATATATCATTATATGATCAAATTTTCTAAATACTTTAGTTCCTTTTGGTCCTAAATTTAACATATGGTATAAAGTACTAAACAAATAAAGTAAAATAAGTGCAGTTCCAAATATTGTACAAGTTACAATATCCCATGCCTTCTCATTACTATATAAACTACAAAAAATAATCATTAAAACAAGGCCTGCAACTGATAATACAGCCCCTATTAAATGAGTAATTCCACTTGCTGGATCTTTTATTCTTGCCATATTTTCCTCCTATCTAGTATTTAATACTAGATTACCACGTATTCAAATTTATGTCAATATTTTTATAATCTATCATCAAAATATTTGCTAATTTTTTCTAAAGAATTAAAATTTGTTTGTCTTAAAACATCATATGCTACTATTGCAACTGAATTTGATAGATTTAAAGATCTTAATGTTTCTCTCATAGGAATTCTTATAGTTTTATCTATGTATTTTAAAAGTAAATCTTCTGGTAATCCTTTAGTCTCTTTTCCAAATAATAAAAATACTTCTTTAGAATCTTTTACATCAATATCAGAATATACCTCTTTTCCTTTTGTAGTAACAAAAAACATGTCATGTTCTTCTGGTTTATATTTTTCTAAAAAGCTATTTAAATTTTCATGTTCCTCTATTTCTACTTTATCCCAATAGTCTAATCCTGCTCTTTTTACTTGCTTTTCTGAAATATCAAAACCAAGTGGCTTTACTAAATGTAGTTTTGCGCCAATTGCTGCACATGTTCTTGCTATATTTCCAGTATTTTGTGGTATTTCTGGTTCTACTAATACTAAATTTAATTTCATATTATGCCTCCTTAGATTATCGAAAATTAATATATATCTTTATACTAAAAAGTTCAAGTAAAAAGCAAAAAAATAGCTAATATACATTTATTTTAGTATATCAGCTACATCTAAATTTATGCTAAACATTTTTTAAAAAATCTCTCCTCTTGATATTCTGTCTCAACATCTTCTAATATAAATAAATTTTTAGTATAAAATCCGATTGCTCTTTCCATTCTTTCATATGTTCCAAGTATTAAATATTTGAAACCATTATCTGCTGCAAATTTTTCTAAATTATTTAATAATTCTTGAGCAATTCCATATCCTCTACATTCTTTTCTAACATACATTCTTTTTAATTCAATAGTTTCATTGTCTATAACTTTTCCGGCTATTGTTCCAATTACATTATTATTTTCATCTAATGCAATCCAAAAATTGCCTCCATTTTCTAAGTAATCTGCATATATATCTTCATTTTGTATTACATCTATTCCAACGTCCATATTATATTCGCCAACATATATGCATTCAATAAATTTTTTTACATCAATATCAAATTCTTTTTTATATTCTATGATTCTTTTTTCCATTATTCTACCCCTTTCTAAAAAATTTAAGGCAAAATAAATGAAAACGTATCTAAGCTTCCTAGAAAATAATGGATAGTAATTCATCATTTCCGTATACGCCTTAATACATATTCAATTTTGCCAAGATTTGTCGAGCTTCCATCTATGCTCCTACTCCCACTACTATCCATTATTCTCACCTCTTTTCGCAAAAAAAATACGGACAAACGCCGCACTTATACTTACTATAAATCAACGTTTGAGCTTTAGCATTATAGGGCTTGTTATTGTATTAATCAATACCTTGAAGTCGATATTGATTGCTATCCTACTCATAATGTCTCCATTACTCTGCGGCAACAACCCATATCCCTATAGTAGCCTTACCTAACGATTTTTAGTTTCTTAAAATCTATGTTTTTATATTAGCATAAAAAATGGGGTATGTCAATAATTTTAAGCAAATATTGTGATTATGTTCATATTTTTTTAAGTTTTAAAATTTTATCTCTATTATTCTTTCTTTTTCTCTATTTTTTAAAGCAAAAAAATAGAAGTTCTAATATATTAAAACTTCCATTTATATATTATTGTTCTTTTGTAATTTGTTTAATTATATGTATTTGTTTCATTTATATCTACAGTATTTATATATCTATTTTCTGATTCTTTTTCTTTAGAACTTGCTACTACAGTATATATAATTATTGCACTTAATATAAAAATAATAATTATTATACATAAAGCAGTAAGTCCTATTTTAATTTGTTTTTTATCTTCCATATTATTCTTCCTTATTATATGTTTATATTTTACTTAGAAATAGCACTATTATTCTTTACGATATCTAAAGCTTGTTTTTCTTGATCAGATTCTGTTTGATCTAAAAGTTCTACATCTTTTTGTTCTTCTAATGTTTCTTTTCCAAGGCTTTGAGCTGATTTTGAATAGCTTCTAACATACTCTCTTAAAGCCTGAACCATTTTTTGATATCCTTCTTCACTCATATTGCTTGATATAAAATCATCATGAGGATATAATCCACGTCTTTCAGCTAAATGATTCTCTCCAAAATCCCAAACATGATAAGAAGATTTAAATTCAGAAAAACTTTTTCCCTCTGCTGCTTCTAAAAATCCCCTTGCAGCATCTATAAAAGAACCACCATTTTGTAATACCCAATTTTCTATTCCAACTCCTCCAAGTCCACCTTGAGGAACTTCTCCACGATTTGGTTTATATACTCCTGCTTCTTTTAATGTTTGTTTAGCAAGAAGAATATTTGCTAGTACATATTTATACTTTTCTGGATTTTGTTTTTTTATAGTAGCTAATCTATCCTGCAAAGCCATATCAGTTGAATAAGAAATAGCATCTGTCTTTTCTGTAAAAGTAATATCAATATCTACACTTGTATCTGCATCTATCTCTACTCCTTTTAATCTAAAGTCACCAGTTCCTATTACTCCTGAAGAATCTTCTCTTCCTAATTTCTTTAATAATGCCTGTTTTAGTTTTTGAAGTTCTGCTTGATTTGAAAGTATTGACTTATCTAGTCTCATCATAAAATCAAAATCGCCATCACCAGGTTTATTTGTTTCTCTTCCTGTAGAACCTGTATCTATTAATTCAACAAAACCATCTGTTAAATCTCCATCTATACTTGTTTTTAATTTAAGTCCAAGTTCTGAAACTGTTTCTTCTACTATTTTACAAATCTTATCTCTTTTCTTTTTTGTCTCGCTACTACTTCTTTCTATTTGAGAAGCTATTTTCTGTGTATCTCCTGTAACTAAATTTTCAGAAAATGTATAATCACTTTCTCCATAATAAGATAATCCTTGCATTTTTTCTCTTATTTCATCATATTGCTTAGGAGTAAAAATTACTTTTCCTTTCATATCTACAACAGGAATGTAAAATCCATTCATTGCAATTTCAATTCCAACTCTTTCATCAAAATTTTCCATTACAATATAATTTATCTCACTAGATGAAAAACCTGTCCTTATTCCATAATGTCCTGCTCCTAAAGCTCCTGTATAGAATACTTCTATTTTTGACATGTCATTTTCAGCATCTAAAGTCTCACTACCTGTTCTTGTAGTTAAAAATCTATCATCATTTTTCAAGACAAAATAAATTGGTCCATAACTACTTGCTGCTGCTCCTCCTATTTTTTCAGCAATTGTTCCATCTTCAGACATGATTCTAGACACATCTGTATCTAAAGGTGTAGCATCACTTGTTGCGCTAGCTCCTAAAAACTCCTTAGAAACACTACCATTTTGAAGTATATTTCTTAAATAAGTAATGTCACCTATACCCTTAACAAAATCTCCTTCGTGTAAAACCATTTCTGAACTTGCAGCTTCTCTATTTCTTCTATCAGCCTCTTTAATTTTTTTACTTATCCATTCTTTTGCTTGTGCTAAAGTATTAAGTCCTATAGAAGAGCAAAACATCTCTATTACTCTATCACCGTAAATCATAATCTAATGTGCCATCTTTTGATAATAATTTAGAAAGTTTAGAAATATCTGTGATAGGATTTTCTGTATTAATAAATGGTTCTTCTTTTCCTTTTTGTAAATTCATATTATAAATTGTTGATAATATTTTGTTAAAACTAGTTAAATCTTGTCTTTGAGCTTCGCTTAAATCTTCAAATCTAATTTGCCCTGTTTTTATACTTTCATATAAGGCATTTCCTTTTTCTATATTATCTAAAAAGTTTCTTACAGATCTATTATTTGATCCAAATGAAGCTTTTATTAAATCAGCAAATATTATTTTACTTTTTTGCTCATTTGTACTATTTTTAAGTACTGGAGATATATTGGTAGACTCAAAGTTGAACCCTTTAAAATCTGGATGTAATATTTCAAAACATGAGTATATCTTTCCAAAGGTTGGAATTGTATTTCTTAAGAATATATCTTCGATTTCATTTAAAGTTTCAATTGGATTTGGAGAATTTAATATCTGAGTTGCAAGTTCTTTTCTAAATGTATAAATTTCACTTGAATTTGACAAAGATAATTTTGATAATACATCTGAAACATATTCTATTTTCTCTAAATCAATTTTGTCTCCACATTCTCTAACATATTCTTCAAAAGCTTTTTGAAGAGATACATCTTGAATTTTTGAATACGCAGAAAGTACTTTTAATCTATTATTATTTGCTTCTTTTATATCTTCATTATCACCAAATAAAGGAATCATCCATGAAACAGTTTCAGAAAAACCACATGCAATATTTGTATTTCCAAATACATCTAAAAGTTCTGGATTATTTATAAAATCCTCAATTGTAAATTCTCTATTATAGAATTTCTTTTTTATTTCTTCAGGAACATCTTTCCCTAAAAACATAGAAGGATTTTTCTCTTTAAAATGATCTGGCATATCTTCGCCATATTTTATCTTCCCATCAATAATTGCCTGCAAGATACTTTTATCCATCTCATCTAATAAATCATCTTTTGTAAATTCTTTATTATATCTAAATTCAGTTAATTTATTAGCATCAAAAACAGCTTCTATATATTTGCCATAGGAAATCATTAAATCTAATGTTTCATCTTTTCCACATGTTTGTATCATGGCTTTTATTAAGTTTATTGTTTCAAAAGTATTGCCTGCCATTCTAACCGGCATATTTTTATATAAAATCTCTAAATCAATATCTTTTAAAAATTCTCTATATTCAGGATGAGCTAAAATCATTTCAGAGGTAACACTTCTACTATAAAAAGCATCTTGAAGCTCTTGAGGCGCATTATCGCTTAAAAACATTTCTGGATAATTTTCTCTTAAACTATTTGGAATTGTTTTAGGATATTTAACTCCTTTTTCTATTACTAGCCTTTTAAAAGTTTCATTTATTCTATCTTGAAATTTATCTAAATCATCATTTATATCAAAATTTATCTCGTATAAATATCCGTCAGCTCTAGTTCTATCAAAAGCAATATCTAATAGATCACCATATTGAGTTACTAAATCTATTACACTACGAAAATCAGTTTTTGTACTTAAGAATCTATAAAGATTTTCATATCCATATAGCGCTTTGCTTCCTGTAACTCTTATATCTACTCTCTTAAAGCATGATTCTAAATCTTTTCCTTCTAAAAAGTCTACATATTCTGGATGTTCTAAAAGAATCTGTGGTGTAATAGATTTTGTATAAAACAATTTTTGTAATTCTTCTGGAGCTTGCTCTGATATAAATAATTCTGAAAATCTTTGTCTAAATTCTCCTGTCATATCTCTATAATCTGGTGCTTTATCAATAAAGTTTCCGTCACTTGGTCCATATACAATCATTCTTCTCATTGCTTCATAAAATTCTTCTTTTGTATAGGGTCTATCAAGATATTCTCCATTTTCATCTAAAGTAGGTTTAGTATAAATTTTCTTTTGAGGATCCCACTCGTTTCCAGCATAATGCAAATACATATCATCCATTAGCTTTAGCATTTCACAATCATTTTTACTAAAAAAATACCCACATTCTGTATTAAAATCTTCTACATTTTTAAGTCCAAATGTTCCAATAAAAGATAAAACATGATAATTTAAAAGTACTGAAAATGGAATAGACATATTAAAAATATAGTCTTGTGGCAAAGTCTCAAGTTCTCTCATTATTGCTTCTGTATAATAACTATTAAATAATTTTAAAAAATCTTCCAATGATGAATACTTAAATATCTCTTTATACTCATCATCATCTAATTCTATAACTGGTCTATAATCTCCATATTCTCTACGAGTATTTGCTAAAATGCTATCAGTAATACTTTTAACATATTCTCTTTTTTCTTCGCCTTCTAATGATTTAACTTCATTTATAAACGTATAAATATTATTATATTTTGCAATTATTGGTGCTAAGTTTCCAAATTCTTGCATGAAAGCTTTTAAATCGCTATCACTAATTCTACTTTCATTTCTATCATCTCTTAATAAACAAACACTTGCATCTTTATTTCTAAATAGTTCCCAATTATCTACTATTTCTTCTAAAGAAGTATCTCCTCTATTGAATCTATAAATTATGTCGAATCTAACATCGTCTACACCTGTAGTATCAATTAATCTATCTGGATAAGCTTCTTTCATTCTATCAGAATAATCAGCTGGTCTTAAAACATCCTTTACTCTCTCATATAAAGCAGCATTAATATCTTCTGTTTGAGGATCTATTTCCATTAATAAATTTCTAATATTTATCTGAAATCTATATGGTCTTTTTCCAAGTAATTCCCAGTCTAAAGTTTTACATTTTTCTATACCAAATCTTTCAACAATTTGTCTATCTTGCTCTATAAGACAAGATATTGGTATTTTATCCTCAAGATCATATTCAATAAACTCTCTAAAAAGAAGCGCTGAAGCATATACTTTAGATAATATATCTTTTGGAACTTTTAATCTTTTTCCAAATATTTGTCCTCTTCTATATTTATAGTTCATTTGTTTTTCTCCATTTTTCTAAAATTAAAGTAGAATTTTTCTATTGTTTGTTTTTGTTTTTATTTTTAAATTTTTTAATAATATGATAAATTTGAATAATTAAGCATACTGGAATAATTGGAACTCTATTATAAAAAAGAAGTCCTCCAAAAAGTCCTATCTCAAACCCTTCTAATCCATAATATAGAGTATCTCCTAAAAATCTGACTCCGGTAAAAGCATAAAATACGCTAATGGCTAATATAAAAATATATGGGATAAAAGAACATTTAAAAATAATGCTTTCTTTTTTTCTTAATATATAACTAATTTGAATAATTAAGCAAATTGGTATAGCTGGCACTGCATATGCAAAATACCAAATGCTAGATGATATGTTTTTTAAAATTCTCTCTATTCCATGAATTTCAGTACCATTTATCATATAGCTTCCAGTTAAAATTGTATATATCAAAAGAAGATATGGAATAAAAGATATTATAAATATAATTTTTAGTATTTTATTTCTCATAAAAGGTATTTCTCCTTATAAATCATATAAATTATTTATTTTTAAATCTTAAAAACCAATTTTTTATTTTCATAAATAAAGATTCTTTTTTCTCTATAGCGATAATAGACTTGTCTTCTATAGCTTCTTTAGTATCATCATTTTTAAATATATTAGAATAACTATATTTTTTCTTTAATTCTTCCTTATATTGTTTTTCATTTTTATTTAAATTTTCTGCAATTATTTTCTTAGTTTCTTCATTTGCCCAGTAATTATAAGTAAGTACTGATAAAATGTCTTTTGTTTTTTTACTAATATTTTGACTCTTTAAATCTTTTTCTAAATCTATGTCTATATTGTATTTGTCATCACTGTTTATATATATATCTTCTAATAACTTATCTGGTAACTTTTTTACATATTTGATTGGAAAGTATTTTAATAAACACTTTATTTCTGTATAAGCTCTAATGTATTCTACATTATCACCACTCATCATCTATAGCCCATCCTTCATCTGTATTTTCTTTATCATCTGCTTCTTTCTTAATTCCATTTTTCACTACTTTTGTTGTATCACTAAAATCAGATAATAATTCTTGACTTGCAATTTCTGTAAGGCTTTCATCTAATGTATCTTGATTAAAAGTTTTATCATTTCTTAACTTTTCAAGTTGAACTTTATACCACTCTACTGAAAGTTCTCTTAGCTCCTCTTCATTTAAAGATAATGGACTATATTGGTCTTCTGGAGATACGAAAGAGTGCTCTGCAAATAACTTAACATATTTTTGCCATATAGCTTTAAGTAAGTCATCTCTTTTTTTAGAATCTAGATTTTCATAAAAATTTTCATTTGGAGTAAAACTTTTAGATGTAGCATTATAAACACCTTTTATAAATTCAGGTCTTAATTTATATCCTTCTTCATCATTTCCTATATAAAAAGGTTCAAATAAATCACTTTCACCAACATCTATTCTTCTTAAAGTAAATTTCTTTGGAATTGCTACGATTACAATATCTTCTGCATTCTTATGAGGCCAATTATCTAATTTATCTTTTTGCATGCTAAATAAACTATCAGATCCTTCTCCAAACATAAGAGAAGTAGAATCTAATCCTCTTAAAGTATCCATATATCCTCTTACAGAATCTTGATCTTTAACTTTAAGTCCACCTTCTAAAATTAATTTAATAATTTCTTCTCCACCTGTTGTGCCATGGCCTAAATAATAATCTTCATTATTTCCAAAAGCAGATGCAATTTCATCTAAATCAGAAATTCTCTCTCCCATCTTTCCATAAATTACTTCATCTTCTATTTTTTCTTTCTCATCATAATTTGAGCTTAATCTTTTTTCTACTTCTTCTCTATATTTTTCAGGAATTTCATCTTCACTTTCGATAAAATAATCTTTAATAAATCCAATCATTTTTTCTCTTCCTTTATAGTAATTATTATAAATATAATAATTTACAAAGTCAAAAAAAATGCTAGATTTTGTTTTTATAAATTGTGTGAATTTTTTTACTAATTCACACAATTTTTTCACTAAAAAAAGCAAAATAAAAATCCTAGATTACTGATTTATCAAGCATTCTAGGATCTTTATTTTTGGTGCAGATGGCCGGAATCGAACCGGCACGGGAGGTTAAGTCCCGCAGGATTTTAAGTCCTGTGCGTCTGCCAGTTCCGCCACATCTGCATTTAACTGGCAAGTCAGTAATTAGCTGACAAGAATTATTATACTGTCAGTGAATTATTTTGTCAAGACTTTTTTATTTTTTTCCAAAAAAAGCACAAAAAGAAAAAGGGTGCCTTATAAAGCACCCTTAAATCTATTATTCTTCTACTGATTCTGTTTCTGGAGCTTCATAAGCTTCTAAAATAGCTTTTTGAATTTTCTCTCTAGTTTCAGGATTGATTGGATGAGCTATATCTTTGAACTCTCCACTATTTGGGATTTTTCTGCTAGGCATAGCAATAAATAATCCACTTTGACTTTCGATAACTTTAATATCATGTACTACGAATTCATTATCGAATGTTACAGAAGCAACAGCTTTCATTCTGTTTTCTGAATTAACTTTTCTTAAACGTACATCTGTTATTTGCATTTGAGCACCGCCTTCCAATTGTTTTAAAATTTTATACATATCTTATTTTAATATGTACATTTATATTATTCTCCAAAAAAAATTTTTTTCCTTCTTATTTTTACATTTATTTATCATAATTTTAAAAAAATTTATTTTTTATATTTTTTGTTTTTAAATTTATTTTATATTATCTATATTAACACATTTTTTTCTTGAAAAATATAATAAAACAGTATATAATTCAGTTATTAAAAAGGGAAGTGTTATTTATGAAGTATAATTTAGAAAATCTAGATAAAATAAATCATATCCACCTTATTGGAATAGGTGGAGTTAGTATGAGTGCAATTGCTGAAACTTTGCATAATTGGGGATACAAAGTTACAGGATCTGATGCAGTAAGAAGTGATTATACAGATAAACTTGTAGAGTCAGGAATTAAAGTTACTATAGGTCATGATTTAACTAATTCTAAAAATTCTGATTTAATTATTTTTTCTGCAGCAATTAAAGAATCTGATCCCGAAATGGTAGTTGCAAGACAATTTAATATTCCCCTTATTACACGTGGCGAATTTGTTGGATACTTAACTAGAAAATTTAAAGAAAGTATTTGTATATCAGGAACTCATGGAAAGACTACTACTACTTCTATGGTATCTTTATGTTTCTTAGAAGCTGAAAAAGATCCTACTATACAAGTTGGTGCTATTCTAAAACAAATAAATGGAAACTATAAAGTTCGGAAATAGTGATTATTTCATATTAGAAGCTTGTGAATATATGGAAAATTTCTTAAGATTTTCTCCTAAAGCTGAAATTATATTAAACATAGATAATGATCATTTAGATTATTTTAAAACTTTTGAAAATATTAAAAATGCTTTTATAAAATATGCATCTCTTCTTCCTGAAGATGGTGTTTTAGTAACAAATGCTGATGATAAAGATTGTTTAGATTTAAAAGAATATGTAAAAGGTACTTTTATTACATATGGTATTAAAAATGAACAAGCTGATTTTGTAGCAAAAAATATTACATTTGATGGTTTAGGATATCCTGAATTTGATGTATTCCATCATAATGAATTTTTCGTTCATGTAAAATTAACAGTTGCCGGAATGCATAATGTATTAAATGCACTAGCATGTATTGCTTTATGTGATTATTATAAGATTGATAAAAATATTATATCTACTGCACTTTCTAAATTTACTGGTGCACATAGAAGACTTGAATATGTTGGTTCTTGCAGAGGATTTAATATTTATGATGATTATGGTCATCATCCAACAGAAATCTTAGCTACTGCAAATGCTATTAAAAATAAAACATTTAATGAATCATGGGTTATTTTTCAACCACATACATATAGTAGAACAAAAGCTCATTTAGATGCATTTGCAAATGCTCTATCAAACTTTGATCATATAATAGTAACAGATATATATGCTGCACGTGAGCAAAATACTTATAATATTTCTTCTATTGATTTAGTTCAGCGTATCCGCTCTCTTGGAAAAGAAGCAATTTATATGGAAAAATTTAATGATATAGCAAACTTTGTAATAGATTATGCAGCTCCTAATGATTTTGTATTAACACTTGGTGCTGGAACTGTTACAGAAATAGGTCCAATGATTATAAAAAAAGATACTGATAATCAATTTTAAAAATTAATTTAAGCTTAAAATGAAGTAGCTAAAAAAAGCTACTTCATTTTTTTATCATCTCTTTTATCATTAAATCAGCAAACACTCCGTATCCATATTCAGAATTATTTACTAAAACATTTGTAACTACTCCTATTACTTTATTGTTTTGTATTATCGGGCATCCACTCATTCCGCATATTATTCCTCCTGTCTTTTTTAAAAGCTCTTCATCATCTATTTTTATCTTCATACTTCTATTATTTGTATAATTTTCTAGATCCATGCTTTCTATATTTATATTATATTTTTCTACTTCTCCATTTTTTAATGAGCAAAGTATATAAGCACTTCCAATTTCTACTTCATTTCTACTTGCAATTTTCATTTTATTTATGCCTTTTAAATTTGTATTTTCTTCTAATTTTCCATATATACCAAATTCAGTATTTTTATATATATTTCCTATTTTTTTATCATTTTCTATAGTTCCTTTTATTTCTCCTGGTATACCATATTCAGACTTTGATATAGATAAAATTTTAGAATCAAATATTTCTCCTTTTTTTATTTTTAAAAGTGAATAAGTATCTCTATCATATACACCATGGCCGAAGTGAAGCAAATTCTTTTGTACTTTCATTATAAAAAGATATAGTTCCAACTCCAGTTGCTCCTTCTTTTACCCAAAGTCCTATCTTGTATTCTCCATCTATTGTTTTAGAAGGTTTAACTAAAGTTTCTAAACTCCCTTTTCCATCTCTTAAGTATTTTATATTTATCTCTTTTCCCTCAGATGATTTTAAAATCTTTTTTAAATCTTTTATTGACTTTATTTCTTTTCCATCTACTTCTGTTATAATATCTCCTTCTTTAATATCTACTTTGCTATACTCATCTTCTTTTCCAACGACTAAAATACCATCTGTATATAATTTAAGCCCAACTATTTTCCCTACTGGAATAACATCCATTTCTGGAATTTCTGTTATATCAATTTTCTTTACAGTAAACCCTAAAAGATTTACATTAACATCATATCTATTATAATCTTTAAGACCAGATGAAACATTTACATATTTTTCATTTTCAAGTGTAATACCATATAATTTTCTTATATTAATTTTCTCGTTATTTAAAACAATTATTGAACTTGGAATATTATCTATATTACAAATATATAATAAAGAAAAAAGCAAAAAAAATACTAATATTATTAGATACTTCTTTTTCATAGCTACTCCTTTTTATTTATAGTAACCATTTTTTCTAATAATATTAGTAATAAATTTTTATTCTATCTATGAATTGAGTCTGTCATTTTAAACTGATTAACTCTATATTTTGCAATATATGTATACCACGCTTTTGCAATCTTTTTACATGCACTACAATTTGAAACAGATGGATTTAAAGGACATCTGCCATCCTCTAAATACTTTCTAAAATCGTACTCTTCGTAGCTATTTGTCATCATACACCAATAGCATCCAACATTCATATGATCATATAAAATAACATCTTCTTGTACTTTATCTTCATAAGATTGCTCATCATCATTTTTATTTACAAAGAATAGCGGATTCATATTTTTTATTACTTTAAAAAATCCTTTATCGCTTTTACCATATTCATAAAAGTTTGTAGATCCTGGTATATAATATGCTAAAACCTTCATTTTATCGATGCTAGAATCTGTTGTATCAACATATAAACTTGCAACTTCTATAGCACCACTATTTAATTGATTTACTTTCGACGAGTCTACTACTTTTAGGCCATTCCAATAGTACCAGACTGGATCTCCACTACTATCTGCATCTCTATAATACTTTTTAAATTCAAAGTTTCCACTGTCTGGATTATGTTCTTGGAGTGCAAACAATTGAATATTTTTTTCCTCTTGATCATATGTAAACTCAAAGCTCATATCTCCCGTTAAATCTTCATTTGCTGCATTCGACTCTACTTGTTCATGCAGCTTATTACAATCTATTGAATGATATTCGCTTATCATATCACTTGTTGCTTTTTCATTTTTTATAAAATATAAATTACTCTTATTTACAAATAGCTTATTATTTGAGCTAGTTGCTATAGCATAATCTCCCCATGTTCCAGTACCACAAGGAACGCCTTGCATAAATACTGCCATAGAAATCTTATTTAATACCTTATCCCAATCCGCTTCTGTAAATACTGGCATACTAAAATCAGTAGTCTTTGCTTGATTTTCATTATAAGTAGATATTGCTGAATTTAAATTATATTGTATAGAGTTTTGAATAACTTGTTTTTTATGTCTTGTAAATATAGAAGCTTCACTTTCTGGATCATTTACAAGGTTCCCACCATCTCTTACTTTTAATATTAAGCTATTTCCTAGATATTCAGAAATTCCTTGATCTTTAGACATTGTTTCAGTCTCTATCCAATCAAATTCTCCATCAGCTCCATTATCATAAACATTTTTAATATCTGAAATTTTTACTTTATTACCAAATTCTTTTTCTACCCATTTTGAGAAAAAGTAAGATTTTAGATAATATTCTTTTGCATCTTTATCTGTAATTTCTATACCATCAACTTTAACTTTAATTGGATTATGTGTTGGATCTTCTTCATCATATTTTAAAGTATAATCTATAATTGCTTCTCCACCATTGTCTCTTCCATATTTGCTCATTTCATAATATAGATTAATACCTTTTCCTCTTATAATATACTCTCCAAATTTTCCTTCTTTATAAGTATCATCTTTATAATGAGTATTATTATCATTTATTACAATGTTTCCATCTTGATAATTTGCATCATAATTTTCAATTAGTGGAATCCAAAAATTATCATCTCTTGATTTTGAATATGATACAGTCCTTACTTTTTTATTTTCATCAGCATTTGCAACTCCAAGCAATTTGAAGTCTCCACTGATTTCTATTCTATCATAATCCATTAAATATCCTGATTTACTAATAGTTCTTTTTTTACCACTAGAATCCATATAATTTCCATATAAAGCTATATGATTATCTAATGAATAATTTATAACTAATACATAATCACCAGAACCTGTTACAGTATAACTATTATTAGACGCATATGTTGCAGAATAATAGATAAATGGTTTTATCATATAATTTGTAACTTTCTTTACTTGACTGTCATCTAATGGTTTATATGTTCCACCTGAAAAGTTAGTAGTTCCTCCGCCTGATTTAGTTTCATATATAAGTTCGCCATCATTTGGATCTATTTCTGCAATACCATCTGATGTAAGTGATGGTGTAAATGTCTTTACTGGTGAATAAATATAATATCCATCATATGTCGTAAAAAGAATAGCTGGGACATATGATTGTAAATTAATTTTACTTGCACCAGAAGAACCCATGTTCATAGCCATGGATGTAAAAAAGGCACTGACAGCATTACTTACATAAGACTTTACTGATTGACCAGCTGCATTATCAATGCTTAAACTATTTAGTTCAAAAGAAAGAATACCATCATATGCTGCATCAAGCAACTTTGTACTATATTCGTTTTTCGTATTAAGTACTTCTAACTGAAGTTGCATATAAGTTGATAATACAACAGATAATGGTAATATTATTACAATAAATATAATTGCTAGGTTTGGTAATTTCATTTAAAAATACCTCTTTTGTGTTTAATTTCCTGAACTTTGAACAACTCCTGAAGCTTGTGCTGCAATTTGAGTACCTTGTCCTGTTACAGAATAAACTGCATTTTTAATTACTTGAGCTAAAGTAGAACTTCTATTCTTTGCTGTAACAGAGAAAATATCTCCTTCTTTTAGTATATAATCTTTACCTTCATTTGTTCCGTCTCCATCTACTACACTTAGAATTTGTGCTGTATATTCTGATAAATACTCACTTTGACCAACTGTTGATGAAGAAAGCCATGAAGTTTTGCTACCGATAACACTACTTTTTGCTTTAACTTCCATCTCTACATCATAAGCATTTCCTGTAGCATCTAATTTTGTTTGAAATTCAGAATAATTTTCTTTTGTGATTTTTCCTTCATTTCTTACAGTATTTACGAAACTTGTAACAGCTGAAGACACTGCTGTCTGAGCTATATCATCATTTCTATCTGCAATACTCATTAAAGGAAATGCAAACATTAATATACCGGCTACTAAAATAGCTACTATTGTAATTAACGAATCACCCATTTTTTTTCCTCCTCTTATTTAAGCTGGTATGTAATAATTACTTTATTACTTCCTTTAGTTTCAACTAAACTTTCTCCACTTGCTTCATCCCAATAAACTCTACCAGATTTTTGATATTCAACATAACTTTCTGAAAATTTAGCACTTGTCGTAAGTAAACTAATTAAGTTGTGATTAGATCCTGTGTAATCAACACGCTTTTCAGAATCGCCAACTTTTATTTTATCTCCATATATATATGCATTAATCCTATTTATTGTATACTCTGTACTTCCACTCCATGGAGCAGTAAACATGTAATATGGTTTACCTTCTGTATTATATCTATCTACAATATTTTTTTCTTTAGCTCCTGGAATAGCAGATTCTAGAGTATTTCCATATTCAGAAACAATTTTTTCAATATCAGCATCAAATACTTGTAATAGATTACCACTTTTATCAACGATATTTACTCTAATGCTATCATCAGGATTAGTTACATATGTATATATAGTTGGAATAATAGTTTCTATTCCAACTGTTCTTGTAATGTTTACATCAGTTGAACCAACATGCTGATAAAAATTTCTTTTATCTGCATTAAATACAACGACATCCATTGTGTATCTAGATTGATTAAACATATTTATAATGAGACTAAAGGCGAATACAAATAGTAGCATTGCTCCGCCCTATTCTCAATGCATTAGTAGCATTCTCCATTTATCTGCTCCTAAAATATATTATGAATTAATTCTTTTCAGTAATTACTATTTCTTGAATAATACCAGTATTTGAATATTTTGCATCTATATCATATTTTTTTCCTCTGTTAATGTCACCTTTAAGTTTTGTCATACTATCAGAATGTCCTTGAACTGTTGCAGCATCATTATTTGCATCTCCAGGTGTTCCTATTGTAGCAGTTGCAACACCACTAGTGTTTGACTTTAATCCTGATGGTGTTATAGCTATAAATTTACCAGACTCACCAGCACAGTTATTGTTACTTGATATAACAGCATCTATTACAGATAAAGCATCATTTCCTCTTTTTCCAGGTCCTACATATTGTAAAACAGTTGCATTATAAGCTTGCTTTTCATTTTCACCCATCTTTGAAGCTGCTGTATCAATAGTACCTTTTGCAGATGTGTATATATACATTGAAATAGCAATAAGTAATATAGAAATTAAGATTGCACCAGCTATAATTAATGCTTTTGAAGCGTTCTCCATTTTTAGTTTCCTCCTTTGTTTTTTAAATAAAATATTTTTTTATTATTATCTATTTATTAATTCTCCCTTCCGGGAAATATTAAAGACTAAATTAATCTAAATTAAATTCTCCACTAGCACCTTTTGTAAAACCATATACAATAATTTCTTTAATTCTAGTAGAGTTTTTATGATACTTTATCTCTTGATATTTGTAAGAAATATTTGAAAACATTCTTTCAATGTTTCTTGCTCCACCTTTTTCGCTAAACATTAAATATTCCATTGGTACTAGCTTTTCATTATCATCTAGCTTTAAATATACTTTTATAGAATATTTATTGTCTTCTATGTATTCATTCTTATCATTCAATTTTATATCATACTTTTCATTATTATCTATAGCTTTATTCATAATTGAAATAAAATTATCTACATTAAAACTCTTGTCTTCATACTCTAAGAAAAAATCCATTTCTCTATCATGAGTATCTTTTATATTTCGCATTGAATTAATTTGTACTAAAAATACTGTTGTAAGTATTATAAGTATCACTACAAATATTGAAAGTATTATTACAATATTTTTTTTCACAAACTACCTCATAAAATATTATATAATTAAAAGTGCTCATTTTCAAGTGCATTTGTTAAATTTACATAAACTATTTTTCATCAAATGTGAGTCCTGAAACTCTTTTATCCTTATATTCTATCTTTGAAATTCTAAATAATGTAGGTGCAACATTTTTTGGCTGATCTACTGTTGTTCCTTCCCATGAAATAGAATCATCATAATATGCTTTTAAAAGTTTAAATCTAGCCTCATTATAATCATCATAATTAAATTTTCCACTTTGATAAAAATGTCCAATAAAATCTGGATAGTTATAAGTCATTCCAGGTGAAGTCTTAAAGTTTAGTTTAATTGTAATGTAATCTAAAGAATTTTTTTCAAAATTGCAACTTTCATCTATAGCAAGTGATTTATTAATTAATGTTACAACTTCATACATATTCATATCTATTCCAGTATATTTTACAAAGTCTGAATTGTATTCAGCAATATCTTTTTCAGTTAATTTGCTCATATAACTTTCTGTAAACTCACTTGTTTCACGCATTGTTCTGTTATAATTTGCAAGTAAAAAAACTCCTATTAAAACAGCAGCAGCTATCAAAAGAGCTTTTGCGATGTTTTCCATATTCCTCTCCTACAATTTTTAAGGTCCAGAAGTTAAATCAAGTTCTTCAAAATTTACTTCACAAACTCTTCCTGTATCTTTATTATATTTAATTGCTGAACATTTAAAAATTCTATTGATAAATTCCTCATTTACACTTTTGGCAACATAAGTATACTTTGTTCTTTTCCTTATAACATATCCTTCTTCACTTGGGAAAAGTAGTTTTATCTTTTCTTCATAACCATTTGCTGGATTTAAATCATATACAATTTGTGAATCATTTTTCTTAGCATATACGATATAATCTGATGAACCTGTATCTGTTTGCTCTTTTACATCAACTACATTCCCATCTTTATCTACACGTTTTATTTCTGGAACTAAGTCCTCTTGCAAAGTAAATTTTACATTTATATTATATGGTTCATTTGGATTAAATCCACCGATGTTCAACAGAATTATTACTTCTTGCCATATTTATTACAGATAATACATCTGTCCCATATAGTAAATTTTTATTATATGCTTCATATTTTTTATTAAATTGCAATAATTTTTGTGTTTCAATATTACTATTTTGCATAGCCTGATTATAACCTACTTGTGCAAACATATATATAAATAAGGAAATAACTAATATTGCAATTAATATTCCACCTGCTATTTCTAAGGCCTTAACTGCATTATCCATATGTTTTTCCTCCTATACCATAGTAGACATACTACTAAATGCCTCAGTCATACTTAACATACCAATTACACAAAGTGGAGCTATTAGGTAACCAACAAATAAGCTTACCATTGGAGCAAATCCTATAACTTTACCAATTAAAGATTTTCTAGATATAAGTCTTTCATTTGATTCTTTTCTCTTTTCTTGGTAGTATGCTCTTTCTGTATCTAGCTCATCAAAAGCTTGTCTGATTGGTATTTTTTCAACTGCTGATTGCAAACTTTCTACTATACGAATAAGCTGTGGAAATGATACATCATTTTTAAGTTCTTCCAGAGCTTCCCATCCACCGGCTTCAAAGTTATTAACACACTTTGAAATTGGTTCTCTAAATATATTAGAATATCTTTCTAGCCACTCTAATATCATTTCAACATTAACTCTTTCGATTTTCATAAGCATAAGTATAATAGTTTGGAATTGCATAACTTCGTTTTCCATTTCCATCTGTCTCATTATCTTTTGGAACATAAGTATCCATATTGGAACAAAGTATGCTGCTCCTCCTATTGCAAATGAAACTAAGAATTCAAAAGCTTTTAAATATTGATTTTGTATAGTAACCAAATATTCATGTATCTGTCCTGCTTCTTCGTCTAATTCTTCGTCTGTATAAGACGCATAATATTCATCATCTTTAATATCTTCTAAAATAGTTTCTTTTGAAGTACCTTCATTTCCTTTATATCTATCTAAGTATACATCACGTACTTTTGTCTTCTCTACAGCT
Source organism: uncultured Clostridia bacterium (assembly GCA_947628215.1). Taxonomy (GTDB): domain Bacteria; phylum Bacillota; class Clostridia; order TANB77; family CAG-508; genus UMGS1994. The sequence continues at coordinate 2,036 of CANQYZ010000004.1, read as the reverse complement.
TTTACTTCATCTTTTTCAGACATTGTACCTAATAAGTCATAATCTGCAGCAGGCTGATTATAAATATAATCTACTTGCAGTCTATGTACTTGCCAGAATAAAAATACTGCTATTAAAAATGCTACTATTGCATAAACACATCTATCTACATAAAGCCATTCCATTTTTAGTTTTGTTGCAGAATCTTTCATTAGCTTTACTTTTAATCTGTAATCTTTTGTTCCTTGTTTTGGAACAATCATATTAATAAATTGATGTATAATTTTTTTTCTGTATATTTTTTCTTCCCATGGGTTTTGCATATCTCTTTCAGTATTAACACTACCATTATCTTTTAATTTTCTAGTTAGCATATAGCATGCATAAGTAACTATTATAAGAGCTACTTGCATTATAAATCCACCAACACCATCATAAAAAGATTTAGTGAAACTGAACTGACTAACAGCCCATGCCTTTATAGGCTCTATAAATAATATTGGAAGTGCTGCGATTAATGATAAACTCTGAAATACATAATCTAGTTTATCTCTTTTCATAATCTCAATCTGCATTTCCTGAGTGATGTTATTTAAGTTTTTTAAGTATAAAGATGCACCATCTTTATCTTTTCTATCACCAAACTCTTTAGTAAGATATGAAATTCCAGCAAACTCTTTTAAAAAGCTGTTTGGTGCAATATCATAATATTTCTCTAGTTCCATTTCTGGATCATCTGAAATTAATATTTCATAAATTTTTTCAGCTTGTCTTGATACTTGAAGTTCATCATTTTGTGCAACTTCATAAACTGCTTCTTCAACAAGGTTAAATTCATGATAAGCATGTCTCATTTCTGAGAACATGTCTATTTGTTCTCTTAAAAGTAAGTTATCCTTTTTATCAACCATACCAGAAAGTAGTGTTTCAATAAAGAATATTTCAAATATTAAAAGTGTTGACATAAGTAGCATATTTGATTTTGTAAGTGCAATAACTGCAATAGTAACAGGCACAACAACTAAAAATGATTTTACTAACATTTCAGCTGCTTGTCTTCTTGTTAAATATTCATCTTCTAGGTTAATTATCTCTAGACGTCTTCTTATCTTTAAAACATATCTTCTAAATACAGGAATCTGTACAAAAAATATATACGCTTTTTGATAAAAGATTTCAAATGAGTATTTAGTATTTTTTGTTCCTTCAACAAGTGAGGCAACATATTTTGTGTTTTTCTTGTTTACAAATTTACTTACAATTAAATACGCAACTATTATTCCTGCAAATAAACCAAGAACAACTTTAATAAATAACCCTATTGTTTGCGGTGTCATTTATTTTCTCCTTTCGCTAGTATCTTAACTTCTACATTTCTGATTTAGGTTTTCTTCCTCTTTTCTTTTTTACAACTGGTTCTTCTTGCGTGCCAAAGTCTGTATTTGAAGCTGACTCTGGATAATAAGATTCAGAAGATGTGCTTTGCTCACTACCAGTTTCTGTATTTGATGATTCTACTCCTACTGGAACTTTATCTAAATCTTCAATAACTTCTGCTGTACTTAATTTTTGAGGTGTAATTCCCCAATTTCTTGCTAAGAAATCATCAAAAGCACCTATATCATTATCATCCATATTTTCTCTCATACCTTTGATATTTTCTGCTGAAATTGGATTTACTAAAACATATGCGTCATCTCTAAATTCAAGTATATTACGATACTTATATAATTCTCTGTTTGTTGTTTTAGAGAAATATATAGTAGCGTTATCCATGAATTTCTCAAGTTTTCCTTCCATTGTATGTTCTTTTCTATAATCAAAAGTATATTCGTTTTTCTCTTCTACTGGAATACATTCTGTAATTCTTTCTATGTATCTTCTACCTCTAAAGTCTTTTACTAAGTGGATATCAAAGTTTAAAACTTGAACAACCTGCTCCTCTGCTGTTTTTTCATCAGAGAATACACCAGCTCTTAGCATTGAGTTTCTAAGTGCTGTTACTAAGTTTGGAAATGTTTTAGCGTGGTGAGTAAATAATGTAAATTTAGATGCAA
>CANQYZ010000003.1 GCA_947628215.1 uncultured Clostridia bacterium | reverse complement strand
CAAATACTTCTTATTTCTTTATCTTCAAATAAATTTGAAATTGTCTCTAATTTATTATTATCCATAAATCTCCTTTTTTATATTTAATCATGCAAAAACTTATTATAAAGAAATGCTTATTTTTCAATAGTTTTGCTAAAATTAGGTTTTACCAGTTTATGTTTGTTTTATTTTAGTTTTTATCTCCTAATAATTTTATTTTTTTAAAATCATTCCATATCCTAAATCTGCATCTATTCTTTTTACAAAACCAAATTTTTCATAAAATTTTTCTTTATTTTTAGATGCACCTAAATAAACTCTTAAACACGGATTTTCCTTTTTAATTTGACTAACTTTTTCTAATAATTTATCCATTATCAAAGTTCCTATTTTTTTACCTTGATATTCTGGTTTTACTATAATATCTTGTATATATAAAAAACAAATTGTATCTCCTATTAGTCTACCATAGCCGATAATTTTATTATCATCATAAACACTTATTGAATAAAATGTATTATCAAGCGCCTTTTTTGAAACTTCATTGTCATATGCACCCCATCCGACTGAATCATATAATAAATTAAATTCATCTACATTTTTATTATTTTCTTTAAATGTAATCATGTTTACTCCTCTTTTAGCTTTTCTTTTAGTATATTAATATCCATCTCATACTTTTTCTTTTCTTCGCTAGAGCATATAAACTCTCTATAAATTAGTCCAATTAATTCTAAGGTCATATCACTTAAATTTTGTTCATCTAACTTTTTATTTAAATCATATTTAAATTCATAATCTTTTGATTTATATTTCTTTACTAGCCTTACAAAGTCTTCTGGTATTTTACTTATTATTTCATCAGAAGAATTTTCTAAAACTGCATCTATTTCTGTAAAAGCTCTAGATATTTCATCTAATTTATCCATATTATTTTACCTCAAAAAAATCATCTTCTCTATTTTGTGATATATTTTTTATTGCATCATATATTTTTCCATTTATCATTATTCTTTTTACTCTTTCATCTTGAGCACATTGTATAAACTCTTCATAAGTAATTATTCCATTTCTTTGGCCTTTAATTCTTGCTCCAAATATTTCACCTGGAATATCTATTACATCATATCCTTGTTGTCTTGCTGTTACTTTCCAAACTGCAAGTCTTCCCATTGCATATGTTGGATCATCATGATATACCATTTCTGGATTTCCTCTATATCTTAAATGGTCAAATTCATCTCTTATTGTTCCATATCTTAACTTTCCATAATTTAGATAGTAGCTTGCTGCTCTTTTATCTTTTTCAGCTTTTGTTTTATAAGGTATTATTCTTCTTCCAACAATTGATGAAGTTTCTCTAATTCTTCTATAATCATCAGAATTTTTAACAAGTTCTAAAAGATCATTTATAAAAGGAACATCCGCAAGTCTTTCTACGTAATCATATCCACCTTCTATTGTTAAAACATCTGCTGCTTTTAAAAGTCTTAAAAGTTCAAACACCTGAGATACAGAAATATTTCTATCAGTAGCAGTTAAAAATTTATTCATAAAATCAACTGAACATCTTTGATATTTTACTGCATTTAATACTTCGGAAAAAGCTTTTCTTTCTCCTACTTCTCTTTCACTAAAAAGAAAAGCATCTTCTATATTCTCATATGTTCTTATCATTTCTCTTAATGTATAACTTCTTGCTTTTCTTTCTCTATCATCTAATATAACAGGCTCTATATATTCTAAATCAACTCCATTTATTAATTCATGACTTGGCATATCATAATCATATTTATATTCAGAAATTTTCTGTAATCTTCTTCTATATTTTGCTCTAGTCATTTCATTTCTTATTTGAAAATTAGCACGTATTTGAGCTGCCTCATAAGAATCCCATACTACTCCTCTTAGTCTTAATGTTTTAAGTCTATCTAGCATTTGGAGTTGAGAATTAAGTTCAGCTTTATAATATTCTTCCATTGAAGAAAATAGATAGTCTAAATTTCTTTTTCCAATAGTACTTACTAATTTTCTTTCATCTCTTTTACTTAGATTGATTAATTCATTTCCAATTAGTTCATAATATATCTTTTGAAAATTTCTTTTTAGTTCTTGTCTTCTTCTTTCTGAAATATTACTTTTATATGTAAAATGAAGAATTATCTCATGGTAGTCTGAAATTAAGTCTATGCAACTTTTCTTTCTTCCATCTTTTTTATATTCAGTTGCTAAAGATTGATATATATTAAGTACATATGGATTAGCTCTTATAAATCTTGAAATCTTATCATTTGTATAATTTTCTTTATCTTGCTGATATCCTTTTACGCCTTCTCTATATACAGCTAAGCATTTATTTAAATAATCTTCTTCTGATACATTATTTAGTCTTTCGTGAAGTCTTAAAGCATAACTTCTAGTCCAATAATCTCTAATATTTGAAATTGCACTTTTTAGTCTATCATTTGCAAATATTCTAGCATCTATTTCATTATTATATACCCAATAATTTGTAGAATATGTATTATCATAATCTATAACCTCTAAAAGCTCTTGTTTTGCAAAATTAACATCATCAATAGTGTATGGAAGTCTTTGGGCTCTTAATGATTGATAATAATGTCTAAATTCATGTATTACAGTATCTACAAGTTCTAAGCATTCCATTGCTCTTTCTTCCCTATTTTCTGATAATAATCTTCTGTCATTAAAACTTTGAAATAAGTTTATTCTTATTTTAGGAGGCCAGATTTTCTTTTCAACTTTTCCTTTTTTGCTACTTACTATATTACTATTAAAGATTCCTCTAGACGCTTCATTCTTACTATAAAAATCAAAATCTATATTTCTATATCTAGTGCCAAAAATTCTTTTAAGTTCTGCATTTTCAATTTCTGCTACTTCTAAAAGGATTTTTTTAAGAATAATTACTTTATCACCAGAAATTTTAGTTCTTGATAATGCAATTAATTCTTCTATTAAATCGCTCAATCTTTGAGCATTCGGTTCCATTTGTTTTCCTCCAATATACGATAATTAATTTTACCATAAATTATCATAAATTAAAATATAAAAAGTTTTCCCCCCACCTAGAGTGGTGGGGGGAATGTAGCGGCCTAAAATTATTTTGCGAAATTGCCGCTTTGCTTTTCCCTTATCCAGCGATTCTGATGGGCTCGGCCTCATAAATTTCGCTATCAGAGAATCTGACCATGCAGTACTTAAAGCCAGTCTCCTCTTCCTTGATATAGGTGTTAGACAGTGCCCAGTACTTGTGCATCAGAATCTCCCAGGGTCCCGTGCTGTTTGCGGTCACGTTCCCTTCGGCGTGAATTCTGTAAAAGTCGCCCATCTTGGTGATTTCAAGTCCCATTTCCGGTCTTGCCTTGTAGAAGCTCTGGATGTAATCCATCTCCTTCTCAAGCTCCTCGGCATAGAAGCGCACGTAGAAAGTGCGACCACTTCCGTCATCGAAACACATCATCGCCTGGGTCTTGGAACTCCCCTTGAAAATCAAGTTGCTCATGTTTTTTTCCTCCTGTAGTTTAATAAGGGTTTCCATGTGGATTAGCTAAAAAAATTTTCCACTCATCTCATTATACCATATTATGTAAACATAGTCAATTTATGCAAATAAAAACACAAAAACATATGTCTTTGTGCTTTTATTATATTAATTTTTTTACATCCTATAATTATTTCTATCTGCTCTTTCATCAAATTGTCTATCATAATCTTTATTTTTATAAAACCAATCTGTCTTTCTGTCTCCTGATTTTCCAACTCTATTTTTATTTATGTATACATCTATTAAATTAAATACTGGTATTCCAACTCCAACAAAAGATGCAATTGCAGTAGAAAAATCTGTTATAGCCTCTCCATTTACCATTGCAGTAATTGTAATTATTAAATCTGTTCCAAAATATAACCAATACATCATAGCATATATAAATGTTGCAAGAAGATTTCTTCTAATCATTAAAATAATACATGGAACTGATGCAAATAATAATGCTATTTCTACACCAATATTTAATGGTTCAAATCCTATATCAATCTGCATTGAAAAGCAATAAGCTACTATAAGTCTAAATGCCCAAAACATTAATGTTAGAAAAGTCAAAAGATAACTTATCATGCTAATCATAGATATCTTCATCTCCTTTTAGTTAAAAATAAAAATTTATTTTTTCAATAATAAAAGGCATAGATATAGATAAATCATGCCTTTTCATTTTAATTAGTCTTCATCTACAAAGTTAAATTCATCTTTAAATTTCTCTTTGAATATCTCAAATACTTGATTTAGTGTTTCTTCATCATCAACACTTACGTATGACTCTTCTTCTTCATTTTCTGTTTCTTCTACTTTTAATATAACAACTTCTCCTAAATCTTCTTCTCCTTCAGCTGTTACTGGAAGTAGAATTACATATTCTTCTTGTTCATATTCTACTAAATCTAAAAATTCAAATTGAACTTCATCACCGTTTTCATCATTTAAAACTATTATGTTATTTATATCTTCATTTAGTTCTAAATCATCCTTATTTTCATCCATTTTTTAATTTCTCCTTTCGATTTATAATCAAACTTTAAATTTAATATCAATTTCTTAACTATTATTGTATATAATATATACTAAAATATACAATAATGCAATAAAATAATTTTATTTTATTTTATTCATATACATTTCTAAAATATATACAGCAGATATAGTATCTACTAGATTTTTTTTATTTCTTGGATTTATATTTAGATCATTCATTGTCCTATGAGCTTCTACAGTAGTTAGTCTTTCATCCATAGTATCAATTGTAATTTTATTATACTTACATTTTAATTTATGAATAAATTTATTTGTAGCATCTACTCTTTGAGATGCTGTTCCATTTAAATTATATGGCATTCCAACTACAATAGTCCCAATATCATATTCTTCCATAAGTTCATCTAATCTTTTAAGAAGTATTTTATCATTACCATCAAAATGAACAGTCTCTAATCCCTGTGCAGTAATTCCTAAAGCATCTGATATTGCAAGGCCAACTCTTGCATCTCCGTAATCAATTCCTAAAATTCTTTTATTCATTACTCATCTAATCCTATATAATTTCTTAGCATTTTTTCTAATAATTCATCTCTTTCAACAGATCTTATTAGATTTCTTGCATTCTTGTGACTTGTTATATAAGTTGGATCTCCTGATAAAACATATCCAACTATTTGGTTAATAGGATTATATCCTTTCTCAACTAAAGCTTCATAAACTTCTTTCATGATTTCTTTAGTCTTTGTATTTTCTTCTTTTTCAACGTTAAATTTCATCGTCTTATCAAAATCATCCATATTATTTCACTCCTCTACTTTTATATAAAATTAATATTATGTTCTGTTTTATCTGCTTTATCTAGATATTCTTCAAGTTTAGCTGTTACTTTTTCAATTCCAGTACCTTTATAATATGTAGAAAGTACAAAATTTATTAAAGGCTTTGCATAATCTTTTGTACCTGGAATTGAAGATTCAATTTCTATACTCTCTAAATCTTCTCTCAATTCTTTTAAACTTTCAACTACAGAATCATTATCCTGTCCAACATATACAATTGCAAATTTTGGACCCATATATCTTACAAATACTTGATCTGAAGTAATACAAGTTTTTACCCAGTTTGCAACAGCAATTACAATATTATTTCCTGTATTTCTTCCATAATCATCATTTATTTTTTCTAGATTTGCTATTCTAAACATACACACTGTTGAAGTAGTAGCTGAATCTATCTTAGCTTTAGCTTGTCCATATAAATACTCTGCAGAGTAAAGTCCTGTAAATTGATCTACTCTTACTATACTTTCCATTGCTTCTTGATATGAAACTGTTTTTACTAATGCTACTATATCATCTTTTATAACTTCAAGAAGTGTTGTATCTACTTTATCAAAAGCATGCATTACTGAACTTTCTATAATCCAGTATCCGATATATACATTGTCAATATAAAGAGGGAAAAACATTGCTGATTTTGCTCTACCAAAATCTAATTTTTGATAAGGAAGTTTTTCTCCTTCTTGATCTACTGTTATATATTTTGGAACTGCATTTGTTATACTTTCTTTAAATACTTCTTCCATATGCAAGTTCGTTAAATTTGGCCAATATTTTTGATCTGTGTTTGAGGCTTTTAATATATATTCTGCTCCATTGAATACTACAATAGTTGAATATTTAATCTCAAATTTTTCAATTAAAACATCATTAACTTTTTTTATTTTTTCGTCTACGGAAATATCTTCACCAGTTATATCCATAAAACTTTGTAATACATTCAAATTATTTATTTTTTTAGAAATATTATTAAATGTATTCAATTTATTTTTTATATCAATATTATAAAAAATTAAAATTGCAACTATTGCTACCAATATCACTATAGGTATTAAAGCCAAGATAATTCACCTCTTTATCTATATTTTAATATTTGCTTCTCATCTGATTTAAAGTATTATTCATATCATCTGAAAAAGTACTACTTTTTGTATAATCTGGTCCTTTTGCATAAGTTTGTTTACTTTGAAGTGGATATACCATATTTCCAAGTATTTTTAAGCTGTTCATAAAATTCTTTGAATATCCACTTAAACTTATATTGCAATTTACTAAAGTCTCTAAATATTTAGAATAAGTTGAATCTTCAAAAGGTAATGTACAAGCTTTAATTTTGTCTTTATTAAATAACTCTGTCATGTATGACATACTAGGATCATTATAAAATGACATTCCACCAATTATTACTTTTGATGTTAATCCTCTAACTTTTATTTCTTTATTTACAACAACTCTTAATTTTTCTTGGTCTAATATACCATTTGTTTTAAGTTCTCTTAAGAATGCTGTAAGTGGTTGTATTGTTAATATATCCATTGATTGAACAAGATATATTTCACTTGCATTTGCAAAATATCCAAGTGGTGTATCAAAATCGCAATCTATTAATACTAAAGATTCATTTTTAGCTAAAGTAGTAAGAATTGCTTCAGCATTTGAGAAATCTTTTTCTTCATTTGGTATTGCAGTAAATACATCTAAGTTTCTATCTGCTTTAATTCCTTCTGCTAATCCCTCTTCTAACTTGTCTATAGAATTTGAAGCAATTTGTCTTAGATTTTCATCATTATTTGTATAAATATAATATGAATTTTTATTTTTAGTCATATCTAATATTGCAGTTTTTACTCCAAGTGATGAGAAAAGTACTGCTAAATTATTAACAATAAATGATGTACCATTCTTGCTAGTTCCAACAAATGCAACTATTTTTTTGTCTCCTGTAAGTACACTATCTAATGTTCCTGTAGAATATACTCTCTTTTCTTCTAATCTTTCTATTCCAGCTTGTCTTTCTAAATCACTATTTCTGTATGGTGTTGCTGTTGCAACAGTTTGAGATGATAGCTCTTCAGTTTCATCAAATCCTGGAAGAGTATTATCAGTTGTAGGTTCTTCATTTAATTCATTATTTTCAGTATTAAAGTCTTGCATTTGAGACATACTGCTATCTAATGTCTGCTCTGTATTTGGAATTTCTTCTATGTTATTTAAATCTTGTATATTATTATTGCTTAAATTGTTAGATGCAGCATTATTTATATTGTTATTTAAGTTTTCAAATTCATCTCCATCTTCTTCAAATCCAGGAAGAACAGTAGATGGTGTTTGATTTGTAGTAGCTGAATTTATATTTTCATTTGGAGCTATGTTTTGGCTTGCATTATTTGGAACTTCATCCAATTCATCAAATCCAGATAAAGTATTTGTATTTGTATTTTGTACATTTTCTACTTGATTTTGAGATTCATTTAAATTATCATCAAAATCCATTCCTGGTAAAACTGCATTACTTTGTGTATCTTGATTATTATTTTCTTCTACTACATTTTGAGTTTCTTTTTCTTCTGGAGCTTGCTTAATATTAAAGTTCATAAAATCATCATCAAGTCCTGTAGTAGTTTGAGTATTTACATTATTATTATTTACTTGTTCTATAGCTTCAAATTCATCATCTTCTTCAAATCCTGGAAGAACAGCAGAGCTACTTTCTTGTTTTTCTTCTACATTAGAAGCTACTTCTTGTTCTACCTTTTTATCTTGTGGTACTTCAAAAGTATCAAAAGAACTAAAATCTTCAGACATGCTTTCATTTTCAAATCCAGGAAGTGTTGTAGAATTACTTTCTACAGCTGCAGGTATAGGTCTTGATACTTCAACATCAGTACTTTCTTCTTCTCCAAGTACTGCAGTATTTTCTTCTGGAAGTGGATTCTTTCTTGGTCTTCCTCTCTTTCCTTTTGGCTTTGGAACTGCATCAATAGGTGTCTTTCTTGGTCTTCCTCTACCTCTTTTTACAGGTTCTACAGCTTCACTTGGTACATTACTTGTAGTTTCCACACTTTCAAGACTTGCTACAGTATTTGGTTGTACATTAGTATCTAAATTCTCAAATCCTGGAAGAGTAGCTGTGCTATTTTCAAAACTACTATCTATTGAAGATACGTTATTATTATTATTATTATTATTATTTGCTACGTTATTAATAGTATCTATACTTTCAAATTCATCATCAATTGAATTTGTATTATTTACTACATTATTATTTACTTGATTATTTACTTGTTCTACTGTATTTTCTCTATTTTCTACTACTTCTTTTCTTTCCTCTTCTCTTATAATTGGTGCTTGAGGTTCTTGAGGAGCTTGAGGTGTTTGAGGAACCTTTGGCTGCTCATTTTGAGCTGATGGTATTTGCTCAGGTCTTATTGTTCTTTGAGACTCTTTATTCATTTCCTCATTAGAAAATACTTGAGTAGCTTTTCTTGTATTTATAGCATTTGGAATCAAGACTTCTCCTTGAATTCCAGGATTATTCATTTTTCTATCTATTAAATCAATTCCAAGTGAATTTAAATTAGCATTATTAGGTTTTTGATTATTTTGATTTTTAGATGCAAATGGATTTATACTTTGTTTTTGTTGCATAGGCTGAGGTGTTTGAACTGCAAGTGTTTCTTGCATATTATTTTGAGTTGGCATTTGACTTGCATTTACATTTATATTATTATTTGGAACATAAGCTGATTTTTGCTGTTCTTGTTTTAATCTTTCTTCTTCTTTCTTCTTTTGCTCTATTTGTATTCTAAGCTGTTCTTCTTGCTCTTCTTTTTCTCTTTGCTTTTGTTCCATAAGTTTTGCTTTTTCTCTTTTTTCTCTTTCAGCATCTTTAGGATTTGAATATGTTACTAATTCTTGATATTTAGCACATTCTGTCTCTAAAACTGCTTTAACATTTATAGGCAAATATCTTATGATAATTTTTAATTGGTCATCTGTATATTGTGCAGCTATATTATTAAAACTATCTGTAAATCTCTCTTCGTTTTTTCCTAATCTTTTATAATAACTTACAATATTTTGAACTTCTTCTTCACTAACATCTTCTATTGTTTTATTTTCATTTGTTCCTTCATCTAATTTATAATATTGTGCTGCTTCTTCTTTAGTTCTAGGTGTATTTATAAGTTTACAAACATTATCTATTTTTCTATCTGAACCAATTACTGCATCAAAGATTCCACTATTATAAATCTTCTTTATCATATTACTTGATTTAGTTCTTCTATCTGTACAAATTAAAATAATTGGAATTCTTTTATCTGAAAAATCATTTATCTCCATTGCAATTGAATCTAATCTCTCAAAAATAAACTTATCAATTGCATCATAGTTATTATTAGCAAATGGTTCTAGGTCTTCACTTATAATTATTCTGTCATATGTTCTATCTCTTTGAATTTCCTTAATTATTGCATTAAAGTAAAATACATTTTTATATGTTACAGCTTCATTGTAATTTTTTTGATAACTCTTAACTATTGCATCAGAAATATTTTCATTACTTACTGCAAATAAAATCTTCATCTGTTAAACCTCCAATTTGAGTAGTTTTTAAGATAATACCCATCCTCTAGTAATTATTGCAAATACTAGTGGTAAAACTTGACATATTACAAGAGTAGTTACAAAAGCTATTACTAAATTGAAACCTCTATCTCTTACATCTAGTTTTCTTATACCTATTACATATTGGTAAATTGCACCTACTGCTATACCAACAAAGCAAAATGGTATACTATATATTCTTATTGTATCTAATACTAAAGCAACCATACCATAAACATTTGAGCCATATTTTTCTGAATATTGTGCTAATTTAGCTTTAAATCCGACTTTCATTTGTGAAAATTTTGTTGCATTTTCTGTTTCCATAACATTTTTATCAGTAGCAATTTGTGTAGAAGGCATCTGTCCCCCAGCTGTATTTTCCGTAGCATTTACTGGAGAAGCAAATAGTACAATTGCTAATGTAAAAATTATAGTAAAATAATATGCTAATTTTTTCATTTATTATCCCCCGTTTTTTTTGGTTTTTGCCTATTTTTATACATATATTATCATACAATACTTTGAAAAAAATATCAATAAAATCTTGTAAATTTTAATGGCACTTGATATTTTTTTAAGTGCCATTATTTTAAATTTCTTTTTAATAAATTTTTTACAATCTATTATATAAATAAGTCATCCATTTAAATATTGCATTTGCCCAGTTTTTATCACTTGCATATCTAGTGTTTACGCCTTTTAAGTTTGGTCCATTATAATATTTTCCTGTAGCAGTTTGTCCGTCAAAAATTTTAGTACCTTTTTTGTTTATATAGTGCTTTACTAAAACTCTTGCAACTAAGTCAATTCCTTCTGCATATGTATCAAAACTATATGATCCTCCATATGGATTTCTATCATAAGCTCCATATCCAAATAAATTCTTTTTATCTTGTGCAATTCTAGATTTTCCCCAACCGCCTTCATGAATTGCCATTGATGCTAAATAAATACCATTTATATTATATTGTTTTTCTGCATAATAGAAATATTTTGCATTGTCCTCTATTACGTGTTTTGTATCTGCTGGATTTCCAGATAAAACTTTTTTAAATTGATCTAGAGTAAATCCACTTGGTTTATTTAAATCCATATTTTTATCTAATGATTTAAGTAGTTCTTCTTTAGTATATTCTTTTCCTGGTTCTATATTAAATGGAGTATTATCTTTTTCTCTTCCTTCAAAGCAATTACTTTGAGCATATCCTACATATTTATCAGCTTTTACTCTAAGCCATTCCCCTTTTATTTCAACTATTTGAACAGCAGTATTTTTCTTTAATGTACATACTTTTTCAGATTTAGTATTATTTAATTTTCTAAGTGTTAATGTCTCAGGAGTAACGTAAACTGTATCTCCAACTTGTGCAGTATATGAATATGTATCTTTTCCTGTTCCAATTTCTACAATCTTATCTACAGTTCCTTTAGTTACTCTACTTGTAACTCTTTCTTCTCCTATATACTCATTTCCGGAATACGTTTTTACTACTATTACTTGCTGAGCTCCATCTAAACCTTCTTGAACAGTTTTTATCATTCCTTGAGCTAAATTTGGATTTTCTCTATATATAGTTTTATAATCTAAATCCATTTCATCTACTACTAAACTTTTTGTCTCTACATTTTTAGTATTTTCATTTAAAATATTTTTTATATCTAATACATTTATATTTCTTTCAATCGAAATATCTCTTTTTTCTTCTACAACTTCATTAGAAATACTATTTTGTATATTTCCATCTTTTGCAATATTTTCACTATTGCCATTTACTTTTTGCATAACAAATTTTGTAAGTAGCAAAATAGATACTAATAAAACGATTATTAGTACTGTAATTATAATTTTTCTTTTTATAGGATTTTTCTTTGTTTCTATTACATATTCTACTTTTTTCATTAAAAATCTCCTAAAAATATTTTAATATTTATAGATTTTTTTGTCAATTAAATAAATTGGATAAAATTCCTTGATTTTCCTTGATAAATTAGCTTGTATATTATATATTATAAATAGATTTTTATTACGGAGGATAAAATATAAAATGATTTTAGAAAACAATAGAAAAAAAGTAATTGCTTTTAGAATTGTTTTGGGAATAATAGTTATAGCTATTCTTATTTCATCTATAATCTATTTTATAAATATAGATTTCAGCAAAAGTAAAAAAACAAATGATACGAAAAATCCAATTATCTCTACACCAAAAGAAGAAGAACCTACTATATTTAAAATAAAAAGTATTTTACTCTATAGTAGTGCAAATGCTTTAAATAACTCAGAAACTCAAAAAGATTATTGGAATTTAAATATATTTCAATATACAGACATGTCTTTTTATATAGATAATTATGCATATTCTGATAAACTTACTTCAAAAAACCTAGTAAAAAGTTTGTATATTGATAATGTTAATTTTTCAGTAAAACCAGTCCTTGGAACTCCAGGTCTTTTTTATAAAAATCCTAATTCTTTAGGTGTTCCAATTGTTGGTGATTTAGATAATAAAATCACAGATAAAGTAGAATTTACAGTAAACACTGATAACGAAAGTGTTGATTATACAAAGCCTTCTTTTTATGCTGACTGCTCAAACCCATTAACTTTATCTTATGTAAATGAAGGTGTTTATCCAAGTTTAGTAATAAAAAATAATTCTGACATAGTTACTTTTGATGGTTCACTTCTTCAAAAGTCTGGAACTGTATTAAATAATATAAAAGCAACAGTAAACTTTACAATTCATCTTATTAATGCTCAAGATGAAGAATATACATGCAATATATCACTTCCAATTACTTTAAGTGATGATACATCATCTATTTATGATGGTCATTTTGTTCAAGAATTAAATACTTTAGGAGATGAATATAATTTCGTTAAAGTTTCTAAATAATAAAATAAAAAAGCAATTTTGAAAGCATAAAAATAAATTGATGACAAAATCTTTGAAATCAATTAGTATCTTAGCAAATTGCTTTATTTTTTTATTTAATTATTAAGTTTTAAATTATTATTTATTCATTATAATTATTTAGAGCTTCTTTTAGTTTTTCCATCTCTTCTTTAGAAAAAGTTACTCCTTTTCCCATTTTAGTATGGTCTTCACTCCAATCTCTTAAATCAAACTTAGCATCTCTTCCGATTCCAACTAACTAAGTTTAATTCTTTGCTCCATCCTTTTTCTGTGGTAGATAATGTTCCAATTTTCTTTACAATTTCAAAAGTAATATCTGCCATTTTTCATCTCCCCTTTTTTACATACTAACAGTAGCTCCAATAATTCCTGCATCATTTTTAAATGTAGCAGTTACAATTTTAGGACTAGATTCTTGATTATAAGTACTATTTGGTTCTTTTAATTTATCTAATAATTTTTTAAATATAAGATTATCCTCATAATATGCAAAACTTCCCCCAAGTGAAATAATCTCTGGCTCAAATATATCTATAACATTACATAAACCGTATTTTGAAGTCTTCTAGATATTCATCTATTACTTGTTCTATTTTTTCATTATTAAAATCTAATAATTTTTCACTTAAATATCTTCCTGTAAAATCATTATCAATGCCAAGCACATCTGCTATTCTCATTTTCAAAGCTCTCATTGATGCGTAAGTTTCAAAACATCCTTTTTTTCCGCACTTACACTGAAGTCCACCTTTTTGTATAACCATATGACCTATTTCAAATCCTGCATATCTTTTAGGCTCAAGCAATTTTCCGTCCATAAATACTGCAGCACCAATTCCTGTTCCAATACATAGAAAAACACAATCATCAGCATTTTTTAGTGATCCATAATATTTTTCTGCAATTGCTGCACATTTTGAGTCATTTCTAATTTGCATTGGTAAATTTATTGTTTTTTGAAGTTCAGAAATTATATCAAAATTAAATAATCCTAAATTTGGTGATTTAACAATTATATTGTTTTTTATAGTGCCAGGAGCTGCAATTCCAATTAAATCTATATCAGATATTCCTAGATTAGAATCATCTAAAACTTCATTTATAAGTTCTATTATTGTATTTACTAAAGCTTCTTTTATATTTAGTCTATCTTCTTTGTTTAAATCTCTATCTGCAAAATCTACTATAGCTCCGTTTTTTACAATTCCAACTCCGACATGGCTTCCACCAATGTCTACACCAATTCTAATCATAAAAGCATCTCCTTTATTTATTAATATATTACACTATATTTTTTAAATAATCAAATAAAACTTTTATTTTAAGGGAAACAAAAAAAGAAGGATAACCTTCTTTTTTATACATAAGCACTGAATAAGAATGAACCCATATAGACCTGAATACATGGAACTAGTACTACAATTACAAAGAATATTAATACTACTCCAACTATTGCATAACTTATTTCTGGAAGTACTTTCATTATTCTTTGCAAAATATTGTCTATATCAATTTCAGTATAATCTAATAACTTATCAAGCATCGTTGAAAGATCTGTTTGAGTTCCAACTTTAAGCATTTCTGTTGTCATTCTATTACCAAATCCTGATTTTTCAAATGGCTCTACCCAAGACTTACCTATCATTATGTTATTTATTGATGTTTCTATTATAGACATCATAACAGTATTATTTACTACATTTTTTGCTACATCTAGAGCTTGCTGAAGTCTCATACCATTTTTTATATTAAGTGATACTACTTTCATAACTCTTGAAAAATCTAAAGCATATATTAGCTTTCCGAATACTGGCATTTTATATTTAAATTTATGATACTGATATTTTCCTTTTGAAGTTCTTACATAAACAGCAATTGCAATTGCTATCGCAATTATTATAATAAGTGGAATATACCACCAATTTACAAAGCTGTCTAAAAATCTAGAAAACCAAAGTGTTACTTTAGGAAGTTTATCTTGTGTACCAACCTCTTCAAATACATCTTGAATTGCAGGAATTGCATACATAGTTCCTACTATTAGAAGAAGTAATATTCCAACAAATTGAATTATGTTTGGAATTACAATTTTTCTTACCTTTTTCTTTAAAGCATCTGTACTATCTAAGTAATTAATTGCTTGTTCTAGTGATTTTACAAGTGAACCAGATAACTCTCCTACCTTTATCATATTTGTATATATTACTGGAAAAATATTATCATAATATTCCATTGTAGTATACATGTATTCTCCGATTTTCAACACCAGATAATATATCTTCTATAATATCTTTAAGTCTTGGATTTTCAGTAGAATCAATTATTGTATTTAAAGCATGTATATTATTAAAATCAGCTTTTTTCAAAAGTAAGAAATTTTGAGTAAATACCATTATATCTCTTTTAGTAATTCCTCTTGTTTCAAGTACTTTTTCTTTTATTTCTGAAATCTTATTTTTGTTTTCTTGCTTTGCTTTTATTTTTCTTTTTGCTACAGATTCAGTAGTTTTATTTTTTCTTTCTTGATTTTTTGGATTTACGCTTTTTACTTGTTCTATATCAATTGGAACTAAATCATTATTTTTTAGCTTACTTACAAGTTCTGCTTTAGTCAATCCAGATACTGTATTTTTTACTACATGTCCTGTTTTTGTCATTGCTTTGTACTGAAAAGTTGGCATTATTTGTACCTCCTATTTTTAGCTAAACTTTATATTTTTAAGTTTATTTTATAAGTCTTTCTAAGCTTTCTATATATTTTTCTTCTAACTGTTCTTTTGCAGCATTTAATGTTATTTTTTTATTATTTACAAGTTCTGCAAGAGAATTTACTAAGCTAATACTTCCTTTATCTTTGCTTCCTTGAATGTCATCTTCTATTTCAGATATACTAAATTTATCTTTTCTTATTGCAGATGAAATATTACTGTCTACTACCATAACTTCTGATGCTAAAACTAGCTTTGATTCATCTTCTGATTTTATTAATCTTTGTGATACTACAAGTTTTAATAAAGTAGACATCAAATATTTTATTTGAGATTGATCTCTAAAATCATAAAAATTAATGATTCTATCCACAGTTTCTGCACAAGATTTTGTATGAAGTGTCCCTATTACTAAGTGACCTGATTCTGCCATATCAATTGCAGCTTCCATTGTCTCTTCATCTCTTATTTCTCCTATTACTAGAATATCACAATCTTCTCTTAGAGCATTTTTTACGCCATCTACAAAGTTTGTAACATCTGCTCCTTCTCCAACTTCTTTTTGCACAATTATTGATTTTTTTGATTTATGTTTATATTCTACTGGTGATTCTAAAGTTATTATTTTTTTATTTTGTTTCTCATTTATACAATTAACTAAAGCATTTAAAGTAGTTGTTTTTCCTGAATTTGCTTTTCCTGTAACTAAAATTAAACCTTGCTCTAGTGTTATCATCTTTTTTACTACTTCTGGAATTCCTAGCTCTTCAAAAGAAGGAAGAACATCTTTTATTATTCTAAAAGTAAATATTGGCATACCTTCTTGATTTGATATATTAACTCTCATTCTTAAATCTTTATATACATATACAGTATCTATATTTTTATTTTTCTTAAAAGCTTCATCAATTGTAACATTTCCTTTTACTAAATAATCATAAATAGCAAATATATCACTTTCTTGAATTACTGGTGCTTTAGAAGGAATAAGTGCTTTGTTTACTCTAAGAACTGGTTTTAACCCGCATATAATATGTATATCAGATGCATTTTTTGCAATTCCTTCATCTAATATTTTATCAAAATTAAACATTTTATCCCTCCAAATTACTTATCAAATAATACTATTTTTTTATCTAGCTCTTCTAGTGTAGTTACACCATTTAATACTTTTTTAATTCCATCTATTTCAAGAGGAAGATATCCATTTTCATATGCTTTCTTTCTTATCTCATAAGTAGATTCTCCATTTAAAACAGCTTCTTTAATATTTTCTGTAAATTTCAATATTTCAACTATAGCAATTCTTCCAAGATATCCTGTATTATTACACTTTTCACATCCAACTACATCATAAGTTGTTTTTCCTTTAAAATCTAAAGTAACATTAAATCTTTTTGCATAGTCACTCATAACTTCTTTTTCTTTAGTAGTAAAGTTTCTCTTTTTAGCACAATATGGGCATACCCTTCTTACTAGTCTTTGTGAAACAGAAGTTGCTAAAGTACTTGATATATCATAATTTGAAATTCCAAGTTTTCTAAGTCTTGTAATTACTTCAAGTGCGTTTATTGTATGAATAGTAGATAAAACATAATGACCAGTTTGTCCTGCTTGCATAGCAATTTCAGCTGTTTCTAAATCTCTTATCTCTCCTACTAAAATTATATTTGGATCTTGTCTTAAAACAGTTCTAAGTGCACTTGCGAATGTTGCCTTAGGACCAATTTCAACTTGATTTAGTCCTTCAATTCTAATTTCTACTGGATCTTCAATTGTTATAATGTTTACATCTGGTGTATTTAATGTATCTATAATGCTATATAAAGTTGTTGTTTTACCTTCTCCGAGTTGGAGCAGCAACTATTGTTATAGAATTTCTCTTATCAAAATTTTTCTTTATAAAATCTTCATCTTCTGGGAATCCAAGTTCATGAATATCACGAATTTGATCATCTTTCTTTAATAATCTTAAGACAAATTTTTCTCCATATATTGTAACTTGAGAAGATACACGTATGTTATAGTCTGGATAAATTAAAATTTTACCATCTTGATCTTGAAGTTTCTCTTGATACATATTAGAAATAGCTTTTAATCTTCCTATTACTTGAGATTGTTTCTCTTTTTCAATAGTTGCAACTGTAATTAGATTTCCGTCTATTCTATATCTTACTCTAAGTTCTTTTTCCATTGGCTCTATATGTATATCAGATGCATTTTTCTCCATAGCTTGTTTTATAATAGTATCAATTAATTTTGTAACATCTTTAGATGCATTTGATAAATTATCAGTAGATTTCGCATCTAAAAGAGAAATAACATCATCAATATTGCTTTCAAAACATAAGTATTTATCCATTGTATATCCTTTATTTAAAAGCAATAATCCAACTTGCTCAACAGCTTTTTTATTTGCAGTATCTGCAAAGCAAACTTTTACCCTTTTTCCTT
Organism: uncultured Clostridia bacterium; assembly: GCA_947628215.1. Taxonomy (GTDB): domain Bacteria; phylum Bacillota; class Clostridia; order TANB77; family CAG-508; genus UMGS1994. The sequence goes on along the minus strand of CANQYZ010000003.1, from coordinate 61,245 downwards.
CCTCATCAAAAGGAATTGCTTTACATTTTTTGCAAACATCTAAAGGTAAATAATCAATAACAACAGGATTTATACTAGCTCTTGTAAGAAGAAAAACTTTTTCTCCTAATATCTCTCCCATTGCAGATAATAGTACTTTTTCATCACATACATTTAGCATATGAATAATATCGCCAAGTTTTTTATTTTGATGCTCTTTTTGACGTCTTATAGCTTCTTTTACATCATTTTCTGAAATAATATTTCTTTTTACAAGTTCAATTCCTATTGGAACATTTCTCGCCATTGTTCTTAAAATTCCTCTCTTTCTTTTTTCTTTAGTACATCTTATTTTTAATTTCCTAAGTAAATATTGTTAGAACTTAATGCATTAAACATTTTATAATAAACATCATAATTATCTCCGCCACGTGTAATTCCTGCCCATTTTCCTTTTTCGCCTTCTGCAAAATCTTCTGTTTTAAACTCTTGTGACCTATCTACTGTATAACCAGTTATAATTTTTTCATTTCCTTTTTTAGCATAAATTGGAACAATTGGATAATTAGTGTCTTTGTATAAAAACACAATTTTTTGATTATACATAGCAAATCTTGGTACCCATACTATTGCATTTCCAAATGTTATCTCTCCTTCTTCTTTATCAGTAGGAGCCATACAACATAAAAATTTATCAAAATAAGAATAATTTTTCCAATTCTCATCATTTTTATCTGTAATAATAAATACATTTCTTGTATCAGTTAATTTCTCCAAAGAATTGTTTAATTCTTTTCCTGTATTTATATCTTTTACAACTATTGGTTTATATGTATCTATATTTTCTATATCATCCTCAAGTCTTGCTATTTCTCTAGATTTACTAAGTTTTATCTCAGTAGCATCCGCTTTTTCAAAATTCCCTTTTAAATTGTATTTTACTTGTATGTATACTTCTTTAGTTAAATCATATTCTGAATTATCATTTTCTCTTTGAAGATTATTTATTGTTATATTTACTCTATAAATTTTTGGACTTAAGTCAGTAATATTAAAAATTTTACTTAAATCATCTTGACTTATATTTTCATAGCTTTTTGAAAAAAACTCATCATCATATTCTAAAGAATTTATTTTTTGAGCAATTTTAGATGCAGCATTTGCAGCTCGCTCATTCATTCTAATATCATAAGATAATTTTCTTATACTTCCATAAACAGTAAGTAAAAAAGTTAAAAACATAGCAAGAATAAATATAGCTATTATCAAATCTTGTCCTGCTATACCTTTTTCATTTTTTACTTTCTTAAAAAAAATTTTTGTCATATATTTACCTCATAATTTAAAATACAAGCATTCCTGTTTGAATTAAAATAACTAAAAAGTTTGCTATTGCCATATAATACGCGATTGGAAGTTCTATTTTATTTAAATCAGTATCTTCCATAAGAATATTACTCTTGTCTACAGGTTTCGTTTTCTCTAAAATCATTTTAAATAATGTAATAAATACAGTAAGTAGTATTGTTATAAATACTTCTTCTGTCTGCATAAAAAGCTGCATGTATTCTGCTAAAATTACCATATCTATTATATAATTATCATATTTCTTTGAATTTAAGAAATATAAAACTACAATTGATATAAAATATATACCATATCTATACATATTGTTTAAATCAAAATTATTTGTTAAGCATAGATATAACATATAAAGTAGACATATAATTGTTCCGAACTAATAAAACTTTTCTATAAATAATCTTCTTATCTTTATCAATAAGTGCAACTATAATAATTGTAGTTGCATAAATTACAAAATATAAAAAGTCAAGCATTATACTTAAATTTACATCAATAGGACTTACTTGTAATCTTATAAAAATAAGTACAGCACAAAGTCCTGATATAATTTCTATAAAAAAGTATTTTGGGCTTATACTTTTTTTGCAATATCTACATTTTCCACCTAAAAATATGTAACTTAGTACTGGGATTAAATCAAAAAATCCTAATTCATGATTACATTTTGGGCAATATGATCTTTTCTTTATTATGTCCTTCTTTTGAGGTAATCTATGTATTGCAAGAGTTGCAAAGCTACCAAATAAAGTTCCTATTATAAAAATTAAAGTAAAAAATAATATCTTCATAACGCTAAAAAATGCCCTTCTTTATTTTAAAAGAGCATATGCATAAGCACTGCATATGCTCTTTTATTTTAATTATTCTACTGTTACTTCTTGAGTTTTTGCATCAAATACAAGTACATATGCTACATCTGATACTGAAACTCCTAATTTTACTGTTGTTTCATTTTCTATTTTAGCACTAGTAACTTTATATCCTTCTGGAAGTGATTTGGCTATATTTCCATCAGGATTCATGCAATCTGTTTCAACATATTGTGCTAAAGAAGCAGCAAGTGCATTTTCATCACTTGGGTCTCCTTCATATCCCATATATCCTTCTTCTTGATATTTCATAACACATGCAGATATTGCAGGTGTAACATTATCTCTTATTTCTGATTTTTCAACTTGCACTTTTGTATTATTTGTTTGCTCAATTACTCCTGAAGGTCCAATTACCATTCTTAAAGTAACTCCTGCAAGTATTAATAGTACAATTACTGTAATTACAAGTGCCACTAAAGTTATTCCCTTTTGATTCTTTAGCATCTATATATCCTCCTAGAAAATATTTCTTTTATTTTGAAGTTCCATCATCAAAAAATGGTTTTTTAGTAGATGTTGTTGATGTCTTAGAAGAAGTATCTTTTTTGCTATCTTCTTTTGCGACTGTTGAAGTTGTATCTTTACTACTACTGCTACTACTATTTGAAGTAGAAGAACTTGATTGACTAGAAGATTGTGTGCTTTGAGTGCTTGAAGAATTATTATTAGATACATTTCCAGATGTACTTACATTATTTGTTCCTGAATATGTAGTTCCTGATGATGAAGTTGATGTATTTCCTGATGAAGTACTTTGTGAATTTGATTCTCCATCATATGTACTTGAATTTATATCTGAAAATGGATGTTTTTTACCTCTATCTAATACTCCATCTGATACATATGCAGACACATCAGAAGAATCTAGAGTGTACATACTTTCAGAATAAGAAGCTATAACTTGATTTGAATCAGAATCACTATTTAAAACATTTCTTACTTCTTCACTTCTTGAATAACTAATTCCTGAATCAAAATCAGTATCTACTTTCAAATAATCATAAAATAATAATACTAGTATAAGTAACATTGCAAATGCTATTAAGAACATACATATTGCTTCTTTTACAAAATTTTTCATAATTCCTCCTAAATTTTATTCCTCTACTTTATTTTCTGTTAGGTTTTGTTGATTTTCTGGGCTATCTTCTACTTTATTATTTATAAGCTCTAATGTATCTGCTGATAATTTAACATCTCTTACTGTAAATGTTGCTTTTAAATAATTTGCAACTTCTATAGGATCATCATCTGCCATTCTTTCATAAGGTACAAGTTTAAATGAGCTTATTTGAAATTCTAATTTTTCATCTTCTTCTATTTTTTCTATAAATTCGCTAATTGGTCTATATTCACCAATTACTGTAAAATTAATATTTGCATAAATATAATCTTTACTATCTGATTCTGTAGGACTTGTTGTACAAAGTATTCCAAGCTTTACTCCTTCTTTTCTAGAATGAGTTCCTAAAATTGTCCATAAATACTCTAGATTGTAGTAATCTCCAAGTCCAACATTTTTATCTTCGTTTGATGAAGAGATTGAAGCCATACTCTCATAATTTTCTTTATTTGTTTTATAATTACTAAGTGCAATAGTCAAAGCTTCATCATTTTTATTATATAATTCTCTTTGTGATTCTAATTTTTCAACTTTAGCTTCATACACATCTCTTTTTGCATTTAGTTCTGAAATACTTTTAATATTTCCAAGTCCATGTGAATATAAATAAAAACTAAATATTGAAGCAAGTGCTATTAACACTATTAATACAACTTTTCTCATTGGTATAACTCCTTATTTTTTACTCTGGTAAATTTCCCATAATAGTAACATATATTTCTTTATCTTCTTTATAACTACTTGTTGATGTAACATCTGTTAATATTCCATCTGAATAAAGCATTACTTTAAATAAACCAAGTTGTTCATAATCTTCTGATTTTGCAACAATTGACATTGTATTTCCTGTTGTATTTTCGATTGAAACAAGCATTACTTCTGAAGGTACTGAATACATAACTTGTTGTAAGAAGATTGGTATTGCATCTTTCATAACATTTGAAGAATCTGAATTATCCTCTATTCCAAGTAATTTATTATATCTATGCTCATATGATGCTGAGCTTGCTTCTACATCCTTTTTATCATTTTCTATTTCTTTTAAAGATTCATCAGCTACCTTCTCTTCTGTCATAATCTTGTTTTCTGCTTTAACAAAATCTTTTGTAACAATATTTGAAAGTACTCCATATCCTATTGCAAATATTAGAATAGTAACTAAAATTCTAACTAATAATTTTTCTTTGTTATCTAGCTTTTCTTTATTTATTTCTGGTTTCTTGAATTCCGGAATTCCAGTTATCTCTATACCAGCAATATTTTTTGTTCCTCCACTTGTTACTTTAAAGTTTAAATCATCTATGCCTTTTCCAACTCCTTCTAGAGCTAATGCTGTAGCTGAGTTTACTTCGATGTACTCTTTAATTGGAACTTTAAGTGAAGTAGATTTTAGAAAACTTGGTCTTAACATTTCACAATGAATATTCTCAAAATAATTTTGAAAATATAAATCCACATTATTTACTGCTATTCCAGATCCTGTTAAATAAATTGCATCTATTTTTTCTGGTATTCCTTCTTCTATTTTTTTAACCTCATTTACAATTTTATAAATTGTTGGCATAACAATATCAAGGTACTCATTTCCATCAGAAACTCCAGTATCTTGTGTTGATATTGTTGTATTTTTACATATTTCATATGATTTTGCTAAAGAGTTTTCACTTTCGTTTATTTGCTCTAAAACATCTTTCATACCATCATCTATTTTTTTAACCTCATCAATAACACCATCTAAAATAGTAGTTACTGTAGTTACATCTTCTATATTTACGATAATTGCATTTGTTTTTGAATTTAAGTCAAGTAGGTTTGCAATACTTGTAGAAATTGGTGTTACAGATGCGATTTTACATCCATCAAAAGGTTTTACTCTATCTAGTAAATTATTCTTCATAACAGATACATTTAAAGCTCTCATTTTATCTGGATTATTTCTATTTACAGATAAGAAGTATCTGTTTTCATAAAGATTTTTCTCAAACCCTCTTTCATTGCAAAGCATTTCAAATTCAATATCTATTGACTTTTTAATATCACTCTTCGTAAGCAAAGCAAAAACATCAATATAATCATATTCCTCACCTGAAATATTTATTGATATTGGTAGTTTTTGACTATTGGTTTCTTTTATAATTTGATCTAAAGTTACCGCTAAATCTTGATAAAATCTAACTCCTGACGCTTCAATCTTAATATTTTCTTTGTCTTTTGTTATCTTAGAATATTTAATCATTGAATTGTCTATATAAATTCCTAAACAGCTTTGCATTAAATTTTCTCCTTTGTTTCTTTTTTCATTAAATGACATCTTTCGTGAATTTATCGCATAAAATTATCCCTTTTATACTATTAAATTTACCGATTATAAGAAGAAAAGTCAATGAGTTTAACATAAGTGTTAATAAAAAGTAAACTATTTGAGACAAACATTTTTCTAAGTTTATACATATTTTTTAAAATTAGTAAAATACTATTAACAAATTAACAAATCTTAATTTATAAAATTTTTAATTTTTTAGTAATAATATTTTTATTTTTAAAAATGGAGGGTATTTTATGAATCCACTTGAAAGTAATCAGTCTTATCAAAGTTATGTAGATAAAAAGACTCCAAACTCACCAATTCTAAAAAATTGTTTTAATGCATTTTGGGTTGGTGGTTTGATATGTGTTATAGGAGAAATTATCTCAGAATATTTTAAATCTAGAGGTTTTTCTATTTCAGAATCTGGAACAATAGTATCTATGTCACTTATATTTATAAGTGCTTTTTTAACTGCGATAAATGTTTTTAATAAAATTGGAAAATTTGCAGGAGCAGGATCTTTAGTTCCAATAACAGGTTTTGCAAATTCTATTATCTCCCCTGCTATGGAATACAAATCAGAAGGTTATGTAATGGGTGTTGGAGCTAAAATGTTCACTGTTGCAGGTCCTGTTCTTGTATATGGAATATCAACATCAATTATTGTTGGGCTTATTTATATTTTATTTAATACTAGTTATCTAGGCTTAATGTAACCTAAAGTATTAATTTAATTTAATTTATTTTATTTTATTTTTTTATTTTATTTTTTTAAATTTTTAAGGAGGATGTATGAAAAGACTTGGAAAACAAACTTATAAATTAGATAATCCTGTATCTATTTTAAGTACTGCTACAATTGTTGGTCCAAAAGAGGCTGCAGGACCATTAAAGAAATATTTTGATAAATGTGTAGAAGATGAATTTTATGGAGAAGAAACTTGGGAAAAAGCAGAAAGTAGATTTATAAAAGATACTGTAGATACTGCTATTTCAAAATCTAATATTCCAGTATCAAATATAGATGCATGTTTTGCAGGAGATCTTTTAAATCAATGTATTTCATCTAGTTTTGGTTTAAGAGAATTAAACCTTCCTTTCTTTCGGAATATTTGGTGCATGTTCTACTTTTGTTGAGGGTCTTATTTTGTCAAGTATCGGAATTGATGGAAATTTTTTTGAAAATGTAATTTGTGCTGCATCTAGTCACTTTTGTAGTGCTGAAAAACAATTTAGATTTCCACTTGAGCTTGGTACTCAAAGGCCACCTTCTTCTCAGTGGACTGTCACTGGAGCAGGCTCTGCTATTTTATCTAAAAACGGAAATGGACCTTTTATAACTAATATAACTCCCGGAAAAATAGTAGATAAAGGTATAAAAGATTCTAATAATATGGGTAGTGCTATGGCTCCTGCTGCTATAGATACTATCATTACTCACCTTGAAGATACTGGAAGAAGTCCAAGCTATTATGACGGAATTTTTACAGGAGATCTTGGATATATTGGAAAAGAAATAGTTATGGAAATGGCAAAATCAAAAGGATATAACATTAAAAATAATTATAATGATTGTGGCGTACTAATTTTTGATAAAGAAAATCAAGATACTCACTCTGGTGGCTCACGGTTGTGCATGCTGTGCTTCTGTATTTTCTGGATATCTTTATAAACAGATGATAGATAAAAAACTTAAAAAGATTTTACTAATTGCAACAGGTGCTTTAACTAATGCTACTACTGCTCAGCAAGGAGAATCTATTCCAGGAATTGCTCATGCAGTAAGTATTGAAATTTAAAAATTTATGAGAGGTATATTTTTATGAACTTTTTTCAAAGTATAGATTGGATGCTTGTTTTAAGAGCATTTATAGTAGGAGGACTTATTTGTGTTTTTGCCCAAATATTAATAGATAAAACAAAACTTACATCTGCAAGAATACTCGTTTTATATGTTACTTTAGGCTGTATTTTAGGTGGACTTCGGAATATATAAATATTTAGTTGATTTTGCAGGAGCACGGAGCTACCGTTCCTCTTACAGGATTTGGATATAATCTTTCAAAAGGTGTAATTGAAGAAATTCATTCATCTGGATTTTTAGGTGTTTTTACAGGAGGTATAAAAGCTTGCGCAGGAGGAATTGCAGCTGCAATTTTCTTTGGATATATTGCATCTCTAGTATCTAAACCTAAAATTAAAAAGCAATAAATTTTACTTTTTTTATATACCATGCTATAATTGTTAGAAAATTTTATAGGAGGTATGCCAAACATGTTTTATAAAGACTCGTTTGACACTATACGGTTGAACTTACGACCATTTAGACAGACGGATATCAGTTCCTTTCTGGAAATTGTCAGAGACTCTGAGGTAACAAAGTATTTTGGTAACTTAGCAACTACTACAGATGCCTATGATTTTTTTGAAACTATTCTGCATCAGAACACAAATTACGACCGGTGTTTTGCAGTAATAGAAAAAAGTTCAAAGCAAATCATTGGCTACATCAATTTTTACTCATATCCACCAAATAGTGTTCTTATCGAATACATCACCAAGAAGGAATTTAGAAACAGAGGGTATGCAAAAGAAACTCTTTCTGGACTTCTTAATTACATCAAGGTGTATATGCCCCACATCTCTTCTGCAATTTTTCAGGTTCATAAGGATAATGTAGTCTCTCAGAAAATCTTAACCGATTTTGGAGCTACAAAAAGAGAGTTTGATAAAAACAATTTTGAATTTTCCATTTCTATTTAATCCGCGTCTTAAAAGGCACACTAGAAGCTACTCTTGAAGCTTCCGGTGTGCCTTTTCTTTTATATTTTTTATACTATTTAACAACAATATTAAATATTTTTCCTGGAACATAAATTTCCTTTACTACAGTTTTATCTTTTAATAACTGTTTAACTGTTTCATTTTCTTTTACAACTTCTTTAACTTCATCTTCAGTTGCATCTTTTGAAACTTTAACTGTAGTTTTTAATTTTCCATTCATCTGAATTGGAATTTCTATTTCATCATCTATTGTTTTTGCTTCATCATATGTTGGCCAAGATGTCTCAGAAATATCTTTTTCTTCTCCTATTTCTTTAAATAATTCTTCTGTCATATGTGGTGCAAATGGATTTAATAAGATTAAGAAAGTTTTATATTCTCCTTTTGTTATTTCTTTTTCTTTAGAAAATTCATTAACCATTGTCATAAATGTTGCAACAGCAGTATTAAACTTCATCTCTTCAATATCTTCTGATACTTTTTTAATTGCTTTATGCATCATTGATTCAAATTTTGGCGAATATTCTTCTTTTTCTACTACTTTATCTTTTAAATTCCATACTCTATCTAAGAATTTGCTACATCCTCTAATACTTTCCATAGACCAAGGTGCTGTTTGATCAAATGGTCCCATAAACATCTCATAAACTCTAAAGCTGTCTGCTCCAAATTCTTCTACTATATCATCTGGATTTATAACATTTCCTTTAGATTTAGACATTTTTTCACCATTTCCACCTAAAATCATACCATGAGAAGTTCTCTTTTGATATGGTTCTTTAGTTGGAACAACTCCTATATCATATAAGAATTTATGCCAAAATCTTGAATATAATAAGTGAAGTGTTGTATGTTCCATTCCACCATTATACCAATCAATTGGAGACCAATATTCTAGTGCTTCTTTTGAAGCTAAAGCATCATTATTATGTGGATCCATATATCTTAAGAAATACCAAGAAGATCCTGCCCATTGAGGCATTGTATCAGTTTCTCTTCTAGCATCTTTTCCGCATTTAGGACATTTTGTTTTTATCCATTCTGGTTTTTTAGAAAGTGGTGATTCACCATTTTCTCCTGGCTCGTAATCTTCTATTTCTGGAAGAACAAGTGGAAGCTCTTTTTCATCTATTGGATTCCAACCGCAGTCATCACAATATACCATTGGAATTGGTTCACCCCAATATCTTTGACGTGAAAATACCCAATCACGAAGTTTATAATTAACTTGTTTTTCTCCAAGTCCTTCTTTCTTAACATACTCTGTAGCCTTTTTCTTTGCCTCTTCTGCAGAAAGTCCATTTAAGAAATCAGAATTTATTGCTACTGCACCATCAAGTTCAGTAAATGCTTTTTCATTTAAGAACATATCTATTTGGAATTTTTGACTTTCGATATTTATATAATCTAAAAGTTTATCTTTTTCTACCCAAACTTTTTCATATTTATTTTCTTCTTCCTCAGATACATCTTTTTTATCTAATGAATTAAGTTCTATTACTGTACATTCTTGTACTATTTCTCTGTTTACTTCTTTATGAGCTGCATAGAATTTATCACAAGTAGTAGCATTTATTTGATAAGAATTTTTAACATCAAAATATCCTGTCTCTTCTGTCATTTCACGAATAGCAGCATCTATTACTGTTTCATTTTCTTCTATTCCGCCCATTACTAAACTTTGCCATTCTCTATCTTTATATTTAAGTACTAGGAACTTATCTTCTTTTGGATGTTTTATTATACAAGTTGTAACATGTCTTTTTGTATCTTTTGCATCTTTTCTTGGAGGATTTTTCTCATCTAAGAATTTTGGTGCTATTACTTGTTTTATTGGTAAATTAAATTTCTTTGCGAATTCAAAATCTCTATCATCATGACATGGTACTGCCATAATAGCTCCTGTACCATAAGTACTTAATACATAATCAGAAATCCAAAGCGGTACTTTTTCTCCTGTTAAAGGATTAATTACTTTTATTCCTTTAATCTCTACACCAGTCTTTTCTTTATTAAGTTCTGATCTTTCAAAATCAGATTTTAAAGATGCTTTTCTCTTATATTCATTTACTTCATCTAAGTTTTCTATTTTATCTTTATATTTTTCTATTAATTTATGTTCTGGTGCAATTACCATATAAGTAACACCAAAAATTGTATCTGGTCTTGTTGTATATACTTTTAAAGATTCATCTACATTATCTAATTTAAATTCAACTTCTGCTCCTTCACTTCTTCCAATCCAGTTAATTTGTTGAGCTTTAATTTTATCTAAGAAATCTACATCTTTTAAATCATCAATAAGTCTTTGTGCATATTCTGTAATCTTAAGCATCCATTGACTCTTCTCTTTTTGTACAACAGGACTTCCACATCTTTCGCATACGCCATTTACAACCTCTTCATTAGCAAGTCCTACTTTACATCCTGTACAGAAGTTAATTGGCATTGTAGCTTTATATGCTAGACCTTTTTTATATAGCTGAATAAATATCCATTGAGTCCATTTATAATAATTTGGATCTGTTGTATTTACTTCTCTTGACCAATCAAATGAAAATCCAAGTGATTTTAATTGTTGTCTAAAATGATTTATATTATTTTCTGTTGTTATTCTTGGATGTATATGGTTCTTCATAGCATAATTTTCAGCTGGAAGGCCAAAAGCATCGAATCCTATAGGATAGAGTACATTGTATCCTTGCAGTCTCTTTTTTCTTGCAACTATATCTAATGCTGTATAACTTCTAGGATGACCTACATGAAGACCTTGTCCTGATGGATAAGGGAATTCAATAAGTCCATACCATTTTGGCATTGAAAAGTCATTTTTTGCATTAAATGTTCCTTCTTTTTCCCATTTTTCTTGCCATTTTTTTTCTACTTTTTTAAAATCGTATGACATATGTATCTCTCCTTTACCTTAGAATATCAACAATTATATACTAGTATCCTATATTTTGCAATAGAAAAAAGAAAGCATTTAAACTTTCTTTTACCTTCTTTTTATTTTTTTATAATTCTTTACTGAAAAGTTATTAAATAAAACTTTTTTAATCGTTCTTTTTTCTTTTCTTTCTCCTGAAAGTAAACTACTTGTAAGTAAAATATTATCCGTATTTTCCTCTTCTTTTCTTTTCTCTTTTTCATCTTCTGCAAAGTTTAATTCAAGTTCCACCATAGGCTCTGTTTCTTTTTTTATGTCAAATCTATAAATATCTACTAAATAAAGAGCTATCAATATGAATGTTCCAACAAGTATTGTATATGCTGTAATATGAACTGAATATATACTCCAAAGTGCAAAATTTATAAGCTCTAAAATTCTATATAAAGTTCTATTATCATTATATAAATAATATGTGCATATAAAAGCAACAATAAGTGGAATAATATCAAATATATCCTTAAAAGTAAAAATTTCAAATATTATAAATGCAACAATAAACCCTATCAAAGCTTTGTTTGGAAAATCTTTATCTTGTATCTTATAAAAATATACTGCCATAAATTCAATACCAATTAGCATTGAAATTATTGCTCCAGCATTAGATCCAAGCATTAAAAAAGTAACTCCAAAAAATAAAAATATTCCCATTGAAATAATAAGCAAAGCTCGTTTTTCTTTTACTATATATTTACCAATATATAATAAAGATGCTAAAAATCCAGTTATAAGTGAAAAGCCAAACATATAAATCTCCTTAATTTCAATCTTTTATTATTTTAAAATATCATTTTTTCTTAATATATCTTTTAGTTTTGTAGTATCTAATCCTACAACTGCATTAAAATTACCATCCAAATTTTCAACATATTTTCTTCCAATACCTTGTATTGCATATGCTCCTGCTTTATCTAATGGCTCTTTTGTAGCTATGTATTCTTTTATATCTTCATCTGTCATTTTTTTCATCTTAACAGTAGATTTAGTGTAATCACTATATATTTTTTCTTTTTCATTTTCTTTTTTTATTATTATGCAAAGCCCTGTATAAACATAATTTTCTTTTCCTTGAAGATTAGATAGCATTTCATAAGCTTTTTCAGAAGTTCCTGGTTTTCCAAGTCCTGTTTTTTCAAAGTATACTAAAGTATCTGCCGCAATTATAACATATTCTTTATAATCTTTTTCTTTATTTATTTTATTTTCTACATCTTTTGCTTTTCCTAAAGAAAGCTCTTCTACAAGTACTCCTGGGTCCTCTATTTTTTCTTTTAGAGTATTTTCGTCAAAATCACTTGGAATTACTTCATAATCTTCAAACATTTCTGATAAAAGTTCTTTTCTTCTAGGAGAACCAGATGCTAATATAATTTTCATATTTTTCCTCTCTCATTTATCTATATTAATTTACAAATTTAATAAAATATATTTTTTATATGTTTTTATATTTTCCAAATTCATTTCCTTTTAAGTACATATTTTGTATATCTATTAATTGATAACTATTTTCAAACGCTCTTTTCGGAATTACTGTATAGCTCATCTTTTCTTGTATTAAAAATAAAAAATCTTTACTTTCCCAAATATTACTGATCACATCCCAATTTGTTTTAGTTTTTATATTTTTTATTATAGATATAATACCCTTTTCATTAAACTCTATTTCCATTTCTTCCTTTAAAAAATTAGTTTTATCATATTGTTTTTTAGGAGTTACAAAATATAACATATAAAGCATTACATATGATAAAACAAGAAGTATTCCTATAATTATTGCAAAAAATAATTCATGAATTATTAAAAACACAATTTCTAGAATTGTCATAAGAAGTATAAATATAATATTTCCATTTGAAATAGTATTACTCTTTCTTAAATATTTTCTTCTAGATTTTATATATTCATCTTTAGAATATTTAAATTTAATTTTAACACTTTTTTTAGATAAGCTATTCTCTTTATTCAATTTAAAAATCTCCTAATTTAATATAAAAAAGTATATCACATAATTTTTTTACTTTAAAGTATTTAAGTCAATTTCAAATATAATCTATAAGTATTGAAAAACAAAGAAAAAGCTTATATAATGTATTCGATATAAATTTAAATTAGATTTTGGAGGATAAATATTTTATGGAAAGTACCTTAATAAAAGACTTATTTAAGAATAAAGAAAAATATTCTGATAAAGAAATAACAGTATCACGGATGGGTTAGAACATTAAGAGATTCTAAAACTTTTGGTTTTATAGAATTAAATGATGGTAGCTTTTTTAAAAATCTACAAATCGTTTTTAATGATACTTTAGATAATTTTAAAGATATAACAAAGCTTACAATCAGTTCTTCCGTAGTAGTTACTGGAAAGCTTTTAATTACAGAAAATGCAAAACAACCTTTTGAAGTTCACGCAAGCAAAATCGAAATACTAAATGTCTCAGATCCAGAATATCCTCTTCAAAAGAAAAGACACTCAGTAGAATATTTAAGAACAATTGCACATTTAAGACCAAGAACAAACACTTTTAATGCTGTATTTAGAGTTCGTTCTCTTTTATCATATGCAATACACAAATTCTTCCAAGAAAGAAACTTTGTATATGTTCACTCTCCTATTCTAACATCAAGTGATGCAGAAGGTGCTGGAGAAATGTTTAGAGTAACAACTTTAGATTTAGAAAATGTTCCAAAAACAGATGAGCGGAAAAGTAGATAATTCAAAAGATTTCTTTGGAAGACCTGCTCACTTAACAGTAAGTGGACAACTTGATGTTGAAACATATGCTTTTGCTTTTAGAAATGTTTATACATTTGGTCCAACATTTAGAGCTGAAAATTCAAATACTGTAAAACATGCAGCAGAATTTTGGATGATAGAACCTGAAATATGCTTTGCAGACTTAAATGATGATATGGATTTAGCTGAAGATATGGTAAAATATATAATTTCTTATGTACTAGAAAATGCTAAAGAAGAAATGGAATTTTTTGATAAATTTATATCTAACGGATTGCTAGATAGATTAAATCATGTTATAAATTCAGATTTTGGTAGAATTACTTATACAGATGCTATAAAAGAACTTGAAAAAGTAAATGATAAATTTGAATATAAAGTTCATTGGGGTACAGATATTCAAACAGAACATGAAAGATATTTAAGTGAAGTAGTATTTGGAAAACCTGTATTTGTTACAGATTATCCTTCAGAAATAAAGGCCTTTTATATGAAACAAAATCCTGATGGAAAAACAGTTGCTGCAACTGATCTTTTAGTTCCTGGAATTGGGGAACTAATTGGTGGTAGTCAAAGAGAAGATGATTTAGAAAAATTAAGACAAAGAATGAAAGATTTAGGACTAAAAGAAGAAGATTATTGGTGGTATCTAGATCTTAGAAAATATGGTAGTACTCCTCATGCAGGATTTGGACTTGGATTTGAAAGAATGATGATGTATTTAACAGGAATCTCAAATATAAGAGATGTAATTCCATTCCCTAGAACTCCAAAGAATTGTGAATTTTAATAAATATAAAAAGTAAATAGAAAAAATAATATTAAACTATTAAAATAAAAATGAAGAAAATAAAAAAAGTTATTTTCTTCATTTTTTCTTGACACGTATGATATAATTTTACTACCTTTGATTGAATAATCTCTTAAGGGATATTTCATTGTTATGTTAAGTCTACGTTTTTAAGAGAGGGGGGTGTCACCATGAATCGTCCAAGTAATGAAAATGGAGTAGTAACCGACAAAATCGTTTCAATCCGGAAAGTAGGAAATCTCGATATTATCGATCCTAGTCCAGAGATTTTCCTCACATTTGAAAACCACGGTACTTACAGCATTGACAGATTTTGCTGTAGCTATTTTGAAGACGTCTGGCTGAACGCTAGAGTCGGAATGGTAGCTAAGCTCTATATCTATCAGGGCTCAATCGGAGGATTTCATTTAGAAAATCGCTAGTTATTTGTACACGTTAATGTTGACATAGGGCTGCCATACAGTAATGGCAGCCCTTACACATTTTATTTTATTTTTTCTACTTTAGTCTTTACAGAAGATATGTTTTCCAATCTTTACAACTTGAGTCTTAGACCATATCCACTTACTAGTTGCAGTTGCTGGATTAAAATAAAAAGTACAACCATATGATGGATCCCAGCCGTTTATTGCATCTTTTGCAGCACTTATTGCTGTTGAATCTGGCTTCATATTTATTTGACCATCTCTTACAGCATCAAATGCTCCTGATTGATAAATAACTCCTGAAATTGTATTTGGATATGATGAACTTGCAACTCTATTTAATACAACAGCTCCTACTGCTACTTGTCCAGAATACGGTTCTCCTCTTGCTTCTGCATAAATAATTCTACTTAAAAGATTTGTATCACTTGATGTTGTATTTGAGCTATTTGAAGTATTCTTGCTAGATGTCATTCCCATTTTGGCTAAAGTTTTTTCTCCTGCTATTCCATCTACTTTAAGTCCATTTTTTCTTTGAAAACTTTTTACAGCAGTAACAGTTTTTGTTCCATAAATACCATCTACATTTCCACTATAATATCCCCATCTTTTTAACTTTTCTTGTATAGTTCTTACTTCAGATCCACTAGATCCATATTTTGATAAAGCATAACTTACTTGATTTAAATTTATAGCATAAAAAATTGAAGCTATTATTCCTATAAGAAGCACAGCAAAAATTGATATTATTATTTTCTTTCCTATTTTCAATAAAAACACCTCTACTTAAAAATAATTAATTTTCCTAATTTTTATTATTTTTACCAAGTAGAAGTGTTTTATTCATATTTGATTTTTTATTTTTCTTATTATTTTATTTGACTTTTTGTTTTATTTTTTCTAATTTCTAGAAGATTCCTACAATGTTTCCATTTTCATCTATATCAATATTTTCTGCAGCAGGAACTTTTGGAAGTCCTGGCATTGTAAATATGTTGCCTGTAATTGCTACTATAAACTCTGCTCCATTTTTTAATATAATTTCTCTTACATGAATTTTGAATGGATCTTTGCAAAGTAAATTCTTTGGATTATCTGATAAAGAATATTGAGTCTTTGCAATGCATACTGGATATTTTGAAATATCAATTCCTAAATTTCTAATTTCTTCAAGCTCCTTTTTAGCTTCTTCAGAAATTTCAATATCCTCTGCTCCATAAACTTTTGTTGCAACCTTTCTTATTTTCTCTTCTATGCTATCTTCATCTTCATACATAAAAGTAAAGTTATTATTTTTTTCACAAAGTTTTACTACTTTTTCTGCTAAATCAATTGCACCTTCTCCACCTTTTGCCCATACTTCAGCAAGACTAAGTTCTACACCTTTTTCTTTTAGTTTTTCTTCTAGAAGCTTAATTTCATTTTCAGTATCTTGCAAATATCTATTTATAGCAACTACTACATTTAATCCATATTTTTCTTTTAAATTATCAACATGTTTTAATAAGTTTTCTATACCAATTTCAAGATATTGTAAATCTTCTTTTTCAATATCTTTAATATCTTGTCCTCCATGATACTTTAATGCTTTTATTGTAGCAACGCAAACTACTGCATCAGGAGTAAGTCCTGCTTTTCTACATTTTATATCTAAGAATTTTTCAGCGCCAAGATCAGCACCAAATCCTGCTTCTGTTACTGCATAATCTCCAAGTTTCATAGCAAGCTTAGTTGCAATTATACTGTTACATCCATGAGCAATATTTGCAAATGGTCCACCATGAACTATTGCAGGAGTTTTTTCTAATGTTTGAACAATATTTGGATTAAAAGCATCTTTAAGAAGTACTGTCATAGCTCCTTCTGCTTTTAAATCTTTTGCAAATACTGGCTTATCATCTTCATTGTATCCAATAATTATATTTCCGATTCTTCTTTTTAAATCTTTTAGGTCTGTTGCTAAGCAAAAGATTGCCATTATTTCAGAAGCAACAGAAATGTCAAATCCATCATCTCTTTCAGTCATTCCATTTTCATTTGAAAGACCTACTTTAATTTTTCTTAATTTTCTATCATTTAAATCTACACATCTTTTCCAAATTACTTTTTTTATCTTAAGTTCATTTCCTTGAAAAATATGATTATCAATCATTGCAGATAATAAGTTATTAGCTGAAGTTATTGCATGAATGTCTCCTGTAAAATGTAAGTTTATATCTTCCATTGGAACTATTTGAGCATATCCTCCACCTGTTGCACCACCTTTTATTCCAAAAACAGGACCAAGAGATGGTTCTCTTAATGCTAAAATGGCATTTTTCTTTATTCTATTTAATCCATCAGCTAAACCAATTGCTATAGTAGTTTTTCCTTCTCCTAGTGGTGTTGGATTTATAGAAGTTACAAGTACAAGTTTTCCATTTTTCTTGTTTTCTAATTTTTTAAATATCTCGTTTGAAATTTTTGCTTTATATTTACCATATTGTTCTATATACTCTTCATCAATATTTAATTTTTTCGTAATATCTGTTATTTTTACTTTTTCTACACTTCTTGCAATATCAATATCTTTCATATTTTTCCTCCTTAAAAACATAATTTTAGTAAAAAAATATACCTATCTATTTTATATAACAGGTATAATTTTTTTACAAGATATTTTAAAAAATAAGTCCGAATCACAACTCCAATTATTGCTCCAACAATAACTTGAAATGGCGTATGCCCTAACACTTCAACTAATCTTTCTTGAACTTCATTTAATTTAAGTCCTGGTGTTTCTATTATTTTATTTAAAAGTGCAGCTTGCTTTCCGTGCTGCTCTTCTGATTCCTGCAGCATCATACATTACTACAAAAGCAAATATAAGTGATACTGCAAATATACCAGAGCCAAATCCATACTCTTTTCCAATTAACATAGCAAGAGCACATACTACTGCACTATGAGAAGAAGGCATTCCTCCTGCTCCAAATACTCTTTTAAAATTAAACTTTTTATTTTTAATTAAATCTACTATTACTTTTGATGTTTGTATACATAGCCATAAAAGTACTGGTATGTATACAAACTTATTTGTAAATATTTCTTTAAACATTTTTATTCTTCCCCTGTTTTAAATTCTTCTTCCTCTACTTCTCCATTTTTCTCAAGTAGTATATTAATTTTCTTTTCTGCATTATCTAACATTTCTGTACATTTTTTAGATATCTTCATACCTTCTTCAAATTTCTTAATTGACTCATCTAAATTTAATTTATCACTTTCTAACATTTGAGAAATATTTTCTAAATCATCCATTAGTTCTTCAAAACTCTTTTCTTCCTTCATTTCAAATTCCTCCAAAATTTTAAATTACCTTAACTTTAGCATCTCCATCTGTATATCTTACATTAAGCTGCATATCTTTTTTTAAATCTTTTTTAGATTTAATAATTTTTCCTTCATATTCTGTCATACAATATCCTCTAGATAATGTCTTAAGTGGACTTAAGGTATCTAGTCTTGTCATAAGCTCTATAGATTTTATTTTACAATCATGTACTTTTTCTTTTATTCCTTTTTCTATTTCTTTTATTAGATTATCAATTCTTATATATTCATCATTTACTTTTTGCTTTGGATTTGTAAATGCTTTTGAGTTCATACATTTTTCATATCTAAGTTTCATAAACTCTAGTTTTCTATTTAGCAAAATTTTGAATCTTTTTTCATATAAATGAATTCTATCCTCTAAATCAAATACATCTGTTACGGCAAGCTCAGCTGCTGCAGAAGGTGTTGGTGCTCTTAAGTCTGCTACGAAATCAGATATACTAAAATCTGTTTCATGTCCCACTGCTGATATTATTGGAAGCTTAGATTCATATATCGCTCTTGCAACAACTTCTTCATTAAAAGGCCATAGGTCTTCTAAAGATCCTCCGCCTCTTGCTAAAATCAAAACATCAGCAAGCTTTTTTTCATTCATTATTTTTATTGCTCTTGCTATTTTTTCTCCAGCTCCTTCTCCTTGAACTGGGACAGGAAATAGTCTTATATATACATTGGGATTTCTCCTTGTAGAAACATTTATTATATCTTTTATAACAGATCCTGTTTGAGATGTTAATACTCCAATAACCTTTGGCATAAAAGGAATTTGCTTTTTATGAGCTTCATCAAATAATCCCTCTTCTTCTAACTTATTTTTAAGCTCATTATATTTTGCATAAAGATCTCCTACTCCATCTTCTTGCATTGCTTTGCAGTATATTTGATATACACCATCTCTTTCAAATACAGATACTGTACCTAAAACATTTACCTTCATTCCATCTTTTGGCATAAACGTAAGAGTAGCAGTAGATGATTTAAACATAATACATTTTATTAAAGACTTATCATCTTTTAAAGTAAAATACATATGACCTGTATAATGATGTTTAAAATTAGATATTTCGCCTTTAACAAATACATTATTTAAAAATTCATCTTCTGCTACCATATCTTTTACATATTTATTTAAATCACTTACTGATATGGGTTCTATGTTCATCTTTTCCCTCACTATTTATTTTCTTCATTTACAATACTAGCAAGTACTCCATTTATGAAATTTTTAGAAGAATCTTCTCCATACTTTTTAGCAATTTCAACTGCTTCATTTATTCCAACTTTATATGGAAGTTGCATATATTTAATTTCATAAATTGCAAGTTTCAATATCGCAAGATTTACTTTTGAAATTCTTTCAATCGTCCAATCTTTTTTTAAGTTTTTACTAATTAGATTTTCAATATCTTCTTTATTTTTATTAATTCCTTTTGATATTTCTCTAATGTAATTTGCAGTATTGTCATCTTCTATTTCATTATTTTCTATATATAAATCTATCTGTTCTTCTACATTTTCTTTTTGAACTTCAAGTTCATATAGTAGTTTAAATGCAAGTTCTCTTGAAAGTGATCTATTCATCTTCTTTTTTTCTCTCCTATTTTACAGTTTATCTATTAAATTTTTTAATTTATCTTTTATATCTTCTTTATTTTTTCCGAAGTAGTAACCTGCATAAATTCCAGCTGCAATAATTAAAATAGCAAGCACTATTTTATATATTCCAGTGCAAAGTAGTAGTATTGCAATTAAAGCTCCTATTATTTGGTATCTGTAGTGAATCAAAAACTCTTTTATATTTTCCATAAAAGCTCCTCCTTCTACTTACAATTTATTCCTGCATTCCTAATTTTTCTATATTTTTTATTTTTATGTTTATTTCTTTTATATCTAAATCTGTTGTTTTCTTTACTGAGTCTTTTATCTTAGTTTGAACTTCTGCTGTAATATCTTTTACAGATGCATTTAATCCAACAGAAAAGTTTAAATAAACATTTATATTATTGTTTTCATCAAATTCTAATTTAGTTGAGACATTTGATATTTCTTTATTTTCTTCTACTACAGTCTCAATCAGATTACTAATTGATTCTCTAGTAATTAAAAGTTTGCCATTTTTATTTTCAAGTAAAATACCACTGCTTGTCTCTCTTGAACTTTTTCCACCATAAATTACACTTCTTATTGCCCATACAAAAAATACTACAAGTACAATTATAGAAGCTATAAAATATTGCTCTAATATATGTGATAAGCTATCTAGAAGGCTTTCATAACTTAAAACTCCTACTGAGGCAAGTCCAAGTATTAATGATAATCCAAGTACAATTAAAGAAAATACTTTATAACTAAATCTATCAAACAACTTCATTTTTTACTTCTCCTAACAAAAAATTATTCTATAATATCTACATCTTTTTCTTCCGGTGCTTTTTCTTTTGAAATTACTTGAACTCCTTGAACATGAATATTTACTTCTAAAACTTTAAGTCCTGTCATTGACTCTACAGCTTTTTTTACTCTATTTTGAATTTCAAAAGCAATATCTGGAATTCTAACACCATATTCAACAATAATGTTTACATCTATTTTTGCTTCTTTGTCATTTATTTCTGCTTTAATTCCTTTTGACATATTCTTTTTTCCAAACACTTCGGTAATACCAAGTCCACCTGTTCTTCCGCAAACTCCTGGCACTTCAGAAGCAGCAACACCAGCAATTACAGAAACAACATCCTCAGAAATTTTTATTCCAGAATCATCAACACTAGCTAACTCTTCTGTATCTTTTACATTAGTATTTTCTTCGTTTTCCATTAAAACCTCCATATATACTAATTTACTTTTAAATTAGTATATCAATTATACCTCATATTTACAACAAAAGACATTAAAACTTTAAAATTTATATCCCTCTTCTAATTTATTTCCTCTTAAGAAATCTTTAATAGGCATTCTTTTAGAGTTTTCTCCTTGTATTTCTATAACAGAAATTATTCCTTCTTTTGCTTTTATAAATAATCCTTCTTTATCGTTTGCTTTTATAATTGTACCAAATGGTAAATCTTTTTCATTATCCTCTAGAACTTTTACTTTCCAAAATTTTAACATCTTTTCTTTATAAAAAGTATATGCACCCATTATTGGATTTAAACCTCTGACTAAATTTTTTATCTCGCAAGCGGTCTTTGATTCAAAATCAATTTTAGCCATTTCTTTTTTTAGCATTGGTGCTAAAGTAAAATCATCTGATTGTTTTTCTCTTTTTACTGTACCATTTTCAACTTGTTCTATTGTCTTAATTAAAAGATTAGCACCTATTTTTGAAAGTCTATCCCAAAGCTCTCCTGATGTCTCATCTTCTCCAATAGAAACTCTTTCTTTTAATATCATATCTCCTGTATCCATTCCTTTATCCATATACATAGTAGTAATTCCAGTTTCTTTTTCACCATTTATTACAGCCCATTGAATTGGAGCTGCTCCTCTATATTTTGGAAGAAGTGATCCATGTACATTAATGCATCCAAGTTTTGGTATATTTAAAATCTCTTCTGGTATAATTTTTCCATAAGCTACAACACATATTAAGTCTGGATTTAAGCTTTTTAATTTTTCTATAAATTCTACATTATCTCTTACTTTTAATGGTTGTTCTATATTTAAATTATTCTCTAGAGCATATTCTTTTACTGGAGAATAGCTCATTTTCATTCCTCTTCCCTTAGGTTTATCTGGATTAGTTACAACATATAAAATATTATGTCCTTTTTCAACTAAGGCTTTTAAAGACTCTCTTGCAAAATCTGGAGTCCCCATAAAAACAATATTTAACATTTATTTGCCTCTCTAAAATTAATTTTTATTTTTCTTACTATTTTCAATATCTTCTGGAGTTACAACTTCAAATGTTCCTGGTATTATTTTCTCTTTAAATACATGTCCGTCTAAATGATCACATTCGTGTTGTATACATTGAGCTAAAAGTTCTTTTGCTTCTAATGTAAATTTCTTTCCGTCTAATCCTAGAGCTTCTACAGTTACTTTTTCATATCTTTCAACTTGTCCAAATTGATTTGGAAAACTTAAACATCCTTCTTCAGAAGGTACTTTTTCTCCTTCAAACTTTAATATTTTAGGATTTATCAAAACAAATTTTGACTGACCATCATAAAGATCTATAACTACTATTCTCTTCAAGACACCGACTTGTACTGCAGCAAGTCCAAGGCCATCTGCTTTATGCATTGTATCAAACATATCTTCTACGAGCTCTTTTACTTTATCGTCTATTACATCTACCTCTTTTGATACTTTTTTTAGTATTTCGTCTCCTTCATATCTTAAATTTCTAATAGCCATTAATTTTCCTCCTATTTCTAACTCATGTTTGTAGGATTTATATCTACAATACAACTTGCACAATCAAATTTATATTTATCTACTTCTTTTACTGCTTCATCTATTATTTTTAAAACATTTCTATCTAATTTGCATTTTATAATAATTCTCCATCTATATGTATTTTTTATTTTGTCAATCGGAGCCGGAACTGGTTTAAAAATATTTATGTTTTTATATTTGACATTTGCTATTTTTTTATAAATTATCTCACTAATTTTTGGTACTTCATCTAATCTTTTTGAATTAACCCTGATACATATTATATCGCAAAAAGGCGGATAATTCAACCTTTTTCTAAGTTCTATTTCCGTTTCATAAAACTTTTTATAGTCTTGATTCTTAGCTAAAGATATTGCATAATTTTCAGGATTGTAAGTTTGGACTATAACTTTTCCCTCTTCTTTTTCTCTTCCAGCTCTTCCTGATACTTGAGTTATAGTCTGAAATGTTCTTTCTACTGCTCTATAATCTTCTATATTTAGTCCCATATCTGCTGCTACTACTCCGAACTAGAGTAACATTTGGAAAATGATGTCCTTTTGCTATCATTTGAGTTCCAATTAATATATCAATATTCTCATCTTTAAATTTGGATAAAATTTCCTCATGTCCGTTTTTCTTTGAAACAGTATCTATATCCATTCTTATAGTAGAAGCATTCGGAAATATTTTTTTCACTTCATCTTCTAGTTTTTGAGTTCCTGTACCAAAATATTTAATTTTATTACTATTACAGTTAGGGCAAGTTTTTGCTGGAAATGTTTCATATCCACAATAATGACATTTTAACTTATTTCCATACATGTGATATGTAAGAGTAATGTCGCAGTTAGGGCATTTTACAGTATATCCACATTCTCTACACATTACAAAAGTTGAATATCCTCTTCTATTTAAAAATAAGATTGTTTGTTTTTTATTTTCAATATTTTTTAATATTTCTTTCTGAAGTTTTTGAGATAGCATAGATTTATTACCGAATAGCAAGTTCTTGTCTTAAATCTACTATTTCTATTTTGGGAAGTGATGAATTATTTGCCCTTTTATTTAAGCTTAAAAGCTCTATATTTTTATTTTTTGCTTTATAGTAATCTACTATGTCAGGTGTAGCACTTCCTCCTAAAAAAACGGCATTATTTTCTTTTGCAATATATCTTGCTAAATCTTTTGCATTATATCTTGGAGTCATATCTGATTTATATGAATCATCATGAGACTCATCTATTATTATAATTCCTAAATTTTCAATTGGAGCAAATATAGCAGACCTTGCTCCTATAACAATTTTGGCTTTCTTATTTTTAATTTTATTCCATTCATCAAATCTTTCTCCAACAGATAATTTGCTATGAAGTACAGCAACTATTCCTTCTCCAAATCTTGCTAAAAATCTGTCTACCATCTGAGGAGTAAGTGATATTTCTGGAACTAGCATTATTGCTGTCTTTCCTTTTTCTATTACACTTTCTATTAATTGCATATATATTTCTGTTTTTCCGGGATCCAGTAACTCCGGTGAAGTAAAAATTCAGAAAATTCATTATTTTCTATCATAAAGTTTATAGTATCAAATACTTCTTGTTGTTCATCAGTTAGTTTTAATTTCTCATCTCTTTTTATTTTTTTATGTATAAATGGATTTCTCTCAACTTTTTCTTCTATAATTTCTATATATCCGTTTTTTTCTAGTGTCTTCATGATAGATTTGCTAACTTCTGTAATAGCTTCTAAGTCTGATATATTTGTTCCATCATTTTCTTCTAAAAATCTTAAAAGCTTAATTTGTTTTTCACTTTTTAATGTTTTTGTTTCAATATCTAATTCAATTTCATCTATTTCTTTATTTAAATATACAAAATTTAATTTTTTATCTTTAATTCTAGATTCTAACTTTTTACTAGTATCTCCTGGAGGAAGCATTAGTTTTATGCAATCTGAAATATTGCAAAAGTACTTCATTGACATAAGTTTTGCAAGTTTTATATTATTTTCTGTTAAAATTCCATCTTCTATTCTTGCAATCTCTTTATTTGCAAATTCTGATGAATCTATGAATCCTATAATATATCCCTCTTCTATTTTGTTTCCATTTCCAAAAGGCACAAAAACCCTATTACCAAGTTTTACTTCTTTTTCTAAAGTACTTGGTACTATGTAATCAAATATTTTATTTAAAGCTCTTGCATTACTATTTATGATAATTTGTGCAATCATTTGTCCCTCCGATTTACATAGTATATCAAAGTTTATGGCATTTAAGCAAGAAAAAGTATATAAGTATAGAGCATTTTCTATATTTATATACTTTTTACTTTTATTTTAAAACTCTGCATTTTCAATACGTGCTTCATTTTCAATAATTGTCATAATAATTTGAACAGTCTTTTCCAAATCATTATTTTTAATAACATAATCATAAATTCCGATTTTTGATTCTTCATAATCGAATCTATTAAGTCTTAATTTTATTTCAGCAGGATCTGGTTTATCTATTCTTTCTTCTAGTCTTCTTTTTAGTTCTTCTTTAGGAACTCTTAAAAAGATTGTAACTACTTTTGTATCATCTTTTAGGATTTCTTTTAAATGTTCTGTACCATTTACTTCTATGTCTTTTACTATAATTTTACCACTTGATATTTTTTCATTTAATAATTTTTTTGATGTTCCATAGTAATTATTATGATGTACATCATATTCATAGAAATCGCCATTTTTTAGCATTTCTTCAAATTCTTCTTTAGACACAAAATGATATGTTCCACCTTCTTCATCTCCTGGTCTTTTAGGCCTAGATGTATAAGATGGAAGTGATACTACATTATCCATTCTTTTCATTAATTCTTTTTTTATAGTATCTTTTCCGGCTCCTGCCACACCTGACAATATAACTAGCATACTCTTTTACCTCTTTATTTTTTCGCTTTTGGTTTACTCTTTGCTTTTTTCTCTTTGTCTTCTTTGTCTTCTTTTTCTTCTTTTCCCTCAGCTTCTACTTTTATTTTAGGTTTTACTATTCTAATGCTTCCATCTGCAATTTCTTGAGCTGCCATTGTAACTTTTGAATGTTCTTTTTTACTAGTTAAAGGAATTGCTCCATCTGCTAGTTGTCTTGCTCTTCTTGAAGTCATAACAACTAATTGATATCTGTCTTCTACTTTTTCTAATAATTCTCCTACACTTGGTTTTACCATCATTTTAAAATTCCCCCTATTCGTTTTCCTCTTCTTCTACTTCTTTTTCATCTTTATCTAATCTTCCTGCTACTGTTTCTGGTTGTACTGCAGATAATATTACATGACCTGAATCCATTATAAGTACTGCTCTTGTTCTTCTACCATAAGTTGCATCTATTGCCATCTTTGAATCTTTTGCTTCTTGTACTAATCTCTTAATTGGAGCAGATTCTGGACTTACGATAGATATTATTCTATTTGCAGATACTATATTTCCAAATCCTATATTTATCAGTTGCATAAAATTCACCCCTATTCAACATTTTGAATTTGTTCTCTGACATTTTCAATTTCTGTCTTAAGTTCTATAACTCTATTTGTTATATCTAAGCTGTTTGCTTTTGATCCTATTGTATTTACTTCTCTATTCATCTCTTGTATTATAAAGTCAAACTTTTTACCTACTGGAGAATCTTTCTCAAGTAAATTTAAAAATTGAGCAATATGGCTTTTTAATCTAGTAAGTTCTTCTTCTATTGATGACTTATCTGAAAAAATTACTATTTCTTGAGCTAATCTATTTTCATCAATTATATCTGTGTTCATAAGCTCTTTTACTCTTGCATTTAATTTTATTATATATTCTTCAATTAGTCCAGCTGAAAATTCAGAAATTTCTGAAACTTTTTTTGAAATACTTTCAATTCTATTTTTCAAGTCTTCCTTAATTTTGCTTCCTTCAACTTCTCTCATGGAAACAAAATTAGAAATTGCTTCATCTAATGCAACTTTTAATTCTTCCCACATTTCTTCTTCGTTTTCTTCATCTTTTAAATTTAAAACATCTGGAAATTTAGTTATCTCAGTAACATTTATATCACATCTAATATCTGTCTCTTCTGCAAGTTCTCTTAACTCTTTAATATATGCTTTTGCAAGTTCTTTATTTAGTTTTATTTCTTTTCCTTTTTCACTATAATCATCTAAAGAAATAAAAACATCAACTTTTCCTCTTGAGATATTTTCTAATATTTCTTTTCTAACTTTATCTTCTAAATATGAGATTACTCTTGGCATTTTTATTGATATATCATTATACTTATGATTTACAGATCTAATATCTACAAGATATTCTCTGCCTTCTATCTCATATTTACTTCTTCCAAATCCAGTCATACTTCTAATCATTACTTAATTTCCACCTTTTTATTTTATTTACTTTTAGTTTTTCTTGTAGATGATGTCTTTTTAGTCTTTGTCTCTTTTGATTTAGTTGTTTTTGTAGTACTCTTAGTAGTTCTTTTTGTAGTCTTTTTAGGCTCTTCTTTTTTAGATACAGTTTTTCTTGTTTTAGGAGCTTTTTTAGCTGTTTTCTTAGTAGTCTTTGTAGTCTTTCTTGGAGACTTTGTTTTATTATTATCAGTAAATTTCTTCGTACTTTCCTCATCTAAATAAGATACTTTTTCTTCTTTAAGAAGTTCTCTTACATCACTTGCTTTATGAATATATCTATTTCTATAAATTATATACATACATATACATTTGATTATATAATATATACCTATATAAACAGCAGATGTTGAAAATATTATTTGTGTTAATTCATTTTGATAAAAATAAACATAAGGCATATAAAGAGTAACTAAACTTAAAACTAATAGCTCCAAGCTATGTACTACATATGTTCCTCTTCCTGTAGTATAAGCTCTTTCAAAGAAATAGATTGTAAATCCAAGAAGTATAACAGCAAAAACTTTTAAGTCTACTTTAAATACTTTTGTATCTAATTTTAAATATCCTAAATTTAAAAATATAAAATAAACTAAAACTGCTACAGCTAAAAGTAAATTTATAAACATTTTTCCATAAATCTTATATTTTTCTTCTTTAGGTAATCTAATTTTTGTACTTATTTCTTTCTGAAATTGTTCTACTTCATTTGGTTCCATATTTTCCCCCAATATCACCTAATTCATACATAAGTATTGTTGAAACTACTATTGGTGCAGTTTCTGTTCTTAAAATTCTTTTTCCTAAGGAAATTATCTTAGCGTTATTTTCTTTTAATTTTTCTACTTCTGTATCTTCTAGTCCTCCTTCTGGTCCTATAACTACTGCTAGACTTATTTTATCTTTATGAATATTTTTTATATTTTCTATTTCATTTTTTAAGTAATTTTCGTTTTCTTTTTCATATGCAACTAATACTATATCATACTTTTCAATATTTTGACATACAGTTTCTATATTTATAAGGTTTTCTATTTTTAATATATCTTCTCTTTGACATTGTTTTGCTGCAACTTCTGAAATTGTCTGCCATCTTGAAATCTTCTTTTCTTCATCTTTTTTATCAAGCTTTACAACACATCTTTTCATAGAAACTGGTATTATTTTATCAACTCCTAGTTCAGAACATTTTTGAATTATAGTTTCCATTTTATCTGCTTTTGGAAGTCCTTGATAAATATCTATACTTAAATCTTTATCTATATTTTCTTTTTTATTTAAAACTATACATTCTATTTGTTTTTCTAAGAAGTTTTCTATTTTTGCTTCATAGCTTAAATTTAAATCTTTGCAAACTATATTTAAAATATCTCCTTCTTTATGTCTTAAAACATTTTTTATATGGTTTACATCCATTCCTTCTATATATATTTTATTTTCATTCACTTGGTTTTTATTTACAAAAAAATTCATTTATCTTTCCTCTCTTAAGCAATAGTATTATACCAAAAAAATGCGGTAAGTACAATACTTATCGCATTTTTAGATTATTTCTTTATTTTATTAATTCATTTTTATTCCAGAAATAAGATTTTTAATTTCTTTATTTATTTTTTCTAAGCTAAATAGCTTTTTCTCTACTTTTTGAAGTTTGTTTTCTTCTACTTCAAAAGAATCAAATCTGTTTCCAGAAAGTTTTTCTTTAAGTGATAAAATCATAGCACTTAAATTTCTATTTAATGTTCTATAATATTTTATCTTATCAAAAAATCCATATGGAACAATACTGCTACTTACCCAATCAAGTTCAGGAACAGAATTGATTGTACTCTCATCTAGCATATAAATTTTAATAAGCTTATCTTTTAAATTAATTACATCATAATCTCTTTCTGCTACACTACTTAACTTTAGCACTATTTCTCTTATAGATTCTCCATTATATTTAGTAGCTTCTTCATAATACTCTTTTTTAATAAGTTCGCTCTCTAGCTTCTTTCTTTCAATAGATAACTTTCTATTTTTTGCTTCTCCTGTAATCTTAGATATAAAATTGTCTTTATAATTTAAATAGCTTATTTCATTTTCTTTTGCTCTCCATTTTGCAACATAAATTGCTCTTTGTGCTTTTTGATATATTTCTTCTATTTGAGATTTCTCTACGTATTCTTTTTCTTTTTTTATTGCTTCTGTAATTTCTTTAGTCTTTACTTCTAGCTCTTCTTTTGCTTTTTGTATTTCTTCAGAATTATTATAAGAATTTTCTATTAAAGAATTAAACATATTTTTTAGGCTTTCTATATCTTCTAGAAAAATACTATTTAAAGAAACTTTGCCTATGCCTAATAGACTGGCATTTTTATTGCAAATTCTAAGTTTGCTATTAAACTTGTCAATCTCTGAAATAAGCGTATTTACTTGATTTAGGCAATATACTAAGTCCTGATTTCCCTCAAATAATTCTTCCAAAATTTCTACCTCTTCTTTAGTTTTCTTCTATTATTACTTCTTTTATACGTCCACTACCAACATCATATGATGCAGTAACATTATATGTTTTTCCGGCCTCTATTTTAGTCTTAAGGCTACTCATTTTTGTATTATATTCATTTACATATTCTGTTGTGTTTAAACTAGTTCCGGCATCCCCAATAACTCCAATTGAACTATCAAGTTTTGAAGCATCTATTGATATAAATTTTCCGCTTTGTCCTGCATTAGATGTATTACTAGCTATAACTGCATCAATCAAAGATCTTACATTTGCTCCTCTTGTACTAGAGCCAAGATATGGTACTAATGCCATATTATATACTGATGTTTCCTGTTCTGATAATGCATTATTTGTATCATATACTGTCTTTGATGCTGAATAATAAACATATGATCCTATAGATACAGCAAGTAATACTCCTAAAATAACTATCATAGATGAAATAACAAAACCTTTTTCATTTTTTAAACATTTTTTCATAATAATCCCCTTTTCTTTTGTTTTTTTATTATTTTTTACTTTTCTATTTTTTCATTTTATTCATTCATATCTAATATATCATAGCCTTCAAGAGAAGATAAGTCTGGTGCTTTTACTTCATTTTCTTTGACTTTTCCAATTTGATATCTATAAACATAAGTTGTCTCGTCTCCCTCTTCTTCTAAGTACTTTATTGAAAACTTAGTAATCATTCCTGAAGATTTATCAAGCCACATATTTATGTTAGTTGTACTATTATTTAAAGTAATAGATGCGCAGTCTATTCCATTTACTTTTTCATATTTATTAAACTTATAATTTAAAGACTCATCTTTTAAGAAACTTACACCTGTATAAATCATTTCATTGTAGCTATCAATTACAGCATTTGATGAATATTTATAAGCCTCTTTTTCTGCAGTATCTACATATATACATTCTTCTTTTTCTGTATCCAAGTACTGCTCTAGTTCATCACTTTTCATGTATACTAATTTTCCAAGTCTTTTATAATCAGTAGCATTTTCTGTATCTCCTTGTTTTGCAATTATCTCACAAGATAAATTATCAATTCTTAAAACTTTTTCCGCAAGTACTAAAGCTTCATCTTTTGTCATATCTTTTATATTCTTTTTATAAAAAATAAAAAAAATAGAAATGATGAAAATAATAATTATTATCACTGTTGGAACAGCTAAAATAAACTTCTTTTTTTCTTGCATTTTTATATCTCCTTTTACTATAAATAGTATATCTTAAATCAAATATTATAGTCAATAAATCCTCAGAAAATGTTATATTTTGTATAAAAAAAGACACCTTTAAATTACTTTAAAAGTGCCTTTTTCATATAGGTTATGTTTGATAAATGAAATGATTGTAATAATTGATAATGCTATTTAAAAATCCGATTTAATCTACAAACATGTAAATTATATTATATACTCCTTGTATAACTTAAAATCTATTTCTTAATTTTGGGGGCTAAGAAACTTATATTTATTAAAATAAACTTCCTTAAACGAATTTAACCTCCTTTCCGGCAGATTAAAGTTAATTCTTTTATTGTTAATGCAAAAAACATAGCATTATCAATAAATGTGATTTTTCTTTTAAATTTTACTTTTTTGGGAAATGAAATATTTCAGAACGAAATATTAAAAAAGAATTTACATTAACTAATAATTTT
The DNA here is from genome assembly GCA_947628215.1 of uncultured Clostridia bacterium. Taxonomy (GTDB): domain Bacteria; phylum Bacillota; class Clostridia; order TANB77; family CAG-508; genus UMGS1994. The sequence goes on along the minus strand of CANQYZ010000003.1, from coordinate 29,549 downwards.
AATTAACTTTAAAAAAAGTATAGCACCCTAGTATAGTATTTTCAAGCATTTTTCATCGTCAAATAATTTCAAAATACGACAAAAAAGGTGAGGATTTTTCCTCACCTTAATTTTACCTTAGAAATGTCTTCCACCTCTTCTGCTTCCTGAACTTCTTGGATTTCTATATCTTGGTTCATATTTACTTCTATCTATTTCATCTGACATGTTTTCTCTGTTTTCTTCTTTATCATCTTCTCTTTTTTCATCTTCGTCTATTTCTCTATCTTTTTCATCTGAGCTTTCTTCATCACTGTCATCATCATATGAATCTAAATCATATTCATCAAGTTCTAATGTCTTTTTATGAAGTACAATTCCTTGAACTATTACTATTATAAATAGAATTAAGCTACATCCAGCAAGTGCTAATTTTTCTACGAAGTCTCTATCTAATCCAAATATTAAATCTTTGTTATTATTATCTTTTTCTGCAGATTCCATATTTTCTTGTGGTATTTCTTCTGTATCTACTTCTTCTTCAACATTTCCTTCTAAATCAGCTAAAGATTTAACAAATTTTATATCATAACTTGCATATTCTCTTTCATAGTCTGAAACTTTTATATTAGCATTATATACAAAATAATCATCTTCTGTTCCCTCTTGCACACTTACTACTGCCATTGCATCTCCATAACTTACAGAAGTTTTAATTAAATTTTTAAGTTCATCTAATGATTCAAATTTCTGCTCACCAATTTCTACTGCATATTCATAAACATTAGATTTAAATTCTGGTGATAAAACATATCCTTGTACCTCTAAAGAATCAAGTCCTATTCCAGTAGGTTCATCAGATGTATTATCATCTGTACTATTTTCATCATCTATTACATTTGGTATAACTTCTTCTTCATCTCCAGATGCTCTTGTTACATATATCTTATATGTTTTTGTTGTACCATCTTCTGCTGTTACTTTAACAGAAATAATATTTGTTCCAACTTTAAAACCTGTATTTCCTGAAACAGAATATTTAGCTTTTGAACTTGATGGTGTTGCATATACTGTAAGTTTTGTAATACTATTTGGCACTTTTACTTTATATTCTGCATTAGATCCTGTTACTGATTTTTTAAATCCTTTAAAGTCATATTCTTTTGGTGTTACTCCTAAGTTTGATAATGTTGCGTCTGACGATTTCTTTTGGCTACTATCATCATCACTTGTTGAAGTTGTATTAGAACTAGAAGAATCTTTTACTGTTACTTTTATTGTTTTAGTAGCAGAATTTAAATTTCCTACACTATCAGAAAAGTCAGTTCCAGAAACGGTTATTGTTGCTGTTCCAGCTTTTTTCCCTGTAATTGTGAATGAAAAGCTATTCTTATTAACCCATTTTGAACCTACTGAAACTGTTGCAACTGAAGTATTTGATGAAGATACATTTATTTTACCAGTAATACTTTTTCCATTAACAGTTATTGAAGCAGTTTTTCCTTTATTTACTGATACACTTGTTTTACTTACACTAAATGTAGCTGCATATGATTTTACATTCATTATCATCATTGCCAAAAATACTATTGCTAATATACTTAAAAATTTTTTTCTCGTGTTTATCATATAGCTCCTCCAATTCTAATGTTATTTTAATGTTATTTTGCCAGTTCCCATTATAAAGTTCTCTATAAATACATAATCGTTTGCTAATATTTTTCCATCAGCATTTATATCTGCGGCATCAATATAAGCTTTGCCGTTTATTTTTTTTGAACCCATTATATGATTTTCTATAAATACATAATCATTAGCTAAAACTCTGCCATCTCCATTAATATCACCATATACTACTATGTCATATGTTTTACCTTCAATAGTTACTTTATATCCAGTAGCAAGTTTATCTGTATCTTTTACAGATGAACCATCAGCTTTAGTTATCTTAGCATCTTTATATTTTGATTTAATATCACTTACTTTTGCATCTGGAATAGAATCTAGTACATTCTCATTTGTATTTAAATCTACTTTTTCACTTGATGCCTTAATATTTTCTATATAATCTTTTTGTACATATCCTGTAATTGTTGTACTATTCCACTTTTTATTTTTTGAATCATATGTACTTGCTTTTTTGAATTTAATTTGATACCAATCGCCAGTTTTTCCTGTTGAAGCAACTATCATTCCTCTTCTTAATGTTCCAAGAGATTTTCCTGAACTAGATGCAGAATTTCTAACATTTACTGTTGTATTTACATCTATTTCATAAAGAGTTCCATCACTTGCTTTTAATGATGTTGGGCATTTTACAGGAGCAGATGGCATATTATCATATACTGGAATTACAAATGATAATGCTTTATCTGAAAGTCCACTATCATTATAGTTATTAAATAATGTTCCAGCTTGGCTGTATGGATCTTGAAGATTTGTCATATATTGATGAGAGAAAAATTGGCTTGAACTATATTTTTTACTTCCCATATCTTCTGTTAATATTTCATTTCCTACTACATCAAATTTATAAAAATATTTTGTTTTTTGTCCTGCGCCTATATATGAGTTTGCAAGTACTTTCTCAACTCCACCTTTGATAGCCTTAGTTGGTGTATCCCATCCAAGTTCTTTTGCTTTTTTAAGTCCTCTTTTTACAGCTCCACCTTCTCCATTTGAGCTGTCTGTTGCTCCATAGTTGAAAAAGTTATAATATCCTTTATATCCATCATAGTTACCAGATACTGCACTTGGAAGTGTATAAGTACCGTCAGATTTTTTAGTACCATTTCCAACTTCTTGTATAATAGTAGCAGATATATGAAGTGCACTTACTTTTGATTCTTTTGCTGCTTCCATTATTGTATCTACATAAGCTATTTCTTTTCCATTTTCTTTATATTTTCCACTTAAGAAAGAATTTTTTACTGCAGTTTGTACAATATCTTTTGTTATATTTGTATCATATCCTAAATCTAAAAATTGAAATACTTGTCCTTCAGATAAGAAATTTCTTGGATCTAAGTAAAAGTTTACCATAGCTCCTGAAGCGCAGTAATAATTTGGATCACCTTCACCACCACAAACGCATAGTGCTAGTGGATCTAGTAAAGTTGTTCCTGATTTAAAATATATTGTATTTTTCTTACATTTATTCTCTGCTTGACTTGATGTTAATTCGCTCCAAGGAATACCAGTATAATAAGCTTTAAATATCCAATTTGGATGAAGCTCATGAAGTTCATTTAAATAAGTTTTATAACTTTCTGGGAATGCAGAAATGCCAGACTTTACATATTGAGTATAAGAACTACTAAGTGCTTCTGCTTTCTTTGGAACGAAAAATACTGTAAAAATAGATAATACTAGTTCTACAATTAAAATTATAGATATTATTCTTTTGAAATTAAGACCTAATTCTTTTTTCATTTGTAGATTATTCCTCCATTTTATCCTACAATAATATTTTTTCTTCCTAAATATAATATAACTCAACAAAAAAATAGTGTCAATTGCTATAATATGACAAATTTGTAACATCATGGTATAATTAATCTACTTATAAAATTATTGATTTTGCTAAAATATATACATCCGTAAATAAAAATGCTTGCAAAGTCTTGTTTTTAAAAAATTTATGCTTGAGAGGAAATTTATGAAAAAAATTGAACTGTTATCTCCAGCTGGAGATTTTGAATGTTTAAAAGCTGCTATTCAAAATGGTGCAGATTCAGTATATCTTGGAAGTTCATCTTTTAGTGCAAGAGCAAATGCTACAAATTTTAACTTTGAAGAATTAAAAAATGCAATAGAATATGCACATTTAAGAGATGTTAAAATAAATCTTACTTTAAATACTTTAATAAAAAATAATGAATTTGATGAGGCTGTAGAAATAGCAAAAAAAGCCTATGAATTTGGTGTAGATGCAATTATTGTACAAGATTTAGGACTTTCTAAACTTTTAAATGAAACATTTCCAGATATTGTGCTTCACGCAAGTACTCAAATGACAGCACATAATCTAGAAACAGTAAAATATTTAGAAAAAATTGGTTTTAAAAGATTTGTAGTTTCTCGCGAACTAAGTATTGATGAAATTAAAAACATTTGCAAAAATACAAATGTAGAAATAGAAGTTTTTATTCATGGTGCTTTATGTATCTCATATTCTGGTCAATGTTTATTTTCTAGTATGATTGGTGGAAGATCTGGTAATCGTGGAACTTGTGCACAAGCTTGTAGACTTCCATATGAACTTTTAGAAGAAAACAAAGTAATCGACAAAGGATATTTATTAAGTCCAAGAGATTTATGTTCTCTAGAATATTTGAAAGAACTTGTAGATTCAGGAGTAAAATGTTTTAAAATAGAAGGACGTATGAAAAAGCCAGAATATGTTGCAACAGTTACTTCTGTTTATAGAAAATATATAGATAAAATCTTAGAAGGAAATAAAGATTTTTCTATAGATTCATCTGACTTAAATAATCTTATGCAAGTATTTAATAGGGGTTCATTTAGTACAGGACACTTAAGCACAAAAGAAAACTTAAATCTTATTTTTAAAGAAAAACCAAACAATATGGGAATATATATTGGAAAAGTATTTGATATAAATGAATCTAAAGGATATGTAAAATTAGAACTTGAAAATTCTTTATCTTTAGGAGATTCTGTCTCTATTGGAAATTGTATTTATAGAGTTTCAGAGCTAATGGAAAATAATAAGAATACAAAAACTGCATTAAGTGGTGCTAAAGTTACTATTGGAAGAATGAAAGGTGATAATATTAGAAAGAATTCTAATATTTATAAAATAGAAAGTAAAGCTTTGACAGATGAAGCTATAAAAAGCTTTTCTAGTGAAAATAAAAAAATTCCTTTAGAAGCTTTTATAAAAATAAAAAAAGGAGAAAAAATTTCGCTTTTAGTAAAAACATTAGTAGACAAGACAAGTTTTTATTATGGTTTAGAATCTTTTATAGAAAGTGATATTATTCCAGAAGAAAGCATAAATTCTCCAATCACAAAAGAAAGAATTATATCTCAAATATCTAAGACTGGAAATACAGAATTTGAATTTAAAAATATAAATGTAGATTTAGATGATAACTTACATATTCCAAATATATCTATTTTAAATGAATTAAGAAGAAATTCTTTATCTTTATTAGAAAATAAAGTAATAAAACTTAATGTAAATACATTAAGCACCGAATTTAAAAATAAGTATTTAGATGATTTTTTAGAAAATTCTTTAAATTTAGAAAATAAAAAATATGACATAAGTCTTCTTTTAAATATACTAGATAAAAATATAGATTATAGCAATCTTTTAATAAATAGATTATATATTCCTCTTAAGTACTTTTTAGATAGTAATTATGCACAATTTATCAATAATTTGTGCAAAACTTATGATGTTTTTGTATATTTTCCAATAATCTCAAAAGATACTTACTTAAGTTTAATAAAAAATAATTTAAATAACATTTTAAACTTTAAAATATCTGGTTTTGTAGTATCAAACCTTGGTCAATATGAAATAGTAAAGAATTTAAATCTTAAGATAGTTGCAAATTATTCATTTAATATTTTTAATAACTATTCTGAAAAAGCTTTAGAAGAATATAATTTTGATAAATTTACAATATCTCCTGAATTAGATAAACAAGGAATATTAAGTTTGCTTAATAATAAAATAATGAAATCTGAGCAAATCATATATGGTAAAATTCCTTTAATGAATATGAACTACTGCTTACTCGGAAATTCTAATAAGTGTTATAAAGATTGTAAGAAAAAATGTTTAAATAATAATAAATATTATTTAAAAGATAGAATGAATTTTACATTTAGAGTACTTCCTGACAATAGTCAAACAATTACAACTATATATAATAGCAAAACTTTATCACTTACTCCAACAGACTTTAATTCAGATTCTTTTAGAATTGATATTTTAGATGAAAATATTGATGATATAAAAAATATAATAGATGTTATATCATCTGGAAATAGATTAGAAGGAAATGAATATACTAATCGGTAACTTAAATAGAATAATATAAAAAAACAAAAATGATATCTTTATTTTTAGATATCATTTTTTATATTGTTTTGTACTAAGATCTATTATTAAATCCATATTATCATCTTTAGCCGCCTTATTTTTTCTAAGCTTGCCACATTTTTGACATTTAAAAATAATAACATATCCTTTTTTAGAATCTATTTCTATTCCTATTGGCTCTAACATACCATGACAGCTCTCTTCTCTATCTCCTGGATTTATATCTACATGTTTTGAATATAAACATCTTGGGCAATGATTTCTACATGAATAACCAAGCTTAGGAACTTTTTTTCCGCAATGCTCACATATAAATTCTTCATCTATTTCTGTAAAATTTGGCATATTGCTCTCCTTAAATTATATAAAAACAATAAAATAAAATCGCACCTATTATAGATATAACAAGTCCTACTGATTTTATTATTCTGATTTTTGTATTTTGTTCTAAATTAAGTACTTCTCTTCTACTTAGTGGCCTAGCATCAAATATTGCTATAACTCCTACAAATAGTAGAATTAAGCCTAATATTGCTAATACTTCGTTCATTTTCTACATTCCTTATTTTTTATTTATTTATATAATAATATGGCATTTTTAAAAAGTCAAGAATCTGGGAGCATTCTCCCAGATTCTCTTTAGAAAGACTTGATTAATTTTGATGCTTTTTCGACGAATTCATCTAATTCTTCGTCATACCCTGCAGCCCTGATTGACTCTAACGCCCATTGCTCTTCAGGCTCCCTTTTTGTTTCACACTCAAGCTTCGGTACTATAATATTTTTCTTAGACTTTAAGTGTTCAACGATTTCTTCTTTTGAGAGCTTTCTATCTGTAGTCATTTGAAAGCGTATAGCCTCAATAAGCAGTTGATAACCTGGGGCCTCTGCAATTATATCGCATGTCCGCAGGAAGAAAATTATTTTGTCTAGCATCTAATCTCTCCTCTCATGTGTTTTTTGTAGAAAACCACAAGGAAAAATATGTCTTAACATATAAATTATATCATATTTTAAGCTTTTTCTCAAATTTCAATTCTATTTCCAAACTTTTCATTTACTAGTAATTTTAATTTTTGATTTTCTGTATTTTCTAATCTTGGATCTTTATCTATTATTTCTATTGCAATACTTTGTACCATTTTTAAAGTTTGTATATCTTCAAAAAGATTAGCAATCTTAAATTCTGGAAGTCCATGTTGCTTAGTACCGAAGAATTCTCCTGTTCCCCTTAATTCTAAGTCTTTTTCTGAAATAATAAATCCATCATTTGTCTCTTTCATAACTTTCATTCTTTTTCTAATTACGTCAGAATTTCCTTGATATTTTAAAATGCAATAAGATTTATACTCTCCTCTTCCAACTCTTCCTCTTAACTGGTGAAGCTGAGCAAGCCCAAATCTTTCAGCATTTTCTATTACCATAATATTGGCATTTGGAACATTTACGCCTACCTCAATAACAGTAGTAGAAATCAAAATATCTATCTCTTTATTTTTGAATCTCTCCATTATTTCATCTTTTTCTTTAGGCTTCATTTTTCCGTGTAGATATTCTACTCTATAATCTTTAAATACTTCTTTTTTATATTTTTCTGCTAAGTCTAATACAGATTGTGCTTCTATCTCTTCTGTATCTTCTACTAAAGGACATACAATATAAGCTTGTCTTCCTTCTTTTATTTGCTCTTTTACAAAATTATTTACTCTATCACTCATTTCTTTAGTCACAGGAAAAGTATCTATTTTCTTTCTATTTGGTGGAAGTTCATCTATTATTGAAATATCCAAATCACCATATAAAATAAGTGCTAGCGTTCTTGGAATTGGTGTTGCTGTCATTACTAATACATTTGGATTATCTCCTTTTTGTACTATTGTACTTCTTTGTCTTACACCAAATCTATGTTGTTCATCTGTAACTACTAATCCTAAATTTTTAAATACAACATTTTCTTCTAAAAGAGCATGTGTTCCAATTAATATATCTATTTCTCCATTTTTTAATCTATCTAAAATATCTTCTTTTTTCTTTTTAGTAATTCCACTTATAAGAAGTTCACATCTAATACCAGTACCTTCTAAAAGTGATGTAAAACTTTCTAAGTGCTGACTTGCAAGTATTGCAGTAGGAGCCATAATTGTAGCTTGGTAACCAGATTTTACACATTTATATGTTGCAATTAAAGCTACAACAGTCTTTCCGAGATCCGACATCTCCTTGAAGAAGTCTATTCATTGGTTTTACATCTTCTAAATCATTATCTATTTCTTCTAATACTTTAAGTTGTGCTTTAGTAAGCTTAAATGGAAGTCTATCTATCATCTCTGACATTTTTACATTTTTATCTAAAGAAATTCCATCTAATTCAGTAGTAACTTTACTCTTTAAAGATAGAAGTGCAAGCTGCATAGATAAAAGTTCCTCAAATACTAGTCTTTTTCTTGCTATATTAAATTTCTCAAAATTATCTGGAAAATGAATTTGCTTAATTGCAGTATTTAAATTACAAAGTTTATATTTATCTGTTAAATATTTTGGAAGTGTATCTTCTAATTTTTCATCTACTTCTGAAAGTCCTGTTTCAATAATCTTTCTTAAAGTATTTTGTGGAAGATTATAAGTAGTTGGATAAATAGGAATTATTTTTCCAGTATTTTTAGAATTTCCTACTTCATCAAATACTGGAGATACTATATCAGTAGTCTTATATTTTCTATTTACTTTTCCAAAAAATCTATACATATGTCCTGTTTTAAAAATTGTTTTTAAATATGGTTGATTATACCAAGTAATCTGGCATGTTCCTGTCTCATCTCTTACAATTAGTTTATACATAGTAAAGTTTTTTCTAATTCTAATTTCACTCATTCTAGATACAGGCATAGCCTCAATTAATGCTTCTTCTCCGTGAAGTAAATCAATTATATTTTTAGGAATGCTTCTATCCTCATGAGTTCTAGGATAATATGTAATTAAATCTTTTAAAGTATATATTCCAAGTCTATTTAAAAGTAATGCTCTATTTGGACCTACTCCTTTTACATACTTTATTTCTTTTTGTAAATCTACCAAAATACTTCTCCTTTTTGATTTATATATTTTAATATATCTCTTTTAAATTTGATTATTTACATAAAACATTGTATAATATATTTTAAGTAACTTGTGTGTTCTTATAGAAAGGATGGTGCTATATGGGAATCTTTTGGAACCTTCCATACAGTGACATGCTTTTAGAAGAGCTAAATCGGCTTCCTTCCGGAAAGCAACGTGAGTACTTCTTAAGCGTGTATCACCGGATGGGTAAATACATCCTCGAGCATGAAGAAGAATACACCCTGACCTTCAAGGAATACTTCGACATGTTTGAACGCTAAGTGAGAAGAAGGGGGAACTACAAATTTTCCCCCCGATTTTTTTATGCAAAATATTTAACATAAATGTATATAGCTAAAAATATTTCTGTGAAAAGAATAGTTGGAAATCCAATAGTAAATCTTAGCTTTTGAGTTTTATGTCTAAATGCATACATTCCTGCAATAGTGCCTACTCCACCACCTAAAAAAGTAATCGTAAATAGTGTATTTTCTGGAATTCTCCATGCTCCTCTTTTAGCTTTTTTCTTATCAATAAGCATTGCAAAAAATCCTATTATATTAATAATAAGTAAATAAATAATTAGATTTCTTAAATTAAATATTGCTCCCAAATCATATGTTATTGGTTCCAATTTTTTCTCCTTTAAAATATTACTTTCTTTTTTTATACAAATAAACTCATTTGATTTGATTGAGTCATACCTTCTAAACATCCTGCATTTTTTAATAATTCTATAACAGACTTTCCAACTTTAGCTCTCATTTGAAGATCATCTATACACATAAATTTTTCTTCTTCTCTTGCCTTTTCAATTCCTATTGCTGCAACTGAACCGAAGTCCTGGAATACTATTTAATGGTGGTCTTATTCCATCTTCTTCCATTAAAAATTTTGTGCTATGTGATTTATATAAATCTATTGGTAAAAACTTTATTCCTCTTTCATACATTTCTAAAACAAGTTCTAATATAGCATACATATTTTTATCTTTAGTAGATGCACTATTTCCTTGCATATCTATTTCTTTCATCTTGTTTATTACTTTTTCTTTTCCATGAATCATAATGTCACTATCAAACTCATCAGCTCTTATAGAGTAATATGCTGTATAATATGCTTTAGGCTGATGTACTTTAAACCATGCTATTCTAAATGCATTTGTTACATATGCTGCAGCATGCGCTTTAGGGAACATGTACTTAATTGTTTCACAAGATTTTATATACCAATCTGGTACATCATGTTCTTTCATTAAGGCTTTATATTCTTCCCATTTTTCCGGATCTTTTAGTGCTTTTCCTTTACGCACAGTCTCCATTATCTTAAATGCTGGATTTGGTGGAAGTCCTTTTTTTATTAGATATATCATAATATCATCTCTACAACATATAGCCTCATCTAGTTTTACTATTCCCTGCTCTATTAAAGTCTGAGCATTATTTAACCATACATCAGTACCATGAGAAAGTCCTGAAATTCTAATCAACTCATCAAATGTTTTTGGTTTAGTATCTACAAGCATTCCTCTTACAAATTTAGTTCCAAACTCTGGTACACCATAACTTCCAACTTCTGAATGTATCTGCTCAGGTGTAACACCAAGTGCATCTGTTGAACTAAATATAGACATTGTTTCTTTATCATCTAAAGGAACTTTTGTAGGATCTATTCCAGTTAAATCATATAACATTCTTATCATAGTTGGATCATCATGACCTAGTATATCTAGCTTTAACAAGTTTTGATCTATTGAGTGGTAATCAAAATGTGTTGTGATTATATCTGAATCTGGATCATCTGCTGGATGTTGTACAGGAGTAAATTCGTATATTTCTCTTCCTTTAGGAACAACTATAATTCCTCCTGGATGCTGTCCAGATGTTCTTTTAATTCCAGTACATCCTACAGAAAGTCTTGCAACTTCTGCACTACTTACTGGTATATTTCTTTCTTCATAATATTTTTTTACGTATCCGTAAGCTGTCTTATCAGCAACAGTACCAACTGTTCCTGCTTTAAATGTTGTTCCTTTTCCAAAAATAACTTCTGTATATTTATGTGCTTTTGCTTGATATTCTCCTGAAAAGTTAAGGTCTATATCTGGTTCTTTATCTCCATTAAATCCTAGGAAAGTTTCAAATGGAATATCCATACCATCTTTTGCAAGTTTTGCTCCACATTTTGGACAATTTTTATCTGGAAGATCAAATCCATTTTTATATCCATAATCTGTGAAATCAGAATATTTACAATTTGGACATCTATAATGAGCTGGAAGTGAGTTTACTTCTGTAATACCTGTCATATTTGCAACAAAAGATGAACCAACAGATCCTCTAGATCCTACTATATATCCATCTTCATTAGATTTCCATACTAGCTTTTGTGCAATAATATACATAACGGAAAATCCATTTTTAATTATAGAATCTAACTCTTTATTTAGCCTTGATTCAACTATTTCTGGAAGTTCTTCACCATATAATTCATGTGCTTTATTATAAGCTATATCCTTAATTGTTTGCTCACAACCTTCAATATGAGGTGGGCATTTTTCTGGAGATATTGGACTTATTTCATCACACATATCAGCAATCTTATTTGTATTTGTAATTACTACTTCTTTTGCCTTTTCTTCTCCTAAGTAGCTGAATTCTTCAAGCATTTCTTCTGTTGTTCTTAAATAAAGTGGTGCTTGAAGATCTGCATCAGCATATCCTTGTCCTGCTTCTAATATTCTTCTATATATTTCATCTTGTGGATCCATGAAGTGTACATCACAAGTTGCAACAACTGGCTTTTTTAGTTTATCTCCAAGTTCTACTATTTTTCTATTTATATCACGAAGTGCTTCATGATCTGGAACTATTCCGTTTCTAACTAAGAAATCATTATTTCCTATTGGTTGAATTTCTAGATAATCATAATATTTTGCAATTTCTTCAATTTCTTCATCTGGTTTTCCTTTTTCTATTGCTTGGTATAATTCTCCTGCCTCACATGCACTTCCGCAAAATTAATCCTTCTCTATATTTTTCAAATAAGCTCTTTAAAATTCTTGGCTTTTTATAGAAATAATGTAAATGTGAAAAAGATACAAGCTTATATAAGTTTTTAAGTCCTACATAATCCTTTGCCAAAATAATTGCATGATATGATGGAAGTTTTTTGTATGAATCTTTTTCATTTCCAAATACTATATCTATATCATTTACAATCTTTCCGCCCTTTTCTTTTATTTTTTCTAGCATAATCTTAAATACTTCTACTAAAGTTTTTACATCATCTAAAGCTCTATGAGCGACATCTACTTTAATATCAAGATTATCTGCAATTATTCCAAGTTTATATTTTTTAAATTCTGGGAATATTACTTTTGCAAGTCTTAATGTATCTATATATGTATTTTCTAAGCTATATCCATATTCTGCAAAATTATGCTTTAAAAATCCTATATCAAAATCTGCATTATGTGCAACTAAAATAGAATCTCCAATAAAATCAATAATCTTTGGAATTACTTTATCTATTGTTTCTGCATCTTTTACCATATCATCTGTTATATGTGTTACTTCAACTACAGCCTCTGGTATTGGTTTTTCTGGATTTACGAAACATTCAAATTCGTCTAATACTTCACCATTTTTTATTTTTATAATGCCAACTTCAGTAATCTTCTCTGTTCTAAATGATATCCCTGTCGTCTCTAAATCAAGTACACAATATTCTGTATCTATTTGTTGTTCTTTTGGATAAAATACACTTGGATCTTTATCTGGAACAAAATATGCTTCTACTCCATATAAAACTTTTAGCCCTGGATTTTTTGCTAAGAACTTATGTGCATCAGGAAAACTTTGTACAACACCATGATCTGTTATTGCAATAGATTTCCATCCCCAACTTGCAGCTCTTTTCAAAAGATCTGTTGCAGATGTAATAGCATCCATTTGACTCATTTGAGTGTGCATATGAAGCTCAACTCTTTTTTCTTCAGAATTATCCATTCTCTTCTTTTTAGGATTTCCAGCAGTTTCAATAATAGTATTTGCCATTACTGTTATTTCTTTTGCAAAATTATCATATGCTGCTTTTCCATCAAGTTTTAAACCTTTTGCTCCTTCTATTTTCTTCATTACAGTTTTAAACTTTGCTTTTTCTACAAATGCTTTGCATGTTATAGTACTTGTCCCATCATAAAGATTAAACATTATTATAACTTTTTCATTTTTTATTTCTCTTGAATCTGTAGATATTACTTCACCCTCTAAACATACTTCTTGAGTATCTGGAGTAATATTTGTAATTTTAGTTAATGGATATCTTAAAGTAGCATTTCTTCCATATATTAAAGGAGAATTTTCATCTTCTGGCTGCTGCATTTGAGCTACATCACTTTCTGCTATATTTTCTCCTTTTGCTGCTTTTTCCACCTGTTTTCTTTTTTCTTCTTTTTCAAGATATTCTTTTCTTTCTTCTAAGGCTTGTTCTTCCATTTGTTTTATAGCTTGTTTTTCTTGCTGTTTTAAATACTCATCATATTTTGCTTTATCTTCTTCTGTTACATTATCTACATATTCTACAACATATCGTTTGCTAAAAAGATTAAATAATAAATGTTCTAATCCTTTATCAAATCTTTTTGCACGCAAAAAATCAGAACCGCCAGCAACTTTAAGCTCTACTACTACTCTTTTTTCTTCTATTTCTAGAATACTACCAGTTAGCATAGCTTTTGTTAGAGGTTCTTTTTTTGACATATATTTTACAATATCTTCCCAGATTTCATTTAAATTTTCATTAATCTCTGTATTTTCTGTATAAGATATTTCTATTATAGCTTTATTTATTGCAAATTTATTTACTAGAAAGTTTTCTAAACTTTCTAGTTCTTCTAATTTTATTTGCTTATCACAAGTTAAATAAATTTCTAATTTATTGCTTTTTTTAAATAAATTTACATTAGTTACATAAGATTCACTTATATTATTTAATTCTGTATAATCATTAAATACTTCTTTAACTTGCTTTTGCATTTTATTCTCCCAATTTCTCCTTTATTGTTTTAAATACGACATCAACATCTTTAATACAATCTATATAAATATTTTTATCTAGTAAATTCTTTGATGTAGTCTTTATATAAATAGTACCAAGCTTAAATAATTTTTCATATCTTGTTTGATTATATGCTATTTCTTTTACTTCATCATAAGGAATTTCTACTTCTATTCTTCTAAAAAAGGCTATTTTCTTATAAATGAATTTTGTCTGATAAAATGTGCATTTTGAGTTTTTTATTTTATATTTATCATAAACAAATATTAGTGAAATTCCAATTAAAACAATTACTAAAAATACTATTGATTCAAATAAGAAATTCAAACTGCTTACTAAAAGAACTGCAACCATTACAACTGCTATGATTAAAGATTCAACATGTTGTGATAATTGGTATCCAAGTACAAAAGTTCTTTTAAATTCATAAACCTTTACTTTATCTTTTTTTATTTCTTCTTCTTTTAAAATTTTATTCATGCAGTTGTTGCATAATTCTCCATCTTTTTTTAGTTCTGCACCACACATTTTACACTTCATAATAACCCTTCTTTCTTATCATACGTGAAAATTATTTTATTTTTATATTTTTTTATTTTGTTTTTATATATTTTTTATTATTTTTCATTTTATTTTATTTAAAACAATCTTAAAACATCATTATATGATACATAAATTGAAAGTAAAATCAAAAGTGAAAATCCTATCATTTGTATAGATATTTCAAGTTTTTCACTAAGTGGTTTTCTTCTTATTGCCTCAATTATTAAAAGTAATATTTTTCCGCCATCTAATGCTGGAATAGGAAGTAAATTTGTAATTCCAAGTGATAATGATATAAGTGCCATTAGATAAATAAATTCTTCTACACTTGATGTTTTAGCAACTACTCCTGATATTCCTACAGGCCCCATAAGTTGGTCTACTCCAACTTTTCCTGTAAATAATTGTTTTACATTATCTATTAAAGACATACTAAAATCTATTGTATTCCAAAAAGCATAATATAAACTATTTCCTACTGTCTTATCCGCTATTTTAAAGATAACTCCTAAATAATATAACTTATTTGAAACTGGCTTAACTTCTATTTCTACTTCTTTCTTATTTCTTGAAAGTACAAGATTTACATTTTCTTCTGAAGTTTGTATAAGTTCTATTGCCTTATTATAGTCTCCATTTACACTTTCTCCATTTACTTCTAATATTTCATCTCCTACTTGTATCTTAGCTTTTTCTGCTGGAGAATTTTCATATATTGATTTTATAATGCAACTGGCATCTTCTTCTGTTCCAAGATAAATACCAATTGTTTTTATTTCTTCAGCAGTAGGAGTTATATTAAAGCTTTTTTCTTTTCCATCTCTTAGTACTAATACATTTAAGTTTTTGCCATTATTTTTATCCATAATTTCATCTATGTCAGTACTTAATCTAATTTTTTTATTATCTATTTTTACTATTTTGTCGCCTTCTTTAATTCCAGCATTTTGTGCTGCATAACCGGTCTACTAGTGATGAAACATTTGTAGAATAAAAACTTGAAGTAATAGCTATTAAAGAAAAATAAACTATAAGTCCAAATACAATATTTACAAAAGCTCCTGCTGCAACTATTGCAATTCTCTTTGGAATCGAAAGTGTACTAAAAGATCCTTTTGTATCAGACCTTTCCTCTTCTCCTTCCATACTTACAAATCCTCCAAGAGGAACTAGTCTTATGCAATAATTTGTATCTCCTACTTGTTTTTCATATAATTTTTTTCCAAAACCTAAAGAAAATTCATTTACTTTTACTTTAAAAAATTTTGCTACTAAAAAATGTCCACCTTCGTGAATAAAAATTAAAAAAGCTAATAAAAATATTATTTTAATTGCATTTATTATAAATGAAATCAAGAATTTCCTCCTAAAAAACTTTGTTTATTATAAAATATTACAATATAAATAGCTGTATTAAGTAATACGCAAATGGTGCTGCAAATATTACGCTATCTATTCTATCTATCATTCCGCCATGTCCTGGGATTAAATTAGAAAAGTCTTTTATATCAGAATATCTTTTAATAGATGATGCTGCAAAATCTCCAATTTGTCCTAAAATTGTTAATGCAAGACCTATTGCGCCCATTATAAAATAATTTATATTCATTCCTAAAAAATTATTTAAGACAGCAGTATATGCTATAGTAAGTATTACTCCACCTAAAGTTCCTGCTATACATCCTTCTATAGATTTTTTAGGACTTATTTTGCTAAATTTATGCTTTCCAAATTTGCTTCCAATATAGAAAGCAAATACATCACAACCCCAAGAAGCAAAGAATATATACCAAATATAATATTTACCAACATTCTCTATTCCATATAAAAGTGATAAAAATGCTATAAACCCAACAATATAAATATATCCAAGTAAGCTCATTGCTATATCTATAATATTAGTTTTCATTTCTGTTATTATTATGGTCATAAATAAAATAACTAATATGCTAAGTAATATCAGCGGTAAGTATTCTTTAAAAAACCATACTGGAATTATATGTATAAATGCTATTCCAATTGAAAGTAAATATCCTATCCATTTAACAGGTTTTACTTTTTTAGAAACACAGTTTATATATTCATGCATACTAATTATAGCAATAACTGATAAGAAAATATCTATTATGTATTTATTTCCAAATATTAGTACTAATGCTACAATTGGTAGTCCTAATAAACCTGATAAAACTCTTTTAAAACTCATCTAAGTTCTCCTTTTTATTTAGCTCCAAATTTTCTATTTCTTGTATTATAAATTCTAACTACCTCATCTAGATCTTCTTCATTAAAATCTGGCCAATTCTTATCAAAAAATATAAATTCTGAATAAACAATTTGCCAAGGTAAAAAATTACTTGTTCTTAGTTCTCCAGATGTTCTAACTACTACATCTGGGTCTGGTAATCCAGCTGTATATAAATGATTTGATATTAAATTTTCATCTATATTTTCAATATCGATTTCATTATTTTTTACTTTTTTAGCAATTTCTTTTACAGCTTTAGTTATTTCATCTCTTCCGCCATAATTTAAAGCTATGTTAAAGTTAATATCTGTATTGTCTTTTGTTCTTTCTTCTGCTTTTAAAATACTTTTTCTTAGTTTTTCTGATAGTACAGAAATATCTCCGAGTATTTTTATTCTAACGCCTTCAGTATCTGCTCTTTTTGCATAATCATCTAAATAATTTTGAAGTAAAATCATAAGTGCTCCAACTTCTTCTTTACTTCTTTTCCAATTTTCTGTAGAAAATGCATATACAGTAATATTTTTTATCCCAATCTTTTTTGCATATCTTACGATTTTTTCTAAAGTTTTTGCACCTTCTTTATGACCAAGTCTTATATCTAAATTTCTAGCCCTTGCCCATCTTCTATTTCCATCCATTATTATAGCTATATGATTTGGTAGATTTGCTTCATCCATTTTTTAGCTCCTTAAATTTAAATTAAATTGACATTACTTCTTTTTCTTTTTTCTCTAGTATAGAATCAATCTCAGCAATTTTCTTATCTGTAAGTTTTTGGATTTGTTCTTCTGCTCTTTTTAAATCATCCTCTGTTATAACACTTTCTTTTTGAAGTTCTTTTGCTTCATCCATTCCATCTCTTCTTATTGATCTAATACTTACTTTTGCATCTTCTGCCATTTTTCTTATATCTTTTACTAATTCTTTTCTTCTCTCTTCATTTAATTCAGGGAAAACTAGTCTTATTACTTTTCCATCATTATTTGGATTTAATCCTATATCAGATGCTAAAATTGCTCTTTCAATTTCTTTTAAAATACTTGCATCCCAAGGTTGAATCATTATCATTCTAGCTTCTGGAACTGAAATTCCAGCTACTTGATTAATTGGAGTAGGTACTCCATAATAATCAACACTTATTTTATTTAATATAGCAGGATTTGCTCTCCCAGCTCTAACTTCAGATAAATTCTCTTCATAAACACTTATTGATTTATCCATTCTCTCTTCAATCTCATTAAATTCCATATTAACAATCCTTTCTTTTTTACTTTTCTATTTTAAAATTTATTATTTTACAATTGTTCCTACTTTTTCACCTTTTACAGCTCTTACTATATTTTCTGGGTCTTCTATTCCAAATACAATTATTCTCATTCCATTATCTTTGCATAATGCAGTTGCAGTAGAATCCATTACTTTTAAATCTTTTTTTAATACATCTGCATATGTTATTTCATCATATTTTATAGCGTCTTTATCTATTTTTGGATCTGCTGAATATACACCGTCTATTGCTTTTCCAAGTAATATTGCATCAGCCTCAATTTCGGCAGCTCTTAGGGCTGCACCAGTATCGGTTGTGAAAAATGGGCTTCCTGTACCACAAGCAAATATTACTACTCTTTTTCTATTTAAATGTTTTAAAGCTTTTCTTTTTATAAAAGGCTCTGCAATTTCTCTCATTTCAATTGCAGTCTGTACTCTAGTATCTACTCCTCTAGCTTCTATAGCATCTTGAAGAGCAAGCGCATTCATAGCAGTTGCAAGCATTCCCATATAATCTGCAGTTGTTTTTTCCATTTGTTCTCCGTTTCTTCTTCCTCTCCAGAAGTTTCCTCCTCCAACTACTATTGCAATTTCAACTCCCATTTCTACTACTTCTTTTATCTTATCACATATTTTTCCTACGACTTCAATATTTATTCCTGTTTTATCTTTTCCGGCTAAAGCTTCTCCACTTATTTTTAACAAAACTCTTTTATACATAAAATCCTCCACTTTATTTTACTTTTTTCATTCTATCATATCTTACTCCGTTTATCTATATTTTTTTCTAATTTTATAAAAAAATAAAAAGAACAGACATGCTACGGAAAACCGCGTGCACATCTGTTTTTGAAAGTGGATTTACTTAAGCTCAATATGGAAATTGTGATTCCCGATTGGATATACATCAATTTCTTCGCGTCTTGCCATTTCGTCTGGATCTAAATCTACGATCGTCGAATAGAAGAATAAGGCTCCATCCTTGAAGTGCACTTTAGTTGGATCGTTTCCGCTTATAGCATCTTCGACCGCTCTCATGCATTCATCAAATTCCTGTGTACCTTTAAACTCCTCATCCGAAAAGTTCTTAATAGAAGCAAATGCTCCGGGGTAGCTGATAATTCTCAGGATCTCTCCAGTATCAGCTCCAAAGTCTGGGTCTTTAGTATCAAACCGGTTCAGTATAACAGCAGCAACAGCCACTTTTCCTTCATACGGTTCTCCTCTAGACTCTTTCCAGACAACTTTTCCCATCGCAATTTTTTCGCCTTCAGTTAAGACCACGCGCACATTTTCGCTCTCAAGCGGTTCTTCCTGCACTGGGACTTCTTTTCCTTCGATTACCTGAGGGGATTTCTCAGTATCTTCAGGAAGTTCTTCTGGCTCCTCTTGTACTTCTTTAGTAGCCACTTCGGTTTCGTCCATAGTAGAACTTGCATCAGCCATTCCGACGACTTCCGTCTCATAGTTTCTTGCTACTTCGTCATCATTTGTGCCTAAGACACTGATCAGACTAGTTATGCATAAAACCACAATAGCTAAGCAAGAGGCTACTTTCGCAGCCTTAATGGTCCATTTTTTTGCGATATTTACAAGACATCTCTTACGGTTTTTACACCGTGCACATTTCTCCGAAATGAAATATGCTCTCCTCCACTTACATACTCTTTTATTTTTCTTCGCCATTGTCTTTTCTCCTCTCGTTTTTAGTTTACCTGAAATCAGGTGGCATAGCAAAATAAAACTAATTTTATTATAGCATTTAAAATATTTTATTTCAAACTAAAAGACTTGCTTAAAATGCAAGTCTTTTTCATTTATATTTATTTTAATTAGATTCCCATCTTACAAGTTTTATATCTTTATATGTTGATAAAACTTCCATATACTTTTGGTAATCTTCTTCCCAAAGAGCATTTGGAACTTTATCAAATGCTTCAAAAACTCTTTCTGCTTCTCTTAAAAATATCAGTTGTTCAGTTGTACTTAATTTTTCATACTTCTTTGAAAAGGCATATAGCTTATCTAGTAACTCATTTGCTTTTATAAAAGACCAAAAATCTTTTACATTCATTCCTGCCATTTTTATCTGAGCTACTGCAAATGCAATCAAAACACCAATTATAACAAGAAGCATGAATATTATCATTAGTGGTGCACTCATATAAATACTCCTTATACTACAGTATATAAGAATTATAGCATACTAGAATTTTTATATCAATATTTTAAGAATTTTTTTTAATTTGTAAAAATAAGCTCATTTTTTAATAAATTAAAATGATATTTCTACATTATTATTTTTATTTTCTACTGCAATTTCTATATTTTTTTCTAAATTATTTTCTAAAATAACATCTACTATTTTTTCTTCTACAATTTCTTTTATTTTTCTTTTTATATCTCTTGCTCCGTTTTCTTTTTTTAATAAACTTTCTAAAATTATATTTGAAACTTCGCATTTTATGCTTATATTATATCCTGCTTCTTTAAATCTACATTCAAGGTCTTTAAAATATTTTTCTATTATTTTTAAAATAACATCGTCAGATAATTTATTAAATATAATTATCTCATCAATTCTATTTAAAAACTCTTTTTTAAATACTTTTTCTATTTCTTTCATTACTTCTAGTTTAGTATCATTATCAATCACTTTTTCTCTACTAGAATCTTCATTTTTTTCTTTAAATCCAATTATGTTTTCTTTCTTATCTAAAATATTTGATCCTATATTTGAAGTCATGATAATAATTGTATTTTTAAAATTTACTTTTTTCCCTTTAGAATCCGTTAAATTACCATCTTCTAAAATTTGCAAAAGTATATCTAAAATATCTATATGAGCTTTTTCTATTTCATCAAAAAGTACTACAGAATAATTTTTTCTTCTAACTGCTTCTGTAAGCTTTCCACCTTCTTCATATCCAATATATCCGAGGAGGAGAGCCGAATAAGTTTTGATACAGAATTTTGTTCCATATATTCAGACATATCAAATCTTATAATTGAATCTTCTGTTTCAAATAATTCTTTATTTAACTTTTTACTAAGTTCTGTCTTTCCTACTCCACTGCTTCCTAAAAATAAAAATGAACCGTATTGGTTTTGTTTCTTCATTTATTCCTAAACTATTTCTTTTTATAGTTTTTATTATTTTTTCAATAGCCTCTTCCTGCCCAATAACTTCTTTTTTTAAATTCTCTTCTATTCTTTTTAGTTTTTGTGATTCATTTTCATTTATCTTATTTATTTCTATTCCTGTCATAGTAGAAATTATATTTCCTATATCTATTTTTGTAATTTTAGTCATTTTACTATTTTTCTTATTTTGAAAATCCTTTTCTTCTTTTTCTATCTCTTCTATAAGTTCATCTTCTTTTTGTTTTAAATCTTGTGCTTTTTCAAAGTTTTCAATTTTAATTGCTTCTTCTTTTTCAGATTTTAATTTTTTTAGATTCTCTTTTTTCATATTAATTTTAGATGGAATGCTATATTCTTTTAATTTCACTTTAGAACAAGCCTCATCTATTAAATCGATTGCTTTATCTGGGAGATTTCTATCATTTATAAATCTTATAGAAAGATCTACTGCAGATTCAATTGCTTCATCTGTTATTTCAACATTGTGATGTGCCTCATATTTATCTCTTATACCTTTTAGTATTTTTATAGTATCATCTCTTGTAGGCTCTTCTACTAAAATAGATTGAAATCGTCTTTCTAAAGCATTATCTTTTTCTATATACTTTCTATATTCATTTATAGTAGTAGCTCCTATTAATTGTATTCCTCCTCTTGCTAAAATTGGTTTCATTATATTTGATGCATCTATAGCTCCTTCAGCTGCTCCAGTCCCAACTATCATATGTAATTCATCTATAAATAAAATAATATTTTTACTTCTTTTTGCTTCATTTAAACATTTTTTCATTCTCTCTTCGAAATCTCCTCTATACTTACTTCCAGCAAGAATTCCTGAGATATCTAAAGTAAATATTCTTTTAAATTTAAGTTCATCTGGAACTTCTTTTTTTGCTATTTTTTCTGCTAATCCCTCTACTACAGCAGTTTTTCCAACCCCAGCATCTCCTATTAAACAAGGATTATTTTTTATTCTTCTAGATAATATTTCTATGACTCTATCTGTTTCTTTTTCTCTTCCGACTACTGGATCTAGATATCCTTTTTGTGCTTTTTTAGTTAAATCTACTCCATACTTTTCCAAGTTTGGAAATTCTTCTTTTACTTCATTTTCAATAAATAAATTTTCATCTATATAATATTCTTCATTTTCTAAGTCTATATTTTTATTATTTAATACATTGTCTAATTCTTGATATACATTTTTTATATCTAAACCAATATCTATTAAAATCTTGTTTGCCATACAAGTTTTATCATCTAGTATAGCTGTTAAAATATTTTCTGTTTCTATTAGCTCATTTCCTCTTTTATTTGAATCTAAAAAAGAATTTTCTATTATTCTTTTAGTCTTTGGTGTAAATCCAATTACATCTTCACTTTTTTCTATCTCACAACCTAAATATTCTATTATCTTTTCTTTTATTTTTTCTTCTTTTAAATTAATATTTTCGAAAACTTTTCCTGCTATACAATCTTTATTTTTGCAAAGTCCATATAAAATATGCTCAGTTCCAATATAAGAATGATTTAAACTTTCTGTAATTTCTTTTGCACTTTTTAAAACTAATTCCGAGCTTTCTGAAAATTTATATTCCACTTCTACCCTCCACTTTTTTATTCTTTATATATTTTATTTTTGACTATTCTTTTTACTTTATACGTAAAAAAAGATTAGCATTTTGCTAATCTTCTTTCTTATTTGTTTTTGTAATATTTTCTAGTCTTTCTACAATCTTTTTTTGTTCTTCTTGTGTTTTCCATGCATAATAGCTTGGAATAAATTCTCCATTTAAAAATTCTTTTTTCTTTATATCTTTTTTCATAAATATCACCAATATTATTTTTTGCAATATTTATAAAAATATTCTTATATTTTTATATTTTTTATTTATTATTTTCCTCTAAACTTGATGTACAATGTGAACACTTTGTAGCTTTATAAGGAATCTCTGACAAACAATATGGGCATATTTTTGTATCTGGCTCTTTTTCTTCTTCTACTTCTTCTTTTCTTCCTAATTTTTCAGAAGCTACTCTGTTTAATTCTTCTAGCTTTTTGTTTAATTTGTTTATGTATTTTAATGCTAAAAATACTGTAAATGCAATTATTAAGAAATTTATAATAGCTGTAATAAATGATCCTATTTGGATTTTTGCAGCACCTCCTGCTATTTCAATTACCCAAGAATTATAATCTACATTTCCAGTAAAAAGTCCTGTAAATGGCATTATAATATCATCTACTAAAGATTTTACTATTGATTGAAATGCACCACCTATTACAACACCAACAGCTAGGTCCATTACATTTCCTTTCATAGCAAATTCTTTAAATTCTTTCATAAGTCCCATATTTTCTTTCTCCTTTTTTATATTTTTTTGCTTTATTTTATAATATTTTATAATCCTAAAACTACTATTGCAATATTAAAGAATAACATTACAGAACAAGTATCTACAATTGTACTTATAAGAGGAGCTGCCATAATTGCTGGATCTAATTTTATCTTTTTTGCAATCATTGGAAGAATACAGCCAAGTGATTTAGAAAGTATTGTAGTTCCAATTAAAGTAAGTCCAACTGTAATTGCAATTTTCATATCATTATATTGAAGCATTGTTCTTATAAAGTTTGCAATAAATAATCCTATACCAACAACTACTGCAATTCTAACTTCTTTCCACCAAGCTTTAAATACATCTTTTGTTCTTATTTCATCTTTTGCTAATCCTCTAATTATAAGAGTAGAAGTTTGTGAACCACAGTTTCCACCTGTATCCATTATCATTGGAATAAATGCAACTAAAAGTGGTATTGATGCAAATGCACTTTCATATTTTGTAATAACTGCTCCTGTAAGTGCTGATGAAATCATCAGAAATAAAAGCCAGAAAAATCTGTTTTTTGCATGCTTAAATACACTTGTTTTAAAATATGAATCTTCAGCAGGAGTAATAGCAGCCATTTTTTCGAAGTCTTCTGAAACCTCATCTAACATAACTTCCATAGCATCATCTACAGTAACAATTCCAACTAATCTATTTTCTTTGTCTACAACTGGCATAATATTTACATCATATTTACCAAATTTTTTAGCAACATCTTCTTTATCTTCTGTTGTTTTTACACTTATTGTATCAGTTGACATTAAATCTTTTATAAATGAATCTCTTTTTGCAAATATTAAATCTCTTAATTTTACTTCACCAATTAACTTTCTTGTCATTGTAAGAACATAGCAAGTATAGATATTGTCTATGTTTCCTATCTGTTTTATTTTTTCAAATGCTTGAGTTACTGTCATATTTTCTTTTAAATCAACAAACTCAGTTGTCATGATACTTCCAGCACTATCTTCTGGATAATTTAAAAGTTCATTTATAGTATTTCTATCACTATTGTTCATATTTTTTAAAATACGTTTTACAACATTTGCTGGCATTTCTTCAATTAAGTCTACTGTATCATCCATAAAAAGTTCATTTATTACTTCTTTTAATTCTTTATCAGTTAAAGCATTTATTAGTTTTTCTTGCATGTCTGGTTCTAGATATGCAAATACATCTGCTGCCTTATCTTTGGATAATAATCTGTAGACTACTATTATATCTTCTTCATTTAAGTTCTCTAAAATTGACGGTATATCTGCACTATTCATTTGGTCTAAGACTTTATGAAGTTCCATAATATTTTTTTCTTTTAATAATTCTAGTACATTTTCTATCATATTACTATCCTCCTTTTTTATTTTAAAAAAGCTTATTACCACACGGTAATAAGCTTTAAATTCATTTAAAACTTTTTTAAACCGTACAAGTTTTAGCTTATCCAGGGCTGTGTAGTTGCATTAGAATATGCCTTGCATTCGACATTTTCTGCTAACCATCTAAAAGTGTCTCCACTTTTTTGCGGTAGCAACCCGTATCCCTATGATAGCCTCACCTACCGAGTAAATTTCTCTACATATTTTAGTGTAACATTATTTTTAAATTATGTCAACCTTGGTAAATTATTTTAAATTACATTTTACTTTTGTACATTTTCCATTTTTAAATTCAAATACATAAGTTCCATAAGTAATCTCTTCTTGTTCAAATAATCTTTTTGCTGTTTCTGTATCTTTTCCTACTATTTCACAATCTACATTTTCATCTACTTTTATGATAACTTTTTCATCAGTCTCTTCGTATACATATGATGTATCTCCAAGTTTATTTACAAAATATTCATCTGAATCTTTATCTTTTTCTAGATAATATACATCATCAGATTTTTTTGAAATGTAAATATACTCATTTACTTCATCAGACCATGTATAATAAAAGTTTTCTCCATTTACTACAAGTGGTTCTTGATTTTTAAAATAATCATATTCATTTTCTGTAACTTTATATCTTGAAAGTAAAGTTCCTTTTATTTCAAAAGAATTATCTTCTGACTTTTTAACTTCATCAATTTTTACAGCATTTTCTTTATCTAAATTGTAATCTATAACTAAATATCCATCATCAGTATAAACTTTTTCATGTTTTTCTTCGCTTAAGTTATTTGTATTTTTTTCTTTTCCTTCTTTATAAGAAATTGCTAAAAAATATACTGCTATTATAATTAAGACTAAAACAACTAAAAAAGTAAGTATTTTATTTGACTTCTCTTTCATTTGGAGCCTCCTTTTGCAAATATAATATACTTTTAATTTCTTTAAGTCAATTAAAATATAGAAAATTTTAAAATCTTTATCACCAAAGCAAATTATCTTTCTCTTGATTTAATAAAGTATCTATATTATACTAGCTAGCATAGAAAACAATTATACTTTAATATATAAAAAATAAAGGAACATTATTAGTTATGAATAAAAGTCTTATAAGTCTTGCAAGAGTATATATATATATATATATATTATCACATAATTTTAATAGAAAAATAACAAAAGCTATATTAACTTATAGTTTTATTAATAGTAGCTAAAAAAGCACTATAAAAATGGAGAATAATTATGAACACAGAATTAGAAAAAACAAATAAATTTCAAAGACTTATCAATTTTATACATAAATATGGTTTAATTTTTATATCAATTATTATTGGAATAATTGGAATTTTATCAATTTTCATAACAGCATATTTTAACTTTCCAAAAAAGTATGCTGATTGTGAGCTTACTTCTTTTAAATATAGTATTGGAATAATTGAGGTAATTTGTGTAATATTCAGTATTATAGCTATTGCATTATTATGTAAAAAAATATTAAAAAAAGTATCTTCTAAAATACTACTACTTATGCTATTAATAGTTGATATTTTTGTATTTATATTTTGGATTAATTTATTAAAAATGCCCCCTATCGCAGATCAAAAGTTAGTAAATAATATGGCAATTGGATTTTTAAATAATAATTTACATCCATTCTTAGAAAATGGTCAATATTTATTTAGACATCCATATCAATTTGGAATAACTTATGTTATTGCTATAATATATAAGATTTTTGGAGAAAATTTTATTTACGTACAATATGCAAATGCAATTTTTTCTATAATCAATTTAATTTTAATATATCTTATGGCAAAAATTATCTTTAAAAGTGAAAATATACAAAAAATATTAGTAGTCTTACTTGCTGGATTTTCACTATATTTTATGTTTTTCAATATTTTTATATATGGAAATATTTTAGGACTTACACTAGCCCTTTTAGCTTCCTTATTTACATTGCTATATCTTGATAATGGAAAAAAGTATAATTTGATATTAGTTGGAATTTTTAGTTGTTTATCAATAATCATTAAAACAAACTATTATGTATTTTTATGTGGAATTATTATTGTACTGATTTTAGATATTATTCGAAAATGGAATATTAAATTAATTTCTATAATTCCAATATTTTTAATTTCCTTTATACTGATAAATCTAGGATACAATGCTTTGTTAAAATATAGATACAATATAAATCTACCAAAAGGAATTCCAATGACAACTTTTATTTATATGGGAATGTCAAAACCTACTACTCGAACAGAAGGATGGTATACAGGAGATAATATAAAGCTTTATTCTAAATATCATTATAATAATGAAAAAACATCTAAAGCATCAATAAAATTAATCAAAAAAAGAATAAAATACTTTTATAGACATCCAAAAAAATTTAAAACTTTTTATACTAAAAAAATACTATCTACTTGGTTAAATCCTACTTTCCAAACTATATGGATTTCTACACCTATATTCAGGGATAAAGTAGACAAAAATTATCCTAAATATTTTGAAAGTCATAAAAAAGTTGTAAGTATGATTTATGGAAATCTTTATGATGTAGAAGAATATATTTTTAATATATATGAAATTATAATATTTGTATTTGCTTCAATTGGAATATTTAAGATTTCAAAAGAAATCGACTTGAAAAAGAGCTTATTTCCTATAATATTTTTTGGTGGATTTCTATTTCATATAATTTGGGAAACAAAATGTGATTATGTAATTCCATATTACTTTATTTTACTTCCATATGGAGCATATGGCATAAATTATATTATTGAAAAATCAAAGAATCTCTTTAATATTTTCATAAAGAAAAAAGTAGAATCAAATTAAAAAGTGCAAAATGAAATCCTAGATGGCTTTAAATTAGCTTTCTAGGATATATTTTTATGGTGAGTAGGATTAGTAAAGCACAAATAAATTAAAATTCTATTGTCTCATCAAATTCATATTCAGTTCTAATCTCATCAAACATCTTATCTTTTAGCAATTTTTTAACTTCTTCTAATTGTTTTTGATAATAATCAGAGCCCATATCAATCTGGTATTCATATCCTAGTTTAGCATTATTTAAAAAGATAAATGCAATATCTAAATCAGATTCTTTTTTTCCACCTGGCATATATTCTTTTGCCAAAGAATGGAATAAACTAGGATATTCTAAATCCATTTCTTCTTCAGAACATTTACTAAGTTCTTTTAATGCTTTTTCATAATAAAATAAAGCAATATCTTCATCTTTTTTAACTTCAATTCCATTCATATAGAAATTTCCAAGTTTATATAAAGCATCAATATTATTATTGTCAGCTGCGTATTGAAAATATGCAAGTGCTAAAGAAGTATTTTTTTCTACACTTCTTCCATACATATAGCAATATCCCAAATTACTAACTGCTTGAATATTTCCCATAGAAGCAGCAATTCTATAATATTCTATTGCATCACTATAAACTCCTTTTTTATATAAATCTGCTCCTCTATCTAATAAAAAATTAGCCTCTTTATTTCTAATTGCAACTAAATCAGTATCTGATAATCTCATAAATATATCTCCTTTCCACTTTACAGAATTATATAAAATTATAATAGTTTTATCAACTTTTATTAAAAATTTCAGTATTTTCGCACATTTAAAATATAATAAAATTTGTAAAACTTCCTAAATTCCTTATTATTTTTAAACAATTATATAAGACTCTGAGAATAAAAAAATCTGTAAATACTTTTGTATCTACAGATAATCTATTTTTATGGTGGGCAGGGATGGATTCGAACCATCGTAGACTCTCGTCGCCAGATTTACAGTCTGGTGCCATTAACCACTCGACCACCTACCCATGTGTTTATTTAGCACGTACTTTATTATAATGTTATTTTTTGAAGTTGTCAATACTTTTTTGATTTTTTTATACTTTTCTAAGTCTTTGAACCACTTTTACAATTCATACTTTTAAATTATAAAATTTTTTATAAAAAATACTTGCATACAATTAACTTCTTATGATAAAATCCGAAAACTAATAATTCAAATATTATTAGTTTTCGATTTCTTTTCTGAATTTTATTTCATCAAATTCATTAGTTGTAACATATCCAGATCTACTTTTTATTACATCTGGAATTCTATTTATCAAAGTTGCACAAGTTAATTCAACTGTATCTGGTCTATCAATATTAAAAGTAGTTGTTGGCTCTCCATAAATAGTCCAAGTGTTTACATCAAATTCATTTAAATCATATACTTTTCCTATACATTCCGTTTCTATAACAATTCCTTCTTCTGTTTCTGTAGTAACAATAGAGCTCATTCCTATAACATCTCCAGATTTTATAGTCATATTTAATG
>CANQYZ010000002.1 GCA_947628215.1 uncultured Clostridia bacterium | reverse complement strand
CAAAAATTATATCACGGAAGTGACATAATATAAAGTTTTGGGTAACTTTAAACCCTAAATATATTATACAAGGAGAAATATATGAAAAATGCAATAGATATTTTAATAGATAGAATAAAAGAAACTGATAATCCTACTGTAATTGGATTAGATCCAAGATATGATATGCTTCCAGATTGTATAAAAAGTAAATATGGAACTGATATAAAAAGCGTATGTGAAGGAATATTAGAATTTAATAAAAATTTAATAGATAATGTATGTGATATTATTCCTGCTGTAAAGCCACAAATTGCTTTTTATGAAATGTTTGGAGTAGATGGAATAAACTGCTTTAAGGAAACTTGCAAATATGCTAAAGAAAAAAATATGATAGTTATAGCAGATATTAAAAGAGGAGATATTGGAACTACAGCAGCACGGATATTCTTCAGCATATATTGGAAAAACTTTTCTAGGAGATAGAGAAGAAAGTCTTTATGATATAGATTTTGTAACAGTAAATCCTTATCTTGGAATAGATGGAGTAAAGCCATTTATAGAAGATTGTAAAAAATACAATAAAGGAATTTTTGTATTAGTAAAAACT
The DNA here is from genome assembly GCA_947628215.1 of uncultured Clostridia bacterium. Lineage (GTDB taxonomy): Bacteria > Bacillota > Clostridia > TANB77 > CAG-508 > UMGS1994. Next base: position 88,444 of record CANQYZ010000002.1, on the reverse strand, counting down.
TCAAATAAATCTTCAGGAGAATTACAAGATTTAAAATTAGAAGATGGAAGAACTGTATATGAAGCTATCGCAGATTTAGTAAATTTATGGGGAGAAAGCTTAGTTGGTGAATATGGATATAGCGCAGTATCTTCAGTAGTTGGAGCAACTTATCCAGAACAATTAAGTAACTTAAGGAAAAATATGCCACATTCATTTTTCTTAATACCAGGATATGGTGCTCAGCGGTGGAAAAGCAGAAGATATAGCTTTAGGATTTAAAAATGGAATAGGTGGAATTGTAAATGCTTCAAGAAGTTTAATGTGCGCTTATAAATCTGATTTATGGAAAGATAAATTTAAGGAAGAAGAATATGGAAAAGCTACCAGAGCAGAAGCTATTCGTATGAGAGATGAATTAAATAAAGCAATAAAATAATAATAAAATTAAAGGAGGAAAATATGGCCGTAAAAGTATTATCTGAACTTGTAAAAAAAGAAGAGCTAGTAAATCGGAATTTTTAGATTTACTATGAGAGCTCCAGAAATTACAAAAGATGCAAAACCAGGACAATTTTTAGAACTAAAAGTATCTGAAACAGGAGAGCCTTTTTTAAGAAGACCAATTAGCATAAATAGTATAGATGGAGATTTAGTTACTATTATATTTGCAGTTAAAGGAAAAGGAACAGAGCTTTTATCTAAAGTAGAAGTTGGAAAGAAAATTGATATTATGGGTCCTCTTGGAAAAGGTGTATTTGAAGTACAAGAGTATAATAATGTTGCAATTATAGGTGGAGGACTTGGAAGTTATCCACTATACGAACTAACAAAAAGGTTAAAAGGAAAGACAAGCATAAATGTTTATCTTGGATTTAGAGATAAGTCAGTTGTAACTTGCGAAAAAGAATTTGAAGAAATCGGAGTAAATAAACTTGTTATAGCAACAGATGATGGAAGCTATAAAGAAAAAGGTTTTGCAATTGATTTTATGAAAAAAGATATAGAAGAGCATATGGTAGATAGAATTTTTGCATGTGGCCCTACTCCAATGTTAAGAGCAATAAAAAAATATGCAGAAGAAAATAATATTCCTTGCCAAGTTTCTCTAGAAGAGAGAATGGGATGCGGAATTGGAGCATGTCTTGGATGTGCAGTAAAAGTTAAAGAAGATGGAAATGAAGTATATAAACATGTTTGCAAAGACGGACCAGTATTTTTTGCAAAAGATGTTGATTTTTAGAGGAGGATAGAAAAATGAATACACAAGTAAATTTATGTGGAATAAAAATGAAAAATCCTGTAACTGTTGCATCTGGAACATTTGGATATGGTAGAGAATATGCTGATTATATTGATTTAAATAGACTTGGTGGAATAATTACAAAGGGAACATCTCTTAAACCAAGAATGGGAAATCCATCTCCTAGAATATGTGAAGTTCCTGGAGGAATGCTAAATAGTATTGGATTACAAAACCCAGGAGTTGAATATTTTGCTGAAAATGATTTACCTTGGCTTAGAAAATTTGATACAAAAATAATAGTAAATGCTTGTGGAAGTACAATAGATGAATATGTAGAACTTTGCAGAATATTAAACAAGCTAGATATTGATGGAGTAGAACTTAATCTTTCTTGCCCAAATGTTAAAGCTGGATGCTTAGCATTTGGAACAACTTATGAAGGTGTAAAAGAAGTAACATCACAAGTTAAAAAAGTTTTAACAGATAAGCCTTTAATTGTAAAATTAACGCCAAATGTAACAGATATAACTCTTCCTGCAAAAGGAGCAGAAGATGCAGGAGCAGATGGAGTATCTGGAATAAATACTTTACTTGGAATGAAAATAGACATAGATAAAAAAAGACCAGTACTTGCCAATAATACTGGTGGATTCTCAGGTCCTGGTATAAGATCTATAGGAGTTAGAATGGTATATCAAATGTCTAAGGCAATTAGCATTCCAATACTTGGTATGGGTGGAATTACAAATGGAGATGATGCAATAGAGTATATGCTAGCTGGAGCTACTGCAGTATCTATTGGAAGTAGTAATTTTGCAGATCCAGAAACAAGTATAAAAACAATAGAAGGAATAGAAAAATATATGAAAAAGCATAATATAGAAGATATAAATTCTATTATTGGTACAGTTCAAATGAATTAAAAATATAAAATAAAAAAGATGAGCCTTCCTTTTAACTTAGGAAGGTTCATTTAATGAAGTAAATTTTTTTATTTCTAACTGTTTCTTAAATATCTACTATTTTTTGATGTTCCAATACGTATAATACTACCATCTTTTATCATTTTACCAAGAACTGCTTCAACTGTTGTAGGACTTACATCAGGAAGCAATTTACATATTTCTGATTTTGAAATAGGTAAAATACTATTTAAAACAGTAGATTCTATACGAGATTTTTTGTTTACTTTTTTACTATTTACTACATTAAACCTTTTATCTAATTCCTTGTAACATCTATACAAAGTAGAGATAAAGTTTTCAATAAAAGGAATATAATCATTTTTATTATCTGCCCATCCTTTAGAAGATTTTTCAAGCGAATCATAATAATATCCTTTTAAATTATTAATTTGTTCTTCAAAAGAGACATATTTTCCAACATCAAATTCATTTTTGTATAAAAGCAAAAGAGAAAGTAACCTTGAAATACGTCCATTTCCATCACTAAATGGATGTATACATAGAAAATCTAATATTACACAGGGAATTAATAACAATTGATTTATATTAGGATTATTTCTAGCATCCATATATGCAAGAATTAATTGATTAATAGCTTCAGGAGTTTCTTTTGCAGAAGTAGGTGTAAAGCGTATTTTTCTAGTTCCATTTTCATCTTCTTCAATTATATAATTATTATTTTTCTTATATTGCTCAGCATATTCATAAGTTGTATAACTCATCATTATACTATGAAGAGTTAAGATAGTATTTTCATCAAAATCTAAATGATCATATTCTAGATGAATTGTATTTAAAGCATCTCTATATCCAGCAATTTCAGCTTCGTTATGATTTAATGGTTTACTACTTTGATTTACTATTTCTTCAATACGCTCATCACTTGTAACTATTCCTTCAATTGCATTAGAACTTTTAACAGACTGCACTTTTGCTATATGTTCTAATTCTACAAATAGTTTTTCAAATTCTTCTTTTCTAAAAGTAGAAGATGTTTTAAGAGCATAAACAGCAGATGTAAGAGTTAATAAATTTGCTGGCAATAAGCCATTATCTAAAAAAGAATAATCAAATTTTCTCATAATTTTTCTCCTTTATATGCAGAAAACTATACTTTCTGCATATATTTTACCATTTTATATGCAGAAAAACAATATTTTCTGCATATTTTTTTAAGTTTTATATGCAGAAAAGCATTTTTTATGCATATAATTTATACAAAATGAAAAATATTATACTTAAAAATTTAAAATTTTAGCAAAATCTTGATTCAAGTTTAAAAATATGTTATCATATTATCATTATAAAAAGGCAGTGAAGAAGAGGAGTAGATTTAACACTATCTAAAAGAGAATAGAAGTAAATTGTGCTGAGAGCTTCTAGTAGAAAAGATAAATTGAAGTAGCTTTGGAGCTGATATTCTGAAAATAACTTTAAGAATATCCGAAAAGACGCGTTAAGTCTAAATAAGAGATGTATGTTAAAAAACATATAAATTAAGGTGGTACCGCGAAATATACCTCGCCCTTATATAGGGCGAGATTTTTGTATTTATAGGGAGAAAAAATATGATAGAAATTGAAACTAAAAAAGAAGGAGCAGAACTTATTTCAATAAAAAAAGATGGAAAAGAATATTTGCACGATGGAGTTAAAGATTGGAATAGACATGCACCAGTACTTTTTCCAATAGTAGGAGCACTAAAAGAAAACAAAACTGAAATATTAGGAAATACATATGAAATGAAACAACATGGTTTTGCAAGAGATTCTGTATTTGAAGAAGTATTAAAAAATGAAAATGAAATTAAATATTGTTTAAATTATAATGAAGAAACACTAAAAAAATATCCATTTAAATTTAAGTTAGAAATAAGCTATGAAATTTTGCAAGAAGAAAATAAAGTAGTTACTAGATATGAAGTAACAAATATAGATGATAAAGAAATTATATTTGGACTTGGAGGACATCCAGCATTTAAATGTGATTATAGTAGCGGTGATTATATTTTAAAATTTGAAAAAGAAAATGAAGATGAAAATATAGAAATATTAGAACTTACAGATGGATTAATAAATAATAAAAAGATAGATACAAAGTCTATACTTAAGAAAAATATTATTAATTTAGATAAACATACTTTTTTAAAAGATGCAATTATAATGAAAAATATAAAATCAAATAAAATTAAATTAATAAATAAAAAAGAAAACGAAGATGTATTAGAATTTGACTTTACAGGATTTCCATATCTTGCAATTTGGTCTAAAAAAGGAGCTCCATTCGTCTGCATAGAACCATGGTTTAATACAGCAGATAAAATTGATTCAAATGAAATTTTTGAAGAAAAAGAAGATATTATAGAATTAAAACCAAATGAAAAATTTAAATGTGAATATAAAGTAAAATTATTTTAAGGAGGACAATATGGAAAAGAAAAAACAAAAATTAGCAGACAAATTTAATCCAAAAGATTTTGAAGAAAAATTATATAAAGAATGGGAAGAAAAAGGATATTTTAAACCATCTGAAGATCCAAAAAAAGAGCCATTTTGTATAATGATGCCACCACCAAATGTAACAGGAAAGCTACATATGGGGCATGCTTTAGATGGAACTATACAAGATATTTTAATTAGATATAAAAGAATGAGAGGATATGATGTTCTTTGGCTTCCAGGATCTGATCATGCTGCTATATCTACTGAAATGAAAGTAGTTCAAAAACTTGCAAAAGAAGGAAAGACAAAACAAGACTTAGGAAGAGAAAAATTCTTAGAAGAGACTTGGGATTGGACTCATGAATATGGTGGAATAATTCAGAAACAACAAAGAAAACTTGGATGTTCTTGTGATTGGGAAAGAAACAGATTTACATTAGATGATGGAATGTCAGATGCCGTTTTAGAGCAATTTGTAAGACTTTATAATAAAGGATTAATCTACAAAGGAAAGAGAATGGTAAACTGGTGCACAAGTTGTAATACATCTATTTCAGATGCAGAAGTTGAGTATAAAGAAGAACCATCTCATCTATGGCATATAAGATATAAAATTACTGGAGAAGAAAGATATATAACAGTTGCAACAACAAGACCAGAGACAATGCTTGGAGATACTGCAGTAGCAGTACATCCAGATGATGAAAGATATAAAGACTTAGTAGGAAAGACTTGTATTTTACCAATAATGAATAAAGAAATTCCAATAATTGCAGATGAATTTGTAGAAAAAGAATTTGGAACAGGATGCGTAAAAATAACTCCTGCACATGATATGAATGACTATCAAGCAGGAATAAGACATAATTTAGAAATAATAAGTGTATTTGATGATAATTTCAAAATGGGTGATCTAGTTCCAGAATATAAAGGAATGGATTTACTAGAGGCAAGAGAAAAAATAGTAGAAAAGCTAAAAGAAATAGGAGCATTAGTAAAAGAAGAAGAATACACACATAATGTTGCAAAATGTGAAAGATGTAAAAATACAATAGAACCAAAAATATCTGTACAATGGTTTGTTAAAATGGATGAAATGGCAAAAAGAGCAGCAGATGCTGTAAGAGCAGGAAAAACAAACTTTGTACCAAAAAGATATGAAAAACAATATTTCCACTGGCTTGATAATATCCAAGATTGGTGTATTTCAAGACAACTTTGGTGGGGACATAGAATACCAGCATACTATTGTGAAGATTGCAATCATATAAATGTTGCAAAAGTAAATCCTGGAAAATGTGAAAAATGTGGAAGTACAAATTTAAAACAAGATGAAGATACATTAGATACTTGGTTTAGCTCAGCATTATGGCCATTTTCAACACTTGGCTGGCCAAATAAAGAAAGCAAAGATTATAAGAGATATTATCCAACAAACGTACTAGTTACAGGATTTGATATTATTACTTTCTGGGTATCTAGAATGATGACTCAAGGATTAGAGTTTACAGATAAAGAACCATTTAAAGATGTAGTAATACATGGATTAGTAAGAGATTCTCAAGGGAGAAAAATGTCTAAGACACTTGGAAATGGTGTAGATCCAATTGAAGTAATAGATAAATATGGAGCAGATGCTTTAAGATTTTCTGTAATTTCTGGAACAACAATGGGAAATGATATAAGATATATGCCAGAAAAATTAGATCAAGCATCAAACTTTGCAAATAAGATTTGGAATGCAGCAAAATTTGTAAGTTCAAACTTAGCAGAAGAAGATAAAATAAGAGCTTTTTGCTATGAAGCATTTGAGAAAAATAAAAAATATGATCCAAAATGCTTTAGAATTGAAGATAAATGGATATTAAATAAACTTGATAAATTAGTAGTAGATGTTACTAAAAATATTGAAAATTATGATTTAGGAATAGCACTTGATAATATTTATAGCTTTATATGGAATGAATTTTGTGATTGGTATATAGAAATTGCAAAATCAAGAATATATAGTGAAAATGAAGAAGAAAAAGTACAAGTAAGTGATGTATTAAGTCATGTTTTAGCATCTTGCTTAAAACTTTTACATCCATTTATGCCATTTGTTACAGCAGAGATTTATCCAAAACTTTGTGTATTTGGAACAGAAGATTTAATTGTTGCAAAATGGCCAGACATTAGAGAAGAATTTATATTTGATGAAGAAGAAAACTTTATAGAGACATTAAAAGAAATAATCGTAGAGATAAGAAATATAAGGGCAAAAATGAATGTTCATCCAAGCAAAAAAGTTGAGCTTATGTTTATATCAGAAAAATATGAAAAACAAATTGAAGAATGTAGTGATTTTATTCAAAAACTTGGATTTGGAAATAAAGTTACTATAGTAAAGAACAAAAAAGAACTTCCAGAAAATACAATTAGTATAATTAAAAACGGAATAGAACTTTATATGCCACAAAATGGATTAATTGATATTGAAGAAGAAACAAAAAGAACAGAAGAAGAAATGAAAAAGATTGAATTTGAAATTGAAAGAGCTGAAAAGATGTTAGCTAATCCAGGATTTGTTAATAAGGCTCCAGAAGCAAAGGTAAATGAAGAAAAAGAAAAACTTGCAAAATATAAAGAAATGCTTATAAAAGTAAAAGAAAGATTAGATTCAATGAAATAAAAAATTTAAGAAGAAAGTAGAAAACAATGTAATCTACTTTCTTTTTTTGAAAAATTTAAAAAAATTTGAAAGATAAATCTTGTTATAGGACTCTTATTATATATAAAGAAGTATAATAGTATTTTTTTATAGAAAGGAGAGAGAATTGGAAGAGCTAATAAAGTCAGCGCAAAAAGGTGATATAGAAGCATTTACGAAACTTGTAGAATTAATAAAAGATGATTTATATAAAATTGCAAAATCTAGAATTTCAAATGAATCAGATATAGAAGATGCAATACAAGAAACGATGATAGAAACATATAAATCTATAAAAAAGTTAAAGGATTTAAGCAAATTTAAAAAATGGACTATAAAAATTCTTATAAATAAATGTAATCGAATATATAGAAGAAAATATAAAAATGATATATCAATAGATGAATATAATATTGAGAATCTAAATGAAAACAATATAAAAGAAAAAGAAGATGAACTAAATTTTTATGACATTATTAAAATATTAAATTATGAAGAAAAAATAATTGTAATTCTTTATTATATGGAGGAATATTCGGTAAAAGAAATAAAAAATATTTTAAAAATGAACGAAAATACTATTAATACTCATCTCTATAGAGCAAGACAAAAAATAAAAGTAAAATATGGGGGAAATAAAAATGGATGATTTTGAAATTAGAATAAAAAAAGCTTTAAAGAAAGAAGTAGAAAAACCTCTAAGCTATGATTATGCGATAAAGAATGCTTTAAATAAAAAAGAAGAAACAAAAATAAAATATATCTTAAAAATATCTACAATTACTTGCTCTTTACTCATAATTAGTACTGTAGTAATTGCTATGACAAATAATGAGATATATGAGAAAATTTGGAAAAAACCAGTAGAAAAAAACACAAAGCAAGAAGAAAATATGATAACAAAAGAAATAACTGACGAGGAAAAAAGTACTTACATTTCTAAAGAAAATGCTATTAAAATTGGAAATGAAATAATAAAAAAATTAGGATATAAAGAGACTAAAATTACAAATGTAGAATTAAAAAGAGTATATAATCTAGATTATTCAGGGGAATACATTTTAAGAGCAGATAATTTATTATTAAATATAAATCCTATAACAGGGAAGTTAGAATATTTTGGAGATAATTCTGTAAATACGAAAAAAATAAAATGTGATAATATTTCAGAAGGAAAAGCGAAGGAGATTGCAAAAAATATATATGAGAAATTAGGGCTATTTAATGATAAGGAATATGAAATAGTAAATGTAGAAAAAGTAAAAATGGGGTTTGGAGAAAATATAAATGAGTTTTGGCAAGTAAGTTTTGGAAAAATATATCATGGAAATTATGATAAAAATAATATATCTACAATTTGCTTCTTAGTAAGTAATGGTAAGACTATTGTATCTACTATTACAGCAATTCAAAAAGATAATTTTGAAAATAATCCTATAATACTTACAAAGGAAGAAGCAATAGAAATTGCAAAAAATAAAGAAAAAGAATTTAGTAATTTAGAAATTTCAGAGATAACTGCAGAACTATCTATAGAAAATATGAACATATTCATTTATTGTTTAGAAAATAATATAACAAATGAAAATGGAGAATTAAAAGTAGATGACATTTCTAGAAATGTTTGGGTTATAAATATAAAACATGAAAAAGAAGAAATACCTAGAAAACAAGATATAAACACAGTAAAAAAATTTTATAATAAAAAATATTTCATAGATGCTACCACAGGAGAGATTATAGGAGGAAAACAATCAGAATTTTTTGATAATTAATTGTAAATTAAAAAGGCATTTTATTTTTAAAATGTCTTTTTTTACATCAAAAATTTACTTTTATGTAAACTTATGGTATAATATTAAACAGCGTGTTTTTTGGAGGTATATATGAAAAAAGAGAAAAAAGAAAAGAAGAACTCAATTAAATATGTACTTAAAAGATTATATAAAATATTAAATAAAAAACAAAAAATATCATTTGCTTTAATTGTACTTATAATGGTAGTATCTGCAGTACTTACACAGATTACACCAAAAGCTATAGGATGGCTTACTGATGATATTTTAAATAAAAATGAAATTGCTTTCTTAAAAGTAATACCATTTTTAATATTAATTTTAATTGTAAATATAGTAAACGAAGTAATTAAAATAGTAAGAAGAGTAATGGTAGAAGATACAGCAACTAGAACTGAAAAACTTGCAAGAGGTATGGTTATAAAGTCTCTTTTAAAAGCACCATTATCATATTTTAGAGAAAATATGACAGGAAATATTCATGGAAGAATGAATAGATGCTTAGAAGGTACAGTAAAACTTGAAAAGCTTTTATTTATGGACTTTGCACCAGCAGTATTTAATAGTATTGCTGCTATCATTACAATATTTATAACACTTCCATTTATTTTAGCACTTCCAATGATGCTTGTAATACCAATTGGAATACTTATAGTATATAAACAAATAAGTAGTCAAAAGGGAATAAGAGTAGAGCTATTAGAGAGTAAATCTCAAATGGATGGTACAATAGTTGAACTTATAAATGGTATAGAAGTAATAAGAATTACAGATAGCGTTGATTTTGAAACTAATAGATTTGATGATAAATCTGAATTTTTAAGAAAAAAAGAAATGAAACACCATAAGGCAATGGCAATTTATGATTGCTTAAAATTCGTAAATCAAGCATTTTTTACAGTACTTATAATTGGTATTTCAACATATCTTGCAACTAAAAATATAATAAGCGTTGGTAATGTACTTACAGCATATTTATGTTTTACTCAACTTACAAAACCACTAGAAGAGTTACATAGAATTTTTGATGAATTATCAGAATGTACAGTACTTGCGACAGACTTCTTTAAAATGGTAGAAATACCAAATGACTTTTCTTATAGAGAAGTTGAAGAATCAAAAGAAGAAAAGAAAATAGATCCAGTAGTAGAGATAAAAGATTTAATGTTTTACTACAATGAAGATAAAGATAAAGTTATATTAGATAAATTGAATTTATCTATAGATAAGGGAATGTTTCTTGGAATAGTAGGTCCTAGTGGATGTGGTAAATCTTCACTTATAAAAGCGATAAGTAAGCTAGAAAAAGCAAGTGGAACAATTATAGTAGATTCAAAAAATATAAATACACTTACAAGAAAAGATATATCAGAAATGATTGCTTTAGTTCCACAAAAACCTTTCTTAATTGCAGGAACAATTTATGAAAATATTTGCTATGGAATAGATAGAGAAGTTTATATGGAAGAAGTAGAAGAAGCAGCAAAAAAAGCTTATATTTATGATTATATAGCAGGGCTTCCAGATAAATTTGATTCTTTAATATCAGAAGGTGGAGACAACTTATCAGGTCGGTCAAAGACAAAGAATTGCAATTGCTAGAATATTCTTAAGAAAGCCTAAAATTTTAATATTAGATGAGGCAACTTCAGCCTTAGATAATACATCAGAAAAATATATTCAAACAGAAATAGAAAAACTTCAAAAAGAAAATGATACAACAATAATTTCAATTGCACATAGATTAACTACTCTAAAAAATTGTGACAGAATTATAGTTTTAAATAAAGGAAAAATAGAAGAGTCAGGAAAATATGATGAGCTAATTGAAAAAGGTGGAATATTTAGCGATATGTATTATGGAAAATTAAAATAAATTAATAAATATATGAAATGGAAGAACAAAAAAAGTTCTTTCATTTTTTATGCACAATTTCTATTATTTGATATAATTAATATGTAAATTAAGGAGAAAATTATGGATAAAAAATCAGATTATTTTGATGATCTTTTAGAAACGCAGTTAGATGAGAATTTAATAAAAAAAGTAAAAGATAAGATTATTTTAAAAAGTGCAATTTTTGTAATAATAGCTTATACTTTTTATAAAATTGCTATAGAAATATTTAGTGAAAATATTTTATCAGAGTTTAATATAAAGAATCAAATATATACTGCTGATGACTATATGAATGTTTTTAATAAAAATTTAGCAATAATATATATTTTAATAGTAATAATGATTTGTGCAACTTTTTGTATAATTATTTCTCAAATAGTAAAAAATCTAAATCAATGCAGAATAGATAAAAGTGATGTAAAAAACTTTTTTGTGACTATAGTTATTATGCAATTAGTATTTTCTCGGATTTCTATTTTATCAGATTATATCAAATATTTCATGGCATTATGAATTAAATAAAGTAAATGGAGACCAAATGATACGAGAAATAAAAAATGAGAAAATAGGAGAGAAAGAAGAAAATAAAAAAGAAGAAAAACTAGATGAGAAAGTAGAAGAAAAAGCAGAAGCTGTAGAGAATGTAGCAAGTAGTATAAATAATATAATTACAATTGCTTTAGCAGTACTAATTACAATGAATATAGTGTTTTCTATTGCTTCTATAAGATTTTACTATAGACTAATAAATGAAAAAGCTAAATAATAATTATAAATCTAAAAGACTTAAAGAAAAATTTATAAACCTAAAATCTAATTTTTAGGTTTATTTTTTTTGTCGAAAACTTCCTAAAATTCGGCAAAACTTCCTATTTTTCACCGAAGGAAATATCTTCTTGAAAAAGAATATAATATGCAGTTTAAGTTTCTAAATTAAAAGGGGGAAAATATGAATGTTAAATTTATAGAAAAGGACAAGCTCTTGATTTTAGAAATAAATGAAGAAATAGACCATCATATATCAGAAAAAATAAGGAGGTATGCAGATTATGAAATTCAAAGACGAAATCCTAAGAAGGTTATACTTGATTTTAATAGTGTTAGCTTCATGGATAGTGCCGGAATCGGAATGGTAATTGGAAGATATAAAACAGCATCAATGTTAGGAGCTAAAATGGAAATGATTAATGTAAGCCCAAATGTTAAAAGAGTATTTGAGATGACAGGAGTTTTAAAAATTGTTCCAATAGTAAATTTAGAAGAGGAGGAAAATTCTATTGAAAAGACAATATGAAAATGAAATGAGCCTTAAATTCTTAAGTAAATCTTGTAACGAAGCTTTTGCAAGAATAGCAGTTGCAGCTTTTGCATCACAACTTGATCCAAGTATTGAAGAATTATCAGATATTAAAACTTCTGTATCTGAGATAGTAACAAATTGTATAATACATGCTTATGAATCGTCAGATGAGATTATAAAAATAGAATCTAAGATAGTAGAAAATTCTATAATAATTGAAATTTCAGACACTGGAAAAGGAATTGAAAATATAGAAGAGGCAAGAAAGCCTCTTTATACATCAAAAGCAGAACTTGAAAGATCTGGAATGGGATTTACTATTGTAGAGAACTTTATGGACGAGCTTAAGATTGAGTCAATTGTAGGACTAGGTACAAAAGTTACTATGAAAAAAATAATAAAAGCTCAAGATGAAAATATTGATGATGATATTTAAGGAGTTTAGGCTAGTGGAAAATACAAATGATAATTTAAAAGATTTAGATTCACTAGTATCAGAAAATTCAAAATTAATATGGAGCATAGTAAAAAGATTTAAAAATAGAGGATATGATGTAGAAGATTTATATCAGATTGGTTGCATAGGTTTTATAAAAGCAATTAAAAAATTTGATAATTCATTTGGTGTAAAAATATCAACATATGCAGTTCCATTTATAATAGGAGAAATTAAAATATTTTTAAGAGATGATGGAATAATAAAAGTAAGTAGAAGTTTAAAAGAGCTAAATTATAAGATAAAATTATTAGAGAATGAATATGATAGAAAAAATAAAAAATTAACAATAGATGATATAAAAACAAAGCTAAAAGTTTCAAAAGAAGATATTATTTTAGCTCAAAATCTAAATAATAATATAGAATCTATAAATGAGTATTCATCAAAAGAAGATGAGACAGAAAAAGAAAATAAAATTATAATAGAGAAAAATGAAAATCCAGAAAATAATATTATCCAAAAGATAATGTTAAAAGATGCTTTGAAAAAATTAAATGAAAGAGAAAGGGAAATTATAATACTTAGATATTTTAAAGAAAATACTCAGGCAGAAGTTGCTAAAAAGTATGGTATAAGTCAAGTACAAATTTCAAGGTTAGAGAAAAAAATATTACAAAAGATGAGAAGTGAGATAAAGGAGATAATGTAATATGAAAAAATATTTTTTGTATATAGCTTTAGTAATACTTTTATTTATATTGATACCAATAATTTTTACTTCTAGATTTGAAAGAATAAAGCTTGCGATAGCAGATGAGAAGATAGAAGAAAAAATAGATAAATTTGATTATGGAAAATATAGTACAATAAAGCTGCTACATACTGATACTGGGAAAGTAGAGAAGATTGATTTAGATGAATATTTAGTAAATGTTGTAGCTGCAGAAATGCCAGTAAAATATAAAGAAGAGGCTTTAAAAGTACAAGCTACAGTAGCAAGAACATATACTTTATATAAGATTATAAATGGTGGAAAACATAAGAATGCAGATATTTGTGATGATTCTGGATGTTGTCAAGCATGGATTTCAAAAAAAGACAGATATAAATATTGGAAAACTGATTGTGAATCAAAATGGAAAAAAATACAAAAAGCAGTTAGTTCTACTAAAGGAAAAATTATAACTTATAAAGGCAAAGTAATAAATGCTTTCTTTCACTCAAATAGTGGAGGTTTCACAGAAAAGCCTTTATATGTATGGGGAGGAGAAGGTTATCCATATCTGCAATGTGTAGAAACTGAAGGTGAAGATGGATATTCTGAATACTCATCTGAGGTAAGTTTAAGTAAGGAAGAATTTACTTCAAAAATGAAGAAAAAATATAGTGACTTTAAGATAGATTGGAAAAAAGAAGATTGCATTAAAATTAAAGATTATACAGAAGGAGAAAGAGTAAATAATATAAAAATCGGAAATAAAACTATGACAGGAGTTATAGTTAGAAATATTTTTTCTTTAAAATCTGCTAGATTTTCTATAGAAATACGGAAAAGATAAAGTTAAATTTAAAGTAATAGGATTTGGTCACGGAGTTGGAATGAGCCAAACAGGAAGCAATACTTTAGCTGAGCAAGGTAAAAACTATATAGAAATAATAAAACACTTTTACAAAGATGTTGAAGTTGAAAGTGCTGATTATTAAATTCAAAGTTAATTGAATATTTTTATAAAAATAAGTAAATACTGTAACTAAAGTTAAAATTATCAGGAGGATGAAAATGAGTGGAAAAAGATATTATGTAGAAAATGATAATAAGCTTAAGATTATAGCATATATTTCGGCGATAGTATTACTTATAACTGCAATTGCTTTAGTATTTGTACTTTCATTATATCAAAGTAAAACTGAGGCAGATAAAAAAATAGCATCTCAAAATAATGTAGAACAAGAAATTGTAACTCAAACAGAATCAACAGATGATAAAACTATAAATGATGTAGAAAATATTACTTCAAATTATGAAAATACTACAAATGTAGATACTAGTAATGAAATAAAGCAAGAAGTTAAACAAGCTTCAAAAAAGGAAAAGAAAGAAGAAAAAAAGGATGTAAAAAAAGAGCTTAAATTTGAAGCACCACTTGAAGGTGAAATTGTAAAAGATTATGCAGATACAAATTTAGTGTATTCTGATACTTTAAAAGAATGGGTAACGCATTTTGGAATAGATATAGAAGCAGAAGAGGGAAGTGCAGTATCTGCTTCAGAAGATGGTGTTGTAAAATCAATAAAAGAAGATCCAAGATATGGATTAACAGTTACAATAGATCACGGGCAAGGATTTGAAACAGTATATTCTAATCTTTTATCTGCTGAATTTGTAGCTGAAAAAGATACTGTAAAAAAAGGACAGACTATTGGAACAGTAGGAAGCTCTGCTCCATTTGAAATAGTAGATAGTTCGCATCTTCATTTTGAAATGTTTTTAAATAATTCAAATGTAAACCCTACAACTTACTGGAAATAAATAAAAAACAAAGCAAATAATGGTCTGAATGTTGTAATTTTGTAATTACAACATTTTTCAGCTTGTACATATTTTTCAATTAATTAAGGCAAGAAATTTACAAATGTTTATTTTTTTGCTATATTTTTATAAAAGAAATAGTAAGTTGTCGAGGCGATAAATTTCATTTCTAGCGTATTCTTTCCTCTTATACTATTTCCATCTTATCAAGTATTACATTTTTAATCTGTATCTGTTGTACATTTCTTCAATTTTAAAGAGTAATAATTTTGCTATTAATATATTTTTTTCGCATTATTTTTAAACATAAAAAAGAGTCTTTCAGTTTTCTAATCTTAATAACTTATAATTAATTATTTTTTCTAACTCTTTTTGTAAATAATTTTCATATTCTGTCATTGTTTCTGATCCAATATACCATCCTCTTGGATAAATATTAAATATTTCATAATATTTATTTCTTAACTTTATAACCTTCTTGCTTAAACAAGCCATAATTCTATATACTTCTCTTCATTATATAAAGTAATCTGGATGTCATTTCGTGATAGTAAATTTACTGAATAGAAAATAGAAAAAAGAATATAATATAATAGGATAATAATTTGAAAATTTTTGACATAAACGGCAAAAATTTTCAATGGAGGTAATTGTGAAAGCAATTGTTATTGAAATTTGCAAAGATTTACTAAGTAAAAAGTAATAAAAATTATATGAGTAAGATAAATTGTAAGAAATAATAAATAACTTTTATGATTGATGATACTACTTAAGTGGCCTCTTGTAACAAGGACTTATAGATTAAAAAGACAATCCACGGTTTTATCCGTGGATTATTTTTTTATCATTATATTTTCTTTTTATTTTCTTCTTACTTTTTTACCGCTAATAGTTTTTGTAGCTTTTTTAGAACTTGTTGTTTTACTTTTATCATTTTTTTCTTCAACTTTTTCAGATTCTAACCAGTCATTTTTATATATAAATTTAACAAATAAGAAAACAGTGATTACACCAAATAAAGTACCAAATATAACATCTGTTGCATAGTGTACACCTAAATATATTCTGCTAATTCCAATAAATGCTATAATTAAAGTATGAAGTACTATTAAGAATTTCTTTAGTTTTTTATTTTTCATATTTTTTATTATTAAATAAATAATAAATCCATAAAAGACTGTTGCAACCATAGCATGAGCACTTGGAAAGCTATATCCAGTTTCAAATGAAAGACGTGCAACTGATGGCCTTGGCCTTTTAAATATTCCTTTTAAAATCATATTTAAGAATTTTGCAATAAATGTTAGAGAGGTAAAGTATAGAAATATTTTTTTATTTTTAAATAAAAGAAAAATACATAGTAAGGCTGTTATGATTACAGTTACTGATACTAAACTAGACATTACTCTCATAAACATTGTAAATACTGGGTTTTGCAAACTAGATAAAAAGTTATAAATTGCTGAATCAAAAAAATTCATTTTTGTCCTCCAAACATTTCACAATTAAAAAGAGTATATTATATTTTAATTGAACTTTCAATAGAAGAGACAAATAAAAAAACACATTAAATTGTCTTTTTTTGTTGAATTAATGGGAAAAACGTGATATTATTCAAATATCAACATTAAGAAAGAAGGTGGAAAAATGTATGTTGATCTACCTAAAGTATTTTCTTACTGCACCAGTGACAAAGAGCATTCAGGAGTAGCGTATGTGAAGGATGACATCCTTTACATTCGAGGACCTGTTGCTTGGCAGAAGGTTGCATATAACCTGACGTTTGCCATGAAGGGTAAGAAAGTATGCAGGTATTGTGGCAAGGCAATCAAGCGGAGAAAAGCAACAATCGACCATATGTTTCCACGGAACATTGGAGGCGTTTCGATACCGATTAATCTCCTCCCGTCATGTTCAAGTTGCAACAGTAACAAGAGCGATTTAACTTATCATCAATATAAGATATATCGCACCCTAGACGAAAGGAAGCGTTCGGAGTACAAGAATAAGATTAACGAACATAACGAACAGATGAGGTACAAAAAGGGGTTTGATTTGCCCAAGAAATGGGTGGAACAAGCTGATATTAGGCTAATTAAGGCCAGATCTATCCCAGAAAACGGAAGAAAGCAGACCAAGTATAGGCGAGTAAACCGTTTTGTTAAGAACTACCACCACGTCCCGAATCCATTAGTGATTTCCCAAAATTACTTTTTGCTGGAGGGACACACAATCTATTGGGTGGCACTGGACAGCGGCTTCAAGACGATTCCGGTAATTAGACTGGAAAACGTAATTGTGGAGTTTTAACAACCTTCTTGCCGGGTCTCTCATGAGAGACCCGGTTTTACTATTTTAAAGAATATTTTTTGTTTTGAAACAACTTTACATAATGTTTACTTTTTATGTAAAAAGTAGTATAATAAAAAAGGTTACCGTCATTTTAGTAAAAGGAGGAGACAGCTATGAAAAAGACGGAACAGCACAGCATTTACTCTTGGGTCATTTTGATTTTGGCAATTGTCATGATCATTTTGGCCACGACCAAAGCCACAGCAGCTACTAACGGCATTCCAGTCGGAAGTGAAGCTACAGTGACTAACTGTGACTACTTGAACAAGAGAAGCAGCCCACAAGGAGAAATCATTGGGCAGATTGCATGCGGAAAGAAACTGATAATCCTTTCTGGTCCAGACAGAAATGGCTACTACAAAGTAAGAGAATTAGAGAATGAAGAAGAATGCTATGTATATGGAGAATATCTAAAAGGAAGCTCCTATACAAGTGCGTCTAATCAAAACAACCAACCCCAAAAAGAAAAAAATGAGGTGAAAGGAATAGGAATTTATGTAACAGTAGATTCTGACAAAAAATTGAACCTCAGAAAGGGAGCTGGAAAAGACAAAGACAGAGTAAGGTATCTGGATAATGGAGAAATCCTAGAGCTCATTAATTTTAGTGTGAAAAACAACTATGTGAAAGTAAGAGCAACAAAAGATGGAAAGATAGGATATGTAGACATAAGTTTCATAAAATTTAACCAAATGCAACAATGTTCAATTTGTGATAATAAATGTAACTGCGAATGCTGCAAGCAAATCTAAAATTAGAACCTTCAGACGGACTAACCTGGAAGCAATGCTTCCAGGCCTTTGCATTTTAAGAGAATAAAAAAGTTATTTATTGAAAAAGGGGAAGTAATAACATATAATATAGAAAAAAAGGAGAGAGAAAATGCCAAACTGGACAGAAGAACAAAAAAGAGCAATTGAAAAAAAGAATTCTAATTTATTAGTTGCAGCAGCCGCAGGTAGTGGTAAGACAACTGTTTTGGTAGAACGAATAATACAAAAAATTATAAATGATAAAAAAGATATAGATAGACTACTTATAGTAACTTTTACAAATGCTGCAGCATCAGAAATGAGAGAGAGAATACTTAAAGCATTATATGAGAAAATTGATGAAGAACCAGAAAATGAGCATTTAAAAAAGCAAATAGTGCTTTTAAATAAAGCTAGTATTTGCACAATAGATTCTTTTTGTCTAGATGTTATAAAAAATAATTTTTTTGAAATTGGTATTTCTTCAAATTTTAGAATAGCTGATAATGCTGAGCTTGAAATATTAAAATTAGAAGCTCTAGAAGATTTATTCGAAGAACTTTATGAAATAAATGATGAAGAATTTTTAAAGTTAATAGATATTTTTGCAGGATATAGAGGAGACGAGAATTTAAAAGAGCTAGTTCTAAAAATATACGAAAGTATACAAAGTAATCCATTTCCAGAAGAATGGCTTTATGAAAAAATAGAAAAGTTTAATGTAAAAAAAGAGATAGAAGAAAATACTGATTTTTCAGAAAGTATATGGGGAAAAATTTTACTTGAAAATTATAGAGATGAAATTGTAGATATCATAAATAATTTTAAAGTATTAAAAGAAAAACTAGAAAAATATGAAGAACTTGATAAATATGTAGGTGTGTTGGAAAAAGATATAGAAAAAATGCAAGTAATACAAAATTCTTTAGACACATGGGAAAATGGATATGTAGAGACTAATAATTTTAAAAGATTTTCAAATTGGCCAAAAGATGAAAATATTATAATAGAAGAAAAAGAACGTGCTTCTAAATCAAGAGATTTGATAAAAAAGAAATTTAAAAAAGTAACAGATAATACATTTTTAAACAATTCAAAAGAAGCATATAGTGATATATATTCTATGTATGATATTTTAAAATCACTTGGAAATTTAGTAGTAAAATATATCTCAAGATTTAATGAAAATAAAAAAGAAAAAAATATAATGGACTTTGGTGACATAGAACATTATGCTTTAAAAATATTACTAAAAAAAGATGAAAATGGTGTTTATCAAAGAACAAACGTAGCAAAAAAATTAGAAGAAAGATTTGATGAAATAGCAATTGATGAGTATCAAGATAGTAACTTGATACAAGAATATATTTTAACATCAATTTCAAACGGAAAAAATATCTTTATGGTTGGAGACGTAAAACAGAGTATTTATAAATTTAGACAAGCAAGACCAGAGCTATTTTTAGACAAGTATGAAAAATACGGAAAAGAAAAAAATGAATTTGGACAAAAAATTCAGCTATTTAAAAACTTTAGAAGTAGAGAATCAGTACTTGATTTAACAAATCTTGTTTTTTCTAATATTATGAGTAAAAAACTTCGGAGACATTGATTATACAAAAGAGGAATATTTAAATTATTCTGCAGATTTTGAAAGTCCTACTGAAAAAGTAGACTTTGCAGGAAATGCAGAGTTACATATTATAGATTTAAAAGAAAATAATGAAGAAGATATTTATAAAGATGATATAGATAATTTAGATGATACAGAATCTGAAAACACTGAAAATTCAAATAAAGAAGATATAGAAGAAAATATAAAATTAGAAAAAGTTGAAGTAGAAGCAAAATATGTTGCAGGACAAGTAAAGAAACTTGTAGATAGTAAATATAAAATTTATGATAAAAAAACAGGATATAGAGATATAAAATACAAAGATATTGTGATTTTGCTAAGAGCTCCAAGTGGAGTTGCAAATTTGTTTGAAAGAGAATTAACGAAACTTGAAATCCCAGTATTTAGTGAATCTTCTGAAGATTATTTAGAATCATTAGAAATACAAAGAGTGATTTCTCTTTTAAAAGTAATAGATAATCCGTATCAAGATATTCCACTTTTAACAGTACTTAGATCTCCAATGTATGATTTTTCTGATATAGAAATTACAAAAATTCGTCTTGTAAATAGAGATGTATATTTTTATAATTCTTTAGAACAAGCTCTAGAGAGTAGTGAAATAGAAGAAAATCTAAAAAATAAAATAAGACATTTTATAGATAATATAAACACTTGGAGATGTGAAGAAAAATATTTATCACTAAATGAACTAATATGGAAAATATATATGGATACTGGATATTATAGCTATATAGGACTTACTAAAAATGGAGACTTAAAAAGAGCAAATTTAAAATTACTTTTTGAAAAGGCAAAGGATTATGAAAAAGTTAATTTTAAAGGGCTATTTAATTTTATAAAATATCTAGAAAAAATAAGAGTTTCAAATAAAGATTTTGGGTCAGCTAAGATTATAGGTGAAAATGAAGATGTTGTTAGAATAATGAGCATTCACAAAAGTAAAGGATTAGAATTTCCAGTAGTATTTTTATCAAGAAGTGATAAGCAAATAAATTTAAGAGATTTAAATGATGATATTTTAATAAATCATGAACTTGGAATTGGTCCTAAATACATTAATTATGAACGAAAAATAAAATATGATACAGCATCTAGAAAAGCCTTAAAAGCAAGATCTAAAATAGAGACAATATCAGAAGAAATGAGAGTTTTATATGTTGCTCTTACAAGAGCAAAAGAAAAACTTATAATTACTGGTATAAAAAATGATTATGAAAAAGATATACAAAAAAAGAAAGATTTAATCGGAATATATGAAAAAGAAAATGGAAAAATAAATCATTTGCTTGTACAAAAATATATTTCATTTTTAGATTGGATTGAGCTTGTATATTTGAATAATATTGAAAATATTAAAAATATTTTAGATTTAAAAGTAATAAGTAAAGATGATATAAAACAAGAAGAAATAGAAGAGAAAATAGAAAACAAATTAACTTTTGATGATAATAAAGATTTAAGTAAAGTAGATAAAATTTTAAATTGGAAATATGAAAGAAAAGTAGATACTTTATTGCCAAGCAATTCTTCTGTTACTAAAATAAAACAAATAAAAAAATTAGAAGAAAAAGAAAAAATAAGTGATTCTTCTTTAGAAAAGCTAGAATATAATCTGGAAAAAAATGATAATGTATTAGAACTTAAACCAGAATTTATGAAAGATAAGAAAATAACTGCTGCACAAAGAGGAACAATAATGCATTTATGCATGCAAAAATTAGATTTTAGAAAAAATTATTCTATAGAAGAATTAAATAGTTTTATAGAAAAATTACAATTTGATAAGTTTATTACTGAAGAGGAAAAAAAGACTATAGATGTAAATAAAATAAAAAGATTCTTAGATTCTAATTTAGCAAGTAGAATAAGAAATTCAAAAGCATTAGAAAAAGAAAAACCATTTTACTCATATATAAAAGCAAAAGATATATATAATTTAGAATCTGATGAAAATATAGTAGTTCAAGGTGTTATAGATCTATACTTTATAGAAAAAAACGGAAATATAGTACTTGTAGATTATAAAACAGATTATACTGAAAATGAAGAAAACTTAAAAAATGAATATAAAGTACAATTAGATATATATAAAAGTGCTTTAGAAAATACTCTTAATGTAAGGATAGATGAAGTTTATATTTATTCTATATTCTTAGATAAAGAAATTAAAATTATGTAAAAATCTGCAAATATTGAAAAAAAACGGCATACGTGCTATAATAATTATGTATTTTATGTAAAAAATTAGTGGGAGGAAACATTCTATGGCTAGAATGAAAACTTTTTTCACATATGCTCTAATAATTGTTGCTTTTATAGTATATTCTAATTTTGCCGCAGATGTTATTTTAAATAACTCATTTAAAAATTTAGCAGCTGCAACATCTGTTACAAAATCTGTAGATGGACTAGATGTAGAAACTACTGAAGTAAAAGCAAATAAAAGACAAGGGCAATTTAGTGGAAAAGTTATAAATACTTCAAATTCAAAAATAGATAAAAAGTATATAAAAGTTAGTGCTTATGATGGAGATATATTACTTCAAACAAGATATTTAACAGTAAATGATATAGAACCTGGAGAATCAAGAGAATTTACTACAAAATTTACTGCTGACGGAATAAAAAGTTATAAAGTTGATTTTGTAAATGAAGTTCCAGAAGAAAGAACTATATTAGATGATGCTTTAGATAAAGTATTAGCATTCTTTGATGATACTAAGAAAAATGGTATACAACTTATTGATTTAGATGATTTCCATCTTCCAGACTGGGCTTGGCTTGTGTCAATTGGAGTTGTGCTTTATGCAATACCAAGTGGAGCTATATGGTTTATAATCTAAAAATAAAAGATTAAAATAAAAGTGCTTTATTTAATTTTTAAATAAAGTACTTTTTGTTTTTCTTTAAGATTTATAAATTCATTGAATATATTGAAATTTACGTAAATATTATGGTAAAATAAGTACGTTAAAATTATAATTTTTAAGGAGAATTTTAGCTTGTATAATAAAGAACTAATTAGAAATTTTAGTATAATTGCACATATAGATCATGGTAAATCAACTTTAGCTGATAGACTTATTGAACTTACAGGAGTTTTATCTAAAAGAGAGATGGAAAGTCAAGTTTTAGATAATATGGATATTGAAAGAGAAAGAGGAATTACAATTAAGTCTCAGGCTGTAAGAATGAACTATAAAGCTAAAGATGGAAATACATATATCTTAAATTTAATAGATACACCAGGACATGTAGATTTTAATTATGAAGTTTCAAGAAGTTTAGCTGCATGTGAAGGTGCTGTTTTAATAGTAGATAGTAGTCAAGGTGTAGAAGCTCAAACTTTAGCAAATGTATATTTAGCTTTAGATAATAATTTAGAGATTTTACCAGTTATAAATAAGATAGATCTTCCAAATGCAAGACCAGACGAAGTAAAAAAAGAGATTGAAGATATTATTGGAATTCCAGCTTCTGACGCACCTTGTATTTCTGCTAAATCTGGACTAAATGTTGAAGAAGTATTAGAGCGAATTGTAACAGATATTTTGCCACCAGAAGGAGATGAAAATGGAAAATTACAATGTTTAATATTTGATTCTTTTTATGATAATTATAAAGGTGCTATAAGTTATGTAAGAGTAAAAGAGGGAACAGTAAAAGAAGGAGACGAAATTTTATTTATGGCTACAAATAAATCTTTTATTGTTACTGAAGTTGGATATTTTGGAGCTGGAGAATATATACCAGCAAAAGAGCTAAGAGCAGGAGAAGTAGGATACATAGCAGCTAGTGTAAAGACTGTATCAGACTTACATGTAGGAGATACAATAACACATAAAGAAAATAGAGCAGATAAACCTCTTCCTGGATATAAAAAAGCAAATTCTATGGTTTATTGTGGAATGTATCCAGTAGATGGTAGTGAATATGAATATTTAAAAACAGCTTTAGAAAAATTAAAATTAAATGATGCAGCTTTAGAATATGAGCCAGAAACATCTGTAGCTTTAGGATTTGGATTTAGATGCCGGATTCTTAGGACTTCTTCATCTAGAAATTGTAATTGAAAGATTAGAAAGAGAATTTGATTTAGGATTAATTACAACAGCACCATCTGTTATTTATAAAGTACATAAAACAAATGGTGAAATAATGGAACTATATAATCCAACAGACCTTCCATCTACTCAAGAAATAAGTTACATTGAAGAGCCAATAGTAAAAGCTGAAATAATGCTTCCGAAAGAATTTGTTCGGAAATGTTATGGACGTATGTCAAAATAGAAGAGGCACATATATAGATATGAAATATTTAGATGAAAATAGAGTAATTCTAGAATATGATCTTCCATTAAATGAAATTATTTATGACTTTTTTGATACTCTAAAATCTAAAACAAAAGGATATGCTTCTGTAGATTATGAATTTAAAGAATATAGAAGAGCAGATTTAGTAAAACTTGATTTATATATAAATAATGAAGCTGTAGATGCACTTTCTTTTATTGTACATAAAGATTCAGCATATACTAGAGGAAGAAAAATGGCAGAAAAGTTAAAAACAGTAATACCAAGACAATTATTTGAAATACCAATACAAGCAGTTGTAAGTGGGAAAATAATTGCAAGAGAAACTTTATCTGCTATGAGAAAAGACGTTTTAGCAAAATGTTATGGTGGAGATATTACAAGAAAGAAAAAATTACTTGAAAAACAGAAAAAAGGTAAAAAGAAAATGAGACAAATAGGAAATGTTGAAATACCACAAGAAGCCTTTTTATCAGTTCTTAAATTAGATGAGGAGGAGTAATTAAAGTGAAAAGAATTGTACTTTGTGGAAGTAGAAAATTTAAAGATACAATAATTGCACTTGGAGAAAATCTAAAGACAAAAGGTTATGAAGTAGTTGTTCCAAGAGAATTTTTAGTTGAGATGAACAAAAAAGACCATGCTAGACTTCATTTTAGTGAAATCGCAAAACCAGAAACAGATGCAGTTTTTATTGTAAATGAGGATAAAGGAGATATAAAAAATTATATTGGTCCTAACAGTTTTGCTGAAGTTGCAATGGGATTTTGGTATAATAAAAAAGTATTTTTAAAAAATGATATTTATGAGCCATATAGTGATGAACTTATAGGATGGGAAGTAATACCACTTAAAGGAAATCTAGAATTAATGGAAAAAATGCTTTAAAAGAAAAGTAAAAATTATACGAGGAGAATTTATGAGAGATTTTAAAGAAAATAGGCAGAAAAATAAAAGAAAGAATTTTGATAGAAAAAGAAAAGAATTTAGAGAAAATGATAAAAATCAAAAAGAATTTAAAAATCCTAGAACAGTAGAAGATGAAAATTCTTATGACGATATAGTAGAAGGAAGAAATGCAGTACTTGAACTTTTAAATTCAGATAGAGATATAAACAAAATATTTGTGCAAGCTGGGGAAAAACATGGATCAATAAATAAAATTATTGCACAAGCTATAGAAAATAAAATAGTAATTAAAGAAGTAGATAAATCAAAATTAGATTTTATGTCTAAAACACAAAACCATCAAGGTGTAATTGCAGTTGTACCACCATTTAATTATTGTGAAGTTGAAGATATTTTAGATTTTGCAAAAGAAAAAAATGAAGATGCTTTTATATTAATATTAGATGGTATAGAAGATCCACATAATTTAGGATCAATAATAAGAACTGCAGAAACTGCCGGAGTACATGGAATAATAATTCCAAAAAGAAGAAGTGTTACTGTTAATAGTACAGTAAGCAAAGTATCTGCTGGTGCAGTAGAACATATGAAAATTGCAAGAGTAAATAATATAACTGAGACAATAAGAAAATTAAAAGAAAATGGACTTTGGATAATTGGAACAGATGGAGAAGCAAGGACAATTTATTATAACCAAGATTTAAAAGGAGATATTGCAATAATTATTGGAAGTGAAGGTTTTGGAATGAGTAGACTTGTAAAAGAAAATGCAGACATGCTAGTAAAAATTCCAATGAAGGGAAAAATAAATTCTCTTAATGCTTCCGTATCTGCTGGAATTATAATCTATGAAGCTGTAAAACAAAGACTAAGATAAAATTAAATAATAAAAAGTATATTTTTTTAAAATGTAGAAAAATATACTTTTTTTGTTTTTAATATGATATAATGAGCCAAAATTAATATGGGAGGAATAAAAAATGGATAATGATTTTCAAAATAATATTCCTGCAGAATATAAGCCAATTTCAATGTGGGGATATTTTGGTTATCAAATACTTTTTGCATTACCATGTATTGGTATAATTATTGCTTTAATTCTTGCATTAGGAGGAACAACTAATAAAAACGTAAAGAATTTTGCTGCATCATATTTCTGCGTATTTATCATATTTGCAATTATAATTGGAGTAACGCTTTCAACAGGAACATTAGCTGCAATATTAAGTAATGTAGGATAAAATATGCTTAAAAAATTAGAACAAGACATATATAACATAAGGTTTGCTTTGATTGCAATACTTATATATAGCGTAATTATGAATATTGCATTTGGAACTATTTGTCCAGTAAAAGGTTTTTTTAATGTACCATGTCCTGCATGTGGACTTACTCATGCAAGTATATATTTATTTACTGGAAAAATAAAACAATCTTTTGAAGCAAATCTGACATGTATTTTATGGATAATAGCTATTATTTTATTTTTTATTGATAGATATGTCCATAAATTAAAATTTAATTTCTTTAATGTTTATCTAATAATTACAGCTTTAATTACAATTACAGTTTATATTTATAAAATGATTTATATTTTTTAAAATTAACTATTGCAATTAAAAAAATGTAATGATAGAATGAGAAACATAGAAGGAAGTAAGACAAAAGTAGATTAAAAAAAAACCCTTTTTTAATCTGCTTTTTTGTTTTTTTAGGAGGAAATGAAGCAATATGGAAACTAAGTATGTATTTGTAACAGGAGGAGTTGTATCAGGACTTGGAAAAGGAATAACTGCAGCATCACTTGGAAGATTATTAAAAAATAGAGGATATAAAGTAACTATTCAAAAATTTGATCCTTACATAAATATAGATCCTCGGAACAATGAGCCCTTATGAACATGGAGAAGTATTTGTAACAGATGATGGAGCAGAAACAGATCTTGATCTTGGTCATTATGAAAGATTTATAGATGAGAATTTAACTAGAAGATCATCAATTTCTTCTGGTCAAATATATCAAAGTGTTATAAATAAAGAAAGAGAAGGAAAATACTTGGGAAAAACAATACAAGTAATTCCTCATATAACTAATGAAATAAAAGAAAATATTTATTCATTTGAAAATACAGATATAGATGTTGTAATAGTAGAGCTTGGTGGAACAATTGGTGATATAGAAGGACTAGCTTTAGTAGAAGCTATAAGACAAGTAGGGCTTGAAAAGGAAGAACATGATGTAGCTTATATTCATGTAACACTTCTTCCATATATTTCAGGTTCAAATGAAGTAAAATCAAAACCAACACAGCATTCAGTAAAAGATTTACAATCAATGGGTATTAAACCAGACATATTAGTATGTAGGGCAGATGAAAAAATACCAGAAGAAATAAAAGAAAAACTTGCTCTATTTTGTAATGTAAGAAAAGAAGATGTTATTCAAAATATTACAGCTGATAATTTATATGCTGTACCACTTTTACTTGAAAAAGAAGGCTTAGGAGATGCTGTATGTAGAAAACTTAATTTAAGAAAAAAAGAGCCAGATAATAGTAAATGGGAAGCTATGATAAACAAGATTAGAAAACTTGATAAAGAAATAAATATTGCAATAGTTGGAAAATATATGAAACTTCAAGATTCTTATTTATCAGTTGCAGAAAGCTTAAGACATGGTGGATTTTCAAATAATGTTAAAGTAAAAGTAGGATTTGTAGATTCTGGTAAAATAAATAGTGAAAATGCAAAAGATATTTTAGGAGAGTATGATGGAATATTAGTTCCAGGAGGATTTGGAAATAGAGGAATAGAAGGAAAAATAGAAGCAATAAAATATGCAAGAGAAAATAATATTCCTTTCCTTGGAATTTGCCTTGGTATGCAAATGGCAGTTGTTGAATTTGCAAGAAATGTATTAAATTTAAAAGATGCAAATTCAGCAGAATTTGATAAAAATACTTCAAATCCAGTAATTCATATAATGGAAACGCAAAAAGCAATAACTAAAAAAGGTGGAACTATGAGACTTGGATCTTATCCTTGTAAAATTAAGAAAAATTCTTTAGCATACAAAGTTTATAAAGAAGAAAATATAAATGAAAGACATAGACATAGATTTGAGTATAATAATGATTATAAAGAAAGATTTGAAAATGAAGGCTTAATTTGTAGTGGTACATCACCAGATGGAAATTTAGTAGAAATTGTAGAATATACAAAACATCCATTTTTTATAGCAGGACAATTCCATCCAGAATTTAAATCAAGACCAGATAGACCAGCACCTTTATTTGTAGCATTTGTAAAAGCTGCAAAAGAATATAACCAAAGTAAATAAAAATCAGGGAGAGATAAAGTGAAAGAAGATAAAGAAATAAAAAAAGAAGAAGTAAATGAAGATGATATTTATTCAGGAAATTCAGAAAATCCAAATTTTCAAGGTAAAAACTGGGTAAATGGAGAGCCTGTAAGAAAGCCAAAAGAAACAGTAATAATAACTATTGTTTTAGGAATTTTACTTACTATTGGTATAGCATGGGCAATTATAGCTTTTTTTGTAAATTTACTTTCTTTTTAAGTTAGAAAATATTTTAAATTAAAATAATGTTATAAAAATATAGATATTTTATTTATCTATATTTTTATTTTATTTTTGCTGCATTTAAACTTTTAATGTAAAACGTACAAAACTATTGATATAATACTATTTTTGATATATAATTTAAGCTATCTTTAAGAGAAGAAGGGGATTTTTTATGAACGAATATAGAACTCATAATTGTGGAGAATTAAGAATAAAAAATGTAGGTGAAACAGTAAGACTTGCAGGGTGGGTACAAAGAATTAGAAATTTAGGAAAAATGAAATTCATTGATTTAAGAGATGAATTTGGTATAACACAGATAATAATTTCTGATGATGAAAAAATGGAAGAAAAAATTAAAGATTTAACTACAGAGTGTAGTGTTTCTTTTACAGGTACAGTTTCTGAAAGAAGTAACAAAAATAGTGATATTCCTACAGGGGACATAGAAATAATTGCAACAGATGTAAGAGTTCTTGGAAAATGCAAAAATGTATTACCATTTGAAATAAACCAAAAACAAGATGTAGAAAATCAAGTAAGAGAAGATTTAAGACTAGAATATAGATTTTTAGATTTAAGAAATGACAAGATTCATAAAAATATATTACTTAGATCTAAAATATTAAAAACAATGAGAGATGAAATGGATAGAGAAGGATTTACTGAGATTCAAACTCCAATCCTTGCAAACTCATCTCCAGAAGGAGCAAGAGACTTTTTAGTACCAAGTAGACTTCATCCAGGAGAGTTTTATGCTCTTCCACAAGCTCCACAACAATTTAAACAATTACTTATGATATCAGGATTTAATAAATATTACCAAATAGCACCATGCTTTAGAGATGAAGATCCAAGAGCAGATAGGTCACCACGGAGAGTTTTATCAATTAGATTTAGAAATGTCTTATGCAACACAAGAAGATGTTTTTGAAGTATTAGAAAGAGTAATTCCAAATGTATTTAAGAAAAATAGTGATTATAAAATAACAGAAGCTCCATTTGTAAGAATTCCTTATAAAGAAGCTATGGAAAAGTATGGTTCTGATAAACCAGACTTAAGAAATCCATTAGTTATAGAAGATGTAACAGAAATATTTGAAAATACAGAATTCAATGCATTTAAAGGAAAAACTATTAAAGCTATAAAAACAGATAATATGGAAGAAAAACCAAGAAAATTCTTTGATCAAATGTCTGAATATGCAGTCGAAGAACTTGGAGCTAAAGGTTTAGCTTGGGTTAAAGTTGAAAAAGAAGGATTAGCAGGTGGTATTTCTAAATTTATCACAGAAGAACAAAAAGAAAAATTAGAAAAGAAATTAGGAGCAAAAGAAAATTCTGCAATATTCTTTATAGCAGATGAATTAGAAAAAGCACAAAAAGTAGCAGGTGGAGTTAGAATAGAACTTGGAAAAAGACTAGATTTAATAGAAAAAGATATCTATAAATTCTGCTGGATAGTAGATTTTCCAATGTATGAATTATCTGATGAAGGAACAATAGATTTCAATCATAATCCATTTTCAATGCCACAAGGTGGACTTGAAGCATTAAATACTAAAGATCCTTTAGATATTTATGCATATCAATATGATTTAGTATGTAATGGGTATGAAATAGCATCAGGAGCTGTTAGAAATCATGATCAAGATATTATGATTAAAGCTTTTGAAATAGCAGGATATAAAGAAGAAGATGTAAAAAATAGATTTGGAGCTCTTTATAATGCATTTAGTTATGGAACTCCTCCTCACGCAGGTGCAGCTCCTGGAATCGATAGAATAATAATGCTTATTGCAAAAGAAGATAATATAAGAGAGGTAATAGCTTTTCCAAAGAATAAGAAAGCTAGAGATCTTTTAATGAGAGCACCATCTAGAGTAACAGAAGAACAACTTAAAGATGTACATATTAAGTTAGATTTAGATGAAAAATAATAAAATAATGTAAAAAAATAAAAAAATGCTATTTTTATGTAAAAGAATGGCATTTTTTTATTATTGACAAACTTTTTAAATATATATATACTTAAAATGTTAATAAAAAGTGAGGTTTTTGTGTATATGAATAAAAAATTTACTATAACTTTACTTGGAATAGCATCAATTTGTGCTTTAAGCACAAATACATTTGCAACAGATGGAACAGTAACAGCCTCATCAGTACGAATTAGAGAACAAGCAAGTACAAGCTCAGAAATAGTAGAATCAATACCAAAAGATACTATAGTAAACGTTATTTCTGAAGAAGAAGGTTGGTACAAAGTCGAATATAATGGAAAAGAAGGATACATTAAGAGTAATTTCTTAAAAGTTTCAGAAGACGAAAATGAAACTACTGATAATACTACTATTGATGTTAGCGAAACGGAAGAAAATAATGTAGAAGAGAATAATATAGATACTCCGGAAGAAGAAAATAATGAAAATACGGAAGAAATTACAGATACACTTTATTCTAATTCTGATATTTATTTAATAGCAACTTATTCATCTTCAACAATTGGTAGTCTTACTAAGGGAACAAAAGTAGAAGTAGAGATGACTATTGGAAATTGGTCTTATGTTTCTTCAAAGGATGTAATGGGATGGATTCCAAATTATAAATTAATGAAAGAATATGAACAATTAGAAAACGATACAGAAGTTTCTGAAGAACCAGAGGTTACTGAAGAAAAAGACAACACAGTAAATGAAAAAGGATATTTATCATCTAGCGCAGCAAATTTAAGAGAAGGTCCTGGAACTGATTACCAAGTTATTGGTGGAGTAGCATCTAATGAAGAATTTACTGTACTTTCAGAGAAAAATGGTTGGTATAAGGTTAAAACATCAGATGATACTGAAGGATATCTTTTAAAATCTTTAGTTACTTTAGGTGAAAGACCAGTTACTTCAAGATCTAATGATATAAGAATTGTACAACCAATTGATTTAAGTTCAGCAAATACAGAGAAGAAACAAGAAGAGGCAAAACAAGAAGAAACTAAAAAAGAAACTTCTACAAGTAAAGAAAATGAAGTAAAAAAAGAAACTGAAAAGAATAAAGAGAAAGAACAAGATAAAGTTTCAAATGAAAAAGTACAAGATACTACATCTGATGCAAATAAACAAAGAGTAGAACTTGTAGCTTATGCTATGAAATACTTAGGATATAAATATAAAGCTGGAGGAGCAAGTCCAAAAACAGGATTTGATTGTTCAGGATTTACTCAATATGTATATGGTCATTTTGGATATAAACTTTCTAGATCATCATCATCACAAAAAAATGATGGAACTAAAGTTAAAAATAAAGCTAGTTTAGAAATTGGAGATTTGTTATTATTCTCAGGACATGTTGGTATATACATTGGAAATAACGAATTTATACATGCTTCAAATCCAGATGACGGAGTAAAAATAACAAGTTTATCAGACAGCTATTATGTTAAAAATTATTTAGGGGCAAGACGAATTATAAAATAAATAAATGTTTTTTATAACAATAGGATTTATTATAGGTATAATATGGGGGCTATACTATAAAGGTATAGCTCTATTTTTATCCTTTTTTTTAATAGCTATAATTTTTTCTATAATCATATTTAATTTTAGTATTAAAATTAAAGAAAAAATATATGAAAAAATACAAGAAAAAGAGTCGAAAAAACAAAAAGTATTTATAAAGTATATTGCTTTGTTCTTTTTATTTATTCTAATTGGATTTTTTTATGTTCAATTTATAAATAATACAAAAGATAATATAAAAGATAAATTATATTCTTTTGAAAATTTAGATTCAGTGCAAGTATATGGAACAATAACTTCTTCTATAAAAGAAGGAGAGTTTAAAAATAGCTTTGAGATAAGTGTAGAAAAAATAGTAGTTAAAGAAAAAAGACAAGTTAAGATAAGTAGTTTTTTAGGTAAAAAAGCTATTTTAAAAGTAATGATGAAAAAAGAAAAAGTAAATTTTTTTCCTGGAGATTATATTAGAATATATGGAAAATATGATAAAACATCATCGTTTAATAATTTTAAAGTATTTAATTATGAAGAGTATTTAGAAAATAAAGATATATATGGAGTAATAGATGCAAAAAATATAGAAGTAATAAATATAAAAAAAGACATAGTAAACACTGCAAGATTTAAAATTATTGAATATATTAAAAATAAGATAAGCAGGGCATTTAAAGAAAACTCACGGAATATTAATTGGTATTTTAATAGGAGATAAAGAACAAATAGATGATATTACAAAAAATAATTTTAGTAAAAGTAGTATATCTCATATTCTTGCAGTTTCTGGATTACATGTATCTTGTATAATTACAATTGTCTCTATTTTGCTAGATAAAATAACAAAGAATTATAGAAAAAAGAAATATTTGACTTTATTAATATTATTGTTTTTTCTATATATAGTTGGAGCTTTGCCTTCTGTATTAAGAGCTATTATTATGTCTGTATTAATAATAATTAGTAAATTAACATATAGAAAAAGTAATGTTTATTATAATCTATGTTTTTCATCTTTTATATTGCTCATAATAAATCCATATTATTTAGTAGATTTAGGATTTCTTCTTTCATTTTTAGCAACTTTAGGTATTCTTTTATTTGTAAATCATTTAGAAGATTTTTTTAGTCATCAAAAGGAAAATAAAAGCTTTTTAAAAAAGTTTTTAAACTATACAAAAGAAGTTATGATAGTAAGTTTATCTGCAAATCTTATGATTATTCCAGTAATTATTAATAGTTCTAATTTATTATCTTTTAATTTTTTGTTTTCAAATTTAATTATAAGTCCAGTAATGTTTCTTTTAGAATTTTTAGGAATTATATTTATATTTTTACCAAATATAAAAATTTTAAATTTTATAATAAAAATCTTTATAAATATAATTAATTTTGTAGCAACATTTTTTTCTAAGATTAAATTTACATCATATACAATTTGTAGTTTAAATCTATTTCAGATTATTTTGTATTATACTTTTTTAGGATTTTTATATCTTGTTTTATCTAAAAAATGGAGAGAATATCTAAAAAAGATATTTATTAGATTTAAAAAAGTTTTATTAAAAATTGTTTTTAGTCTAATTGTAGTATCAATATTAGTAAATGTTTTTTATGATTTTTCTATAAGAAAAAATGCAGGACTTAAAATATGCTTTTTAGATGTATCTCAAGGAGATTGTACATTTTTAATTACTAAAGAAAACAAGAAAATTTTAATAGATACGGGAGGAATAGAAAATTATGATATAGGAGAAAATGTTTTAAAACCATATCTTCTTAAAAGAAAAATAAAAAAGTTAGATTTCTTAATATTTTCTCATTTAGACTATGACCACTGCGGAGGATCTATTTCTCTTTTAGAATATATAGATATAAAATATATAATTCTTCCAATACAATTTGAAGAATACGACAATTATAAAGCTTTAATAAATAAAATAAAAGAAGTAAAAAGCAAAGCAAAAATAATATTTTTATCTAAAGGAGATATTCTTTTTTTAGATAAATATACGTATATTAATGTGTTATGGCCATATAGAGGTAAAAAAATAGCTGAAAATGAGATAAACAATAATGCATTAGTTTTTAAGTTAAACTTTAAAGATTTTTCAATGATCTTTACAGGAGATATTGAAAAAGAGGCAGAAGAACAAATCTTAGAAGAATATAAAAATAATAAAAAGATATTAGAATCAGATATTTTAAAAGTAGCACATCATCGGTTCTGATTCTTCATCTATAGATAAAATTATAAAAGAAATAGATCCTAAAATATCACTTATAGGAGTTGGAAAGAATAATAAATATGGACATCCAAGTTTATATACTATTAATAAATTAAAAAGTATAAAATCTTTAATTTATAGAACAGATTTAAATGGAGAAATAGATATAGAAGTGGATAATAATTCAAAAATAAAAAGTATTAAAACTTTTAAATAGAAATTGAAGAATAAAATATAGAAAAAATACCAATAATATGAAAAAGGAGAAGAGAATGAAAAAATTTATTATTAGTATTTTTTTGATTATAAGTTTTATTCTTAGCATATTTGCTGCAAGGGTATATTTTAAAGAAAATATAGATAAAAAAGATGTATCTATAAAAAGTGAAACAAATAAAGATGTAAATGATAATAAAATAGAAGAAAATGAAGTAGAGGAGACTTTATCTGAAGAGAAAAAAGTATCAAATAATGCAAATTTAATAATAAACAAATATTATAGAGATTGTTCACATACTGTAACTTCAAATGTAGATTTACCGTATGAAATGGTAAATATGACAGAGAAAGAAATAAAAGAAAAATATTCTGATTGGGAAGTAATAGATTTTGATGAAAAACAAGTTTCACTTTATAGAGAATTTGATGGAATATGTAGTGAACATTATGAAGTAGGCATAAAAAATGGATATATTGCAGTTTATAATTTAGATGAGAAAAAAGAAAAATCTCTTTATGAACTAACAGATATAAGTACTAAATTTTTACCAGAAGGGGATATTAATGATCTAAAAAAAGGAATACAGATAGTAGGGCAATTAGAACTTAATGCTTTCTTAGAAGATTATGAATAAAAAAGAGATTTAAAGTTTTTGCTTTTACTTTAAATCTCTTAAATAATTAATTTTTATTTTAAACTTTATTCTTTAGACTTTTTTAAAGTAGTTTTACTATTTTTTGTAGATTTTACTGCTTTTTCCTCTTTTACTTTAAAAGTTAAATTGTCTTTCTTAAAATCTACTACAATAGTATCTCCAGCTTTAACTTCTGATCTTAAAATCATTTCAGATATCTCATCTTCAATATAACGTTGAATTGCTCTTCTAAGAGGTCTTGCACCAAATTTTAAATCAGTTCCTTTATCTAAAACATATTGTTTAGCTGGAATTGTAACTTCAAGTTTAATATCTTTATTATCTAAAGCATCACTAGTATTTTTTAATAGTAAATCTATGATTTTCATTAAATCATCTTTACTTAAGCTATTAAATGTTACTATTTCATCAACCCTATTTAAAAACTCTGGTCTAAATAATTCTTTTAAAGCATCATTTATTTTACTTTTACTTACAGTATCTTTTGCAAAACCAATTGAATTTGTATTTAAGTTTGATCCTGCATTAGATGTCATTATAATGATTGTATTTTCAAAATTTGTAGTATTTCCTTGAGAATCTGTAAGTTTTCCATCATCTAATACTTGAAGTAATATATTAAATACGTCAGGATGTGCTTTTTCAATTTCATCTAAAAGGATAATTGAATAAGGTTTTCTTTTTACTTTTTCAGTAAGTTGGCCTGCATCATCATATCCTACATATCCTGGAGGAGAACCAATAAGTTTAGAAGTTGAATGACTCTCCATATATTCTGACATATCTATTCTAATTATTGAATCTTCGTTTCCAAACATTTCATAAGCTAATGTTTTTGCAAGTTCTGTTTTACCAACACCAGTAGGTCCTACAAAGATAAATGATGGTGGTCTTTTTGTTGTTTGAAGTCCTGCACGATTTCTTCTAATTGCTTTTGCAACAGCAGATACAGCTTCATCTTGACCAATTATTCTTCTATGTAAATTTTGTTCTAATCCAAGTAATTTTTGAGTTTCAGCTTCTGTAATTTTTGTTACTGGAATTTTTGTCCAACTTTCAATTACTTCAGCAATATCTTGAACAGTAAGTTTTGTAAGTTTTAAATTTTTTGTAAGTTCATCTAATCTATCATTTAAATTACATTCTTTTGTCTTAAGATCTGCTGCTTTTTGATAATCTTCTATTGAGTCAGAAGATACAGCTTCTTCTTTTTCTTCTGCTATTTGAGCAAGTTTATTTTTTATAATTTGAATTTCATATAATTCTTTATTATTTAGATTTATTCTAGAGCAAGCTTCGTCTATAAGATCAATTGCTTTATCAGGTAAAAATCTATCATGAATATATTTTTCAGACATTTTTACTGTTTTTTCAATAACATCATTTGAAATTGAAACTTTATGAAAATCTTCATAATATTTTTTGATACCTTTTAAAATATCAATTGTATCTTCAACAGTTGGCTCTTCTACAAGTACAGGTTGAAATCTTCTTTCTAAAGCACTATCTTTTTCAATATATTTTCTATACTCTTTTAAAGTAGTAGTACCGATTATTTGAATTTCACCATTAGAAAGAGAAGGCTTTAAAATATTTGCTGCATTCATAGAATGTTCAGCATCACCAGCTCCAATTATATTATGAATCTCATCTATTACTAAAATGATATTTCCATATGCTTTGCATTCATCTATTAAAGATTTCATTCTACCTTCAAATTGTCCTCTAAATTGAGTGCCAGCTATCATACTTGTCATATCTAAAAGATATACTTCTTTATTTAAAAGCTTAGCAGGAACTTTTCCTTCTATTATCCTAATTGCTAATCCTTGAGCTATAGCTGTTTTACCAACTCCAGGCTCTCCAATTAAACAAGGATTATTTTTTGAACGTCTATTTAATATTTGTGTAATTCTTTCTATTTCTTTATTTCTACCAATTACTCTATCTATTTTTCCTTGTGCTGCTTTTTCAGTAAGATTTGTTCCAAAAGTATCTAAGAATTTTTTCTTCTTTTCTTTAGGCCTTTTTTCTGTTTTTACCTTTTTTCTAGTTCCAGAAGATTCTGAATCAGAAGAAGCATTTTGAGCATTAGAGCCATCTACATTATTATTCATACCTAAAATTGAATTTAAGAAAGCTCCAATAGAACCATCTTTCTTTTCTAATTCTTCTAAATCTTCTGCTTTAAAGTTTTCTGAAATGTCATTAAAAATATTTTCAAGTTGCTCTGACATATCATTGAATTCTTCTTCAGACAAGTTTGCTTGTTTTGCAAGAACATCTAAAGGATTAATTCCTTTTTCTTTTGCACAATTATAACAAAGACCTTCGACTTTGCTTTGATTGCCATCTATTTTGTTAATGAAAATAACTGCAGTGTTTTTATTACAAACTGAACATAACATCTTTATTTTTCACCCCTAAAATCAATTATTAAAACTTTTTTTCGTAGATAATATAATACATCAAATTGTATAAATAGTCAATAAAAAAATTCATGAAGAGTAGGAAAATAATGGAATTTTTTTAAATTTCATATTAGTTTGAAATTATAATAAAGGAATGTTATAATACACTTAATTTAAAATACAAATGAAAAAGGAGCAGTTATGAGTCAAAATATCAATAGCCCTAAGAACGAAACTGATAGAATATTAGGGATAAATAGAAATATATTTTTAATTATAGTAATTCTTTTGTGTGTTCTTTCACTTTGCGTAGGAATTTATGCACAATTTTTTTATAAATATTCTGAAAGTGATCCATTAATGTTTGGACTTGTTACAGTTGAGAAAAAAGAAGAAGAAAATATTGTACTTCGTAGCAATTTTGATAATATTTTTACAAATGAATTTATAAAAAATGAAGACAGAAGTGTAACTAAAATAGATGAAAATCAAGATATTATTTATAATACTCAAACAACGGAAGAAGTAGAGGAAAAATATAATATAAATGCAAATATACCAACAATAAATATAAACTCAGATGCTGCAAAACAAATGAATGATGATATAGCAAAGAATTTTACAGATGAGATAACGAGAATTAAAAGTCAAAATGATGTATATAAAGTATATACTGTAACTTATATCTCTTATTTAAATGGAGATCTTTTATCTTTAGCTGTAAAATCAATCTATTATGAGCAAGAAGGTATGCAGACTACAAATATAAAAACTTATAATTATAACTTAAACCAAAATGCAAGTATATGTTTAGAAAAGATTATGGAAGCAAAAGGATTAAAGCCTGATAATGTTCAAAAAGATATAATAAATGAACTTAAAAAATTAAATGAAAATGAATCAGAAATAGAATACTCAAAGACAGTAAGAAACTTAGATGATGATATGTATAAAATAGCAAATACTAATACATTTTTAGTATCAAATGAAGGAGTAATTTATTTAATATATAATTATGGTACTAAAAAAGATGTTTTAGTTTACTAATAAGGGGGAAATTTAGTGAAAAGCAAAACTTTAAAATTATTTGTGATATTACTTATTTTTATGCAAGTATTTAGTTTTCAAGTTTATGCAAAGAAAAATGATAAAAAGGATGTAAAAGCAAAAACAAGTACAAGTACAGTAAAACAAGTAGATAACAAAAAAGAAGAAACAAAAAAAGAAGAAGTAAAAGTAGAAAATAATGTAGTAGAAAACCAAGTGCAAAATCAAACACAAAATCAAACACAAAATACTGTAGAAGAAAATCAAAATGAAAATCAAGAAGAAAATATATCTCAAGATACTGAAGAAACAGATAAGGAAAATAATTCTAAAACTTCAAGAGTACAAGCTAAAGTTATAGAGGCTGGAAAAAAGTATGAAAGAGATACAAATGGAATAAAAGATTATGTACAAGATGTTACTGTAAAGATTATAGAAGGTGATAGAAAAGAAGAAAAAGTAGAGGCAACTTATGTACTTTCTATGGATGTAGACAACAAAATAATAGCAGATGAATTAGATGTTGGAAATAAAGTCTTTGTACAAATAACGGAAGAAAATGGTGAAGTAAAAGAAGTTATAGTACAAGATATAGTAAGACATAATTATATGCTAGGATTAGTAATTTTCTTTTTTGCAAGTATAATTTTAGTTGGAAGAAAAAAAGGAATAAAGTCAATTCTAGGACTAATTGTTACTGTGGTTTCAATATATTTAATATTTATTTTAAATGTATATAAAGGGTATAATGCGATTTTACTATCAATAATTACATCTTTTATAATTATAGTTTTAACATTTATCATTATAGATGGAATTAATAAAAAGACATTTTCGGCTGCACTTGGAACTCTTGGAGGAGTCGTTTTTGCAGGAGTAATTGCATTTATATTTGGTAAAATTGCAAAACTTACAGGTGGACAAGAAGAAGCAATTATGCTAACTACTGCATCAAATGTAGCATTTAATTTTAGAGATTTACTTTTCTCTGGAATAGTAATTTCAGCACTTGGTGCTTGTATGGATGTTGGAATGTCAATAGCATCTAGCTTATCAGAACTTAAAGAAAAAAATCCAGAGATTACATGGAAAGAACTATTTAAAAGTGGAATGAAAATTGGTGGAGATATGATAGGAACAATGACAAACACTTTAATCTTAGCTTTTGTAGGATGTTCTTTGAATTTAATCTTATTATCAATGTCTGTTGATTTAAACTTTATTGATATGATAAATGTAGAGGCAATTGCATCAGAAGCAATGTGTTCTATAGCAGGAAGTATAGGAGTTGTATATACTGTTCCAATTACAGCATTTATATTTTCTATGATAAATAAAGATAAAAATTCTTATAAGACTAAATCAGAAAATATAGTAGAAGGAAAAAGAAGTTTAAAAATATAATGATTAGTTAAATAAAAAATACAGATAGATTTTTCAAGTAGATTTTTCTATCTGTATTTTTTATCTTTAAAGTATTAATTTTTTATATTTGTTATTTTGTTATTTATTATTTGATATTTACTATTTATTATTTATTTTATTCTGGATCTTCTCCTAAAGTTAAAGTTAGAGATTGTGTTTTACCATTTCTATTTACTGT
Organism: uncultured Clostridia bacterium; assembly: GCA_947628215.1. GTDB lineage: Bacteria > Bacillota > Clostridia > TANB77 > CAG-508 > UMGS1994. The sequence continues at coordinate 47,937 of CANQYZ010000002.1, read as the reverse complement.
TATTGAAACTGTATCACCAATCTTATGTTCATTTTTAGCTTTAGTAAGTTCTGTCATATTTTTAACTTCTGTATCATCCAATTTTGTGATTATATCTCCAGCTTTTATTCCAGCTTTTTCAGCAGGAGATTTTTCATAAACTGAGTTTACATATACACCTTGTGGAACTTTATAATATTTTGAATATTCTTCTGAAATATCGCTTCCTGAAATTCCTATATAAGGTCTTTTTACTTTATTGTATGTTATTAATTGATCAATTATATCTAAAGTATCATTTATTGGTATTGCAAAACCAATTCCTTCAATTGCTGTACCAGAAAGCTTTAATGTATTTATTCCAATTACTTTACCGTCTGCATTTACTAATGCGCCACCACTATTACCAGCATTTATTGCTGCATCTGTTTGAATTAAATTATATGTTTTATTATCTTCATCTGTAATTTCTCTTCCAAGAGCACTTATAATACCAGCTGTTACAGTATTATCCATTTCTAAAGGATTTCCAACTGCCATTGCAAACTCACCAACTGCGACTTTAGAAGAATCACCAAGCTCTGCAGCTTTTAAGTCTTTAGCATCAATTTTAATTACAGCTAAATCTGTTACATCATCTGTACCTACTATAGTTGCATCATAAACTTTTTCATCATTGTATAAGTGAACAGAAATCTTATTTGCTGAAGATACTTGATAATAATTTCCAAAGATATCACTTGAAGTACTCTTATCATTTACTACATGGTTATTAGTTAATATATAACCATCATTTGTTATAATTACACCTGAACCTGTTGCTGTTGTAGTAGAAGTACCACCACCATATCCATAAAATGAACCACTAGATGATACTGTATATTCTATTTCAATACTTACAACAGAAGGAAGTACCTTGTTTGCAACTGAAATGGCAGTATTTGAATATTGAGCTAAATCAACGGTACTACTAACTGATTCTCCTGAAGATTGAATAATAGGTCTTGATGATTGTTCATTTTTTTGATTTGTTTTAAATAATCTATCATTAATTGATGGAACATAGATGCAAGCTCCTAAAACTAGAGTTGCTCCTAATACTCCACTTATAAATGGTAATAAAAAACTTTTAACAAAACCACCTTTTGATCTTCCAGAATAATAAGTATTTACATTTTTATAATTTGAACTAGCAACATTAACTTTTTTGAAGCTATCGTCAGAAGATTTTGCAGATGTAAATATCTCATCTTTTTTTTCGCTACTTTGTGGACTGTTTTCCATTCTTATTCCCTCCTATTAAAAAATTCATATACATATATAATATATATAAAAAACATTAAATACAATATTTAAAAAATTAAAAATTAAAAAATAAAAATGATTAAATTTAAATTTTAATATTTTTTTATTTATTATTCCAAAAAAATCCAAAAATAAAATAATAAATTTAATCAGTTATTTTTGTTGAAAATTTACTTCTGTATATATATAATACAAATATAATATTAAAAAAAACTTAAATGAAAAATAAACTATGGAGGAGCTTATATGATAAAATCCGAAAAAGGTATCACGATGGTAATGCTTATAATTACAGTCATAGTACTAGTTATTCTAGCAGGGATAGGACTTTCAGCCGGAAGAAATTTGCTAAAGAAATCAGAGCTAGAAGATAGAGTAGCTCAAATGCAAATGATACAAGCAAAAGTTGAAGAGGTTTACAATGAGCATTTATATAACGGAACTGAGCTTTTGGGAACAGAAGTAAATATAGATAGTGATGGAAGTCCAGATACAGAAATAGAAAAATGGTACAAACTAAGCAGAGATGATATGAATAAAATAGGAATAGATTTTAAACCTACTGATAAATTTTATTATTGTGTAAAGTATGACTTAACACAAGAAGAAAACAAAGAAGGTGTAAATAAGGAAGAAATTGATCCTATAGATATTTACTATTCTGCAGGATATAAAAGTACTAGTGGAAAGACATATTATACTTTAAGTAAGCTAAAGGATTTGGAATCATAAAATGAAAGAAAAAGAAGAGATAAGATTAAAAAATTTAAAATCAGAAGAAGATACTTTTTATAGTGATAGAGTTAAATATATAGCAGGAATAGATGAGGCAGGAAGAGGACCACTTGCTGGTCCTGTTGTTGTATGTGCAATTATTATGCCAAGAGATTCTATGATAGAAGGTGTAAATGATTCTAAAAAAGTATCAGAAAAAAAGAGAGAAGTGCTATATGATAAAATTATAGAAGAATGTATTTCTTATGGAATAGGAATCGTAAATCAAGATGAAATAGATGAGATAAATATTTTAAATGCTACAAAAAAAGCAGTAAATATGGCAGTTAAAAACCTTAAAACTAGACCAGATTTAATATTAGTTGATGCTTTGACTAATATTGATACTTTAGGAATTCCTTATAAATCAATAATAAAAGGAGATGCAAAAGAATATTCAATTGCAGCTGCTTCTATTATAGCAAAGGTTACAAGGGATAGAATTATGAGAGATTGGGATGAAGTATATCCGGAGTATGGATTTAGTGAGCATAAAGGATATGGTACTGCAAAGCATATTGCAAAAATAAAAGAAATAGGTCCATGCATGCTTCATAGAAAGACTTTTATTAAAAATTTTATAGATAATAAGTAAGAGGAGTTTATCTAAAATGAATATTATTAGCTTATTAACGAAAAAAAGAAAAAAAGGAAAGCTTTCAAAAGAAGAAATAGAATATTTTGTTAAAGAATATAGTAGAGGCAATATAGAAGATTATCAAGCAACAGGACTTGTTATGGCAATGTGTATAAATGGCTTAGATAAAGAAGAGCTAAAAGATTTAATGATTGCTATGGCAAATTCTGGAGAAAGAATAGATACATCAGATATATCAGATTGCTTAGTTGAAAAATATTCAATAGGAGGAGTAGGAGATAAAATATCACTTATTTTACTTCCAATATTAAGTGCTTTAGATATTACTGCTGGAAAACTTTCTCATAGAGGAATAGGTATTTCTGGAAGTACAGCAGACAAGCTATCATCTATTCCAAAAATAAAAGTAGATATTTCTATTGATCAATATAAAGAAAATTTGAAAAAAGAGAAAATTGCAATTACATCTAATTTTATAGATATAGCACCAGCTGAAAAGTTATTATATGATTTAAGAAGAAAAATAGAGTGTATAGATAATTTGCAATTAATTGCAGCAAGTATTATGAGTAGAAGAATTGCGGTTAGTACGAATAAACTTTTAATTAATATTCAATGTGGTAATGGATCTCCTATTAAAAACTATAAAGATGCAAAAGTAATTGCAAGAGTTCTTATAGATTCTGGAAAACTTGCTGGAGTTGAAGTCAGATGTGTAATTTCTAAAGTATATGAACCTCTTGGAAAATGTATTGGAAATTCAATTGAAATTATAGAAGTTATAGAAGCTTTAAAAGGATATATGGAAAAAGATGTAGAAGATTTAGTTTATGCAATTGCTTCTCAGATGATAATTATGGCAGGAAAAGCAAAGAATGTAAAAGAAGCAGAGAAAATGGCAAGATTTGCTATAAAATCAGGAAAAGCACTTGAAAAATTTAAAAAGCTAATAGAAATTCAGGGACGGAAATGTAGATGTTATAGATAACTACAAACTTCTTGGAGAATCTAAATATAAAGTAGAAGTAAAAGCAAACAAAACAGGATATGTACAATATTTAGATGCTGAAAGAATAGGAAATGTTGCAATTTATTTAGGTGCAGGAAGAACACTTGCAACAGATGTGATAGACCCAACTTCTGGAATAGTACTAATAAAGAAAATGGACGATTTCGTAAAAGAAGGAGAAACTATCGCATATATTTGTACAGATTACGAAGAAAAAATAAATGGTGCAGTAAACAATGTACTTGAAAGTTATACAATTGGCGGAAAAATGTTTAGTAAAGGAAGTTCGGTACTTGGAATATTAACTAGATAATTTTTAGGGAGGATTAAAAGTGAAATATAAAGACGAAGAAGAAAAAAATAAATATAAGGAACTAGAGCAAAATTTAGAGAAGATACTAAATAAAGGTATGGCTGAAAAAGAAGCTGAAAGATTAAAAAAAGAAGAGCAGGCAAAAAAGAAAAAAGAATTTGATAAAGATGAATTTATATATCAGCTTCAAGGTCAGATTAAAGTTTTGGAAGATAGAGAAAGAGCAGAAATTGCTAAAAATGCAATGATGACAAATAGTGAAGATGTACAAGAAGCAGATTATCCAAAAGAGCTAGATGATTTTACTTTAGAAACTTTATATGTTTCACTTTTATATGGAAATCCTAATGCTATATCAAAATATTATTTTGAAAAAGATATATGTTATTTCTCAAGTATAATTTTAACTAACCTATATAAGAGTGTTATTTTTAAAGAAGGAGAAAAAAGTGCACCACCAATCTTAAAAGAGCAATTTAACTTTTCAAGAACAATTGCTGAATTATATGATTTAAAAGTTGCAATGAATAGAGCTCCACTTGATAAAAAATATGATTTTGAGATAATTTATAGAGAACTTAAAAAATTATTTATATTAAAGAAAAATTATATAAAAGCTCCAACTAAATCAATACAAGAAAAGATATTTGAAATTAAAAACTATGAAAGATATAAAGATATGACAGCAGAAGAAGTTGAAGCTGCTATAAAACAAATTAATGTTACTAACAGATTAAGTCAAGCTGTACTTAATAAAGATATAGGTAAGTTTTGGCTTGATGATACAAATGATTTAAGAGATGGTGTTGAAATTCCATTTAAAATAATGAACAAAGTATTTAAGGGATTTAGAAAAGGTGAAATGATGGCATATGCAATGCCTTCAAATGCTGGTAAAAGTAGATTTACAGTAAACTTAGCAGCACATATTGCTTTTCTTCACCATAAAAAAGCGTTAGTTATTTCAAATGAAATGACAGAAGATAAGATGAGACTTTGCTTACTTACAACAATATTAAATAATAAAGAAATACAAAAATTACATAAACAAAAAATAAGAGTAAGTGAAGGAGAACTTCTAGAATTTAAATTTAGACCAGATGATCCTTCAAAAGTAGATGTTGATGAAAATGGTTATATAAAAAAGAAAGAAGGAGAATCACATAGTGATTTCTTAAAAAGATTACCTGACATATCAACTGAATTTAGTCAGATAATGAAAGTCATTGATTGGTTAAATGAGCAGATAAATAATTCATTATATTTTGTACATTTAACAGAATATACAAATAATGACCTTCATGAAGTTATATCAAATTATATGTATAAAGATGGAATAGAGTATGTATTTTATGATACTTTAAAAACAGATGTAAATAATATAGGAAATTATGAAGAATTAAAAAAGACATCAACTCTTTTATCAGAGCTTGCACAAAAATTTAATATATTTATAGGTGCATCAATTCAGCTATCAGAAAATAGTACAGTGCCAATTAATTTAACAATAAACGATTTATCTGTAAGTAAAAATGTAAAAGAAGTATTTGATACTTTAACATTATTTAAACAAATTCAAAGAAGAAATTATAAAGAATATGAGTATTCAGATTCTGATAGATTTATAGAATGCACAGATCTTAAGGATTATGAAGATCCAGATGAAAGATATTATGTAGGTGTAATTGATAAAAACAGAGCAGGTGCTAAACCAAAATTATTATTTAGATTAAATTTAGCATATAATGAGTGGGAAGAGCTTGGATATGTTAAGATGAAGGAAATGTATGATGTAGGGGAATAAATAAAAATTAAAATCTTATAATTTTAGATAATACCTAATTTTATAAGATTTTTTTATTTTTTTGAAACCAAACTTAAACTTAAATTGTATTTATACTAAGGAGGTAAAAAAAGTGACTAGTCAAAATAAGTATGTAATAGATACTATAGAAAAATATTCAGACATGGTATATAAAGTAGCACTAACTAGAGTAAAAACAAAAGAAAATGCAGAAGATATATACCAAGATGTATTTTTAAAATTTAATAGTAAAAGACCAAAATTTAAAACAGAAGAACATAAGAAAGCCTGGCTTATTAGAGTAACAATCAATTTAAGTAATAATTTCTTAAAATCAGCATGGAAAAGAAAAAATGTAGAATTAGATGAAAATATAAAATACGAAGATGAAAAAATAGATGATATAGAAAATGGAGAAGTTTTAGAAGAAGTAAAAAAACTTCCAGAAGATTATCAAACAGTAATATATCTATACTATTATGAAGGCTATAAAGTAGAAGAAATTTCTAAAATTTTAAGTAAGAAGTCAGGAACTATAAAGACATGGCTTTCTAGAGCAAGAGAGATTTTAAAACAAAACTTGAAAGGAGGATTTGAAGATGAATAATAAAGATAAATACATAAAAGAAATGGATAATATTAAAGTAGATGAAAATCTAAAGAGAAAATTAATAGATGAAATAAATACAAAAGAAAATAAGAAAAATAATTTGCAAACATTAAAACATGTTATCTATGGAATGACAGCAGTTGCAGCATGTTATGCAATTGTTATTTCTGGAGCATTATTCTTAAATAAAAATACTAAAGAAGTAAAAGTTAAAGAAAATCCAGTAGTTATAGCTAAAGCAGATCTTTCTAAATCAGGATTAAAGAAAATAGAAAATATGGAAGAACTTAAAAGAATATTATCAAAAGAATTACCTAAAGCGCATCCAACTATTTCGGTTGATTCTATGGAACAATCAATTGCAACAAACAGTGATGAATCAAAGTTATCTTCCAGTGATTATTCTGAAACTAACGTACAAGAAGAGGGAGTAGATGAAGCAGATATAGTAAAAACAGATGGAAAATATATTTATTATTTAAAACCAGAATATAGATATTCAGGAAAAAGTGATTCAAAAGTAATTGTAATTGATTTAGATTTAAAAAAGGTAGTAGCTAAAATAGAACTAAATGAAAAAGAATATAAAAACTTTTATGCATCAGAGATGTATCTAAACAATAATAACTTAATAGTTATGGCAACAAGAATAAATGATGATGAAGTAGAGACTGTAGCTTTAATTTATGATATTCAAGATAAAGAAAATATTAAGAAAATAAGAGAGGTGTCTAATACTGGAGATTATACAGATTCTAGAATGGTTGGTTCAAATCTTTATTTTATAAGTAATAAATATGCTTACTACAATTATCCAATTGCTTTAAATGATGAAACAAAAGAGACAGAAGATTCTGAAGAAGAGAAAAAAAATATACTTCCAAAATACAGAGATACTTTAATATCAAGTGAATACAAAGAGGTTAATTGTACAGACATTTATTATTTAGAAGACTCAGAGGAAGCTTCTTACACAATGGTTACAGCAGTAAATATAGATAAAAAAGCAGAAGCTAATATGCAATCATTCTTAGGACTTGGAAGTACAATATATTGTAGCCAAAACAATATGTATATAATAAAATCAAAATTTGATTCAAGTTATAGTAGAATATTTGGAACATATAATTATAATTCAGAAACAGAAATATTTAAATTTAAATTAGCAGATAATAATATTGAATTTGTAGCTAAAGGAAATGTTACAGGAACAGTAAATGATCAATTTTCAATGGATGAATATAAAGGAAACTTTAGAATAGCAACAACAGGTTATAATAAAGCAGATGAAACAACAAATAATGTATTTGTACTAAATGAAAAATTGGAAAAAATAGGAGAAGTTACAGACTTAGAAGAAGGAGAAAAAATATATTCAGTTAGATTTATTGGAAAAATAGGATATGTAGTAACATTTGAGCAAGTGGATCCACTTTTAGTAATAGACTTTACAGATATCGTAAATCCAAAAGTTAAAGGAAAATTAGAAATACCAGGATATAGCAGCTATCTTCATCCATATGATGAAAATCATATAATTGGAATTGGTAGAGATACTAAAGATAATGGTTATGGTGGAGTGACTACAACAGGAATAAAAATTAGTATGTTTGATATAAGCGATTTAGATAATCCAAAAGAAATATTTAAACAATCAATTGGAGACGATTATGCTTATTCAGAAGTATTATATAATCATAAAGCAATCCTTTGTGATAGAGAAAAAGAAGTTTTAGCATTTCCAGCAAGTGCAGATAATGGATTTAGAGGTGTAGTTGTATATAAGATAGATTTAAATAATAAGAAATTTATAGAAAAGAAAATAAGTGAAGAAGAACAAAATTCTAAAGTAGATGTTGGTTATTATAAAAAAGTAATCGATAGAATAATTTATATAGGAGATTGCTTCTATACTATATCTCAAAATAATATAATGGTAATTGATATGGATACTTATGAAAAAGTTTGTGATATTCCACTTGAATAAAATAATAAAAATAGTAAAGATATAAAAATAGGGCTTCAAAATTGAAGTCCTTATTTTTATCCTACTTTTGAAGTTAAATTTTCAAGCTCTTTACATTTTATTTTATATTCTATTTGCTGAGTTAAAAACTTATAATACATATATCCTTGTTCATATTGACTCATAGGATTAAAAGGGTCTTGCATATCAAAACCAAAGTCATTATTTCTTTCCATATCAACCTCCTAAATAAAAAATACAAATAACAGATAATAAATTATATTCTTTTGATTTTTAAATATAATAATAATGAGTAAAAATTTGTTTTTATTTTTTTAAAAGAAATGATAAAATGTGATAGAAATAATATTTAAGGAGGACTTTATGAAAAGAGAAGAGATTGAAGAAAAATACAAGTGGGGAATAGAGAAGATTTACAAAACAGAAGAAGATTTTTATAAAGACTTTAATGAAGTAAAAGAAAAAATAAAAGATATAGAAAGATTTAAAAGTACTTTTTTAAATGATGTAGATTCTTTTGTAGAATTTATGGAATATAGTGAAAAGATAGATAGAAAAATAGAAAAGATGTACACATATTCACACTTATCTGTAGATACAGAGCCAGAAAATTCAGAAAAACAAAGTATGTTTGCAAATATTTCTGGACTTATTGAAGAATATAATAATAAAACTGTATTTGTGCAAATAGAAGTACTAAAAAATTGTGAGAAGGTTTTAGATTTTGTAAAAAATGAGAAAGCTAAAAAATATGAAATTGCAATGAGCAAAATTACAAGACTAAAGCCACATATGGCAAGTGATGATGTAGAAGAGACAGTAGCTTTAGCATCTGGAGCGTTAGATAGCTCATATAAAACTTATTCAAATATAAGACCTACATTTAAACCAGTAATAGTAGATGGAAAAGAAGAATTTTTAAATGAAGAAACAGCAAGAGTATTTTACAGAAGCAAAGATGAAAATGTAAGAAAACAAGCTTATGAAAATTTAAATATAGAATATAAAAAATTAGAAAATGTATATGCTAGTACTTTAGAAGGAAATCTAAAAAAAGATGTTTTTTATGCAAAGGTAAAAAAATTCAAAGATTCTCTAGACTTAGCAACATTTGGAGATGAAGTTGATGAGAAATTATTTTATATGATTCTTGATAATGCAAATAAAAAATATCATAGCTTCTATGTTGATTTTTTAGGAGTCCTTGCTAAACTTATGAATAAAGAACGCTTAGATTCATATGATTTAAGATATCCTGTCGTAGAAGAAATTGATAAAAAGTTTACTATAGAAGAAGCTTGGGATATTATATTTGAAGTTACAAAATGTTATGGACCAGAATATAGAGAAATATTAGAAAAAGCAAAAAATGAACACTGGATAGATTATATGCCACACAGTGGAAAAAGACATGGAGCATATTCTAGTGGTTGCTATGATACAGATCCATATATTTTAATGAGTTTTACAGGAGATGTAGAATCAATATTTACTATGATTCATGAACTTGGCCATTCAGTTCATTCTTATTTATCTCATCATAATCAAGAATATATAAATAGTGATTATAAAATATTTGTTGCAGAAGTTGCGTCTACTACAAATGAGATGCTTCTTATGGATTACTTTATAAAAAATGCAAAAACAGAAAAAGAGAAAAAGTATTTCCTTTATAAAAAGTTAGATGAGTTTGTAGGAACATGCTATAGACAACCATTTTTTGCTGATTTTGAAGATAGACTTCATAAGATGGTAGAAAATAATGAAGGATTATCTAGTAAAGTAATTACTGATTTATATGATGATTTAAGTAAAGAATATTATGGAGGAAAAGTAAATTTACATGAATATGCCAAATATTCATGTTATGCAGTCCCACATTTTTACTATAACTATTATGTATATAAATATACAATTGGAATGTGCTGTGCAACAGTAATTGCAAAAAGATTAGTAGAAGGAGATAAAAAACAATTAGAAGATTACTTTAAATTTTTAAAGCTTGGTTGCAGTAAAAGTCCAGTAGAATCATTAATAGTAGCAGGAGTAAATCCAGTAGAAGAAAAATTATATGAAGAAGCTTTTAATAACTTTAATAAAGACTTAGAAGAATTTAAGAAAATTACTTTAAACTAATAGAAAGAAGATTATATGGATATAAGAAAAATAGAAGAGAGTATAAGTAAAAATAAAAACATTAATAAAATAATTTATTTTGATGAAATAAATTCTACGCAAAAATATGTAAAAGAAAATTCCAAAAACTTAGAAAACAGTACTATAGTAATTGCAAATAATCAAACAAATGGAATTGGAACTAAAAATAGAATTTGGTATTCAGAAAAAGATACAAATCTTACATTTACTGTTTTTTTAAAGCCAAATGAAACAATAAAAAAATATGAAAATTTAACTACATCTTTAGCTAAAATAATAGTAGAAGTAATTAAAGAATTATATGGTATTGATGCAAAAATAAAAGAGCCAAATGATGTACTTATAAATAATAAAAAAGTGTGCCGGAATATTAACAGAAACTAAAGTAAAAGGTGAGATAGTAGAGGAGATTTATATTGGAATTGGTCTTAATGTAAATACTTCAAGTTTTGATGAAGAAATAAAGAATATAGCAACTTCACTTTTTAATGAAACAAATATAATGAAATCTACGAAAGATGTTCTTATAAAAATAATAGAAAAAATGGATAAGATTTTTTAAAGTATCAGGATAACTGATACTTTTTTTACCAATTTTTAATCTCATCTAAAAGCTCATTAGATGTATAAGATTCATTTACATTAAAACAATCTATTCTATTTATTACTATTAAGATTTCTATTATTTCGTTAATTGAAATATCATTTGGTAGTTTTTTTATAATATCAATAACTTTTTCTTTATCACTTAACATTTTAATATCTCCTAAAAAAAATAGTATTACTCTAATTTATAATTAAAGTAATACTATTTTATCAGTAATATATTATTTTGTCATTAATTTATCTTTAATGAATTTATAAATTCTTCTACATATTCTGCATCATCCATATTGTTTGGGCAATCAATTTCGTAAACATAACCATCTAAGATCATAATATATTTTGTTGTATAATATCCATAATATTGTGTCCAAGTATAAGCTTTATTACCATCTATTGTAATTTCTTTTTCATCTGTATAAGTTACATCGTGAATTGTATCTTTTGGAAGATTTATTTTTTTACCATCTATATTTATATAACCTTTTTTTGCATATTCTAAAAATTCTTCATCAGATACTTCGTATTCTTTATCTCCATCAAATATAATATGTGTTTTTTCAAGTCCATATCCACCAGCATATTCATAAAGTTTTAATTTTTCTACTAGTTTTTCTAATGAGTCATTAAAAATGTTTTTATATCTTCTAATTTGTATATATTCAGAAATCTCATCATTATTTTTAATTGGAATTCCCACATAATCGCCATTTCCAGCAGTAGATTCATTTAGCATTTTTTCGTATTCTTCATCATCTGACCAGCAGATAAATGATAGTTTAAAGAAATCTACTCTGTTTGTATAATGTGATTTTTCTTTATTATTTGTTTGTTTTAATTTGCTTAAATCTAGTTTATAAGAAGCTTTTGCTGTAGTTACAATTTTTTCATCATCATCTTTTATTTGTTCATAAAAGTTTAAAGTAATTGTTTGATTTGTATCAATTTTTTTGAATAAGATAGTTTTATAAATTCCACCTTGTAAGAATTCAGTATCTTTAGCAAGAAGAGATTCATTATTGATATCTAATATTTCTAAAGTATAGTTAAAAGATGGATCTGTTGTATAATTATCTAACTTCATATATAACTTAGTTGCAATATCTGTGATTTTCATTTTAGAAATATCAACTTTTGGAATTAATTTTAAAGTTCCATCTGAAGAAGCGAAGGTATGATCAGTATATTTATTTTTTACTTCTTTTAAGTTTACAGTTTTATTTACTTTATATTCTGATAAGTTTGTAGTTATTTTATCTTTTTCGATTGGAATTTCAAAAGACCAATTGGCAAGTACAGAACCATCAACATCTCCAAGATAATCATATAACTTCATATTTTCTTTTATAATAGAACCTTCTTTAATTTTAGAAGATTTTATATCATAAATTTCATAAACTGTATATTCTGTATCAGAAATTTTGCTAAATATAGATTTACAAGTATCAGATATCTCTAATATTTCTTTTCCATTTACAATAGTTGTAGTAGATGCTGTTTCTTTTGCAAAATCTATCTTTTTAGGAAATTTTATATTATATCCAATTATTAAGTTTTCATTGTCTATACCATAATCAGTAATATCTAATTTTATTCCATTTGAATCTTTTGAAATATTAGTATCTATTTTTTTCTCTTCATATTCTTTTGAAATACCGATATTATTTAATATTAGATTTTTAGACCAAGTAAATAAATCAGTTTTACTTGTTGCATATGTTATAACATTTCCTAAAGCTAAAGTTCCAACTATAATTAAAGATGCGACTTTTACGACTTTAAATGAATGTTTTTTCTTATCTTTTACTTCTTTATTATCATTTTTAAAATTATCAATTGCAATTTTATTTTCTAGCTTTTCAAGTATTCTTTCTTTATCAAAATTATTATTTTCCATAAGAATACCCCCCTTTTTCTAATTCTTTCTTTAAATGTTTTCTAATCCTATGTAATTTTACTGAGACATTGTATTCAGATAAATTAGTCTTTTTAGAAATATCTTTTATTTTCATTGAATGGAAATAAAACATTCTAAATATTTCTTCATTATCTTTTCCAAGTTTCTTTAAAGCTTTTTCTAAAACATTTATCTCTTCATTTTGTTCTATAGTATCTTCAATATTTATACTATCTTTAATATCAAATCCAGACTCGTCATCATCTATTGATATAATATTGATATTTTTATTAAGTCTTAACTTATTTTTTATAACATTTTTTGTAATTCCAGAGATATATGCTTTAAGTGGGTAAGAAGATAAAATATTATCTCTATTTTTCCATACTGCAAATAAAACATCTGAAATTATTTCTTCTATATCTTCTGAAGATAAGATTCCAATATTTTTGTTACTTATAATAGTATAAATATAACCACTGTAGTTATCTGTAAGCTTCTTTAAATCTAAACCATCTTCTAGATAATAGTCTTTTATTGAATCATAACTTTCCATATCTATTCCTTTCTAAAAATAATATGTAATTACATCTTATACTTATAGATTAACATTAAATAAAAAAATCTTACACTTTTTATTAAAAAAAATTAAAAAATAAAAATTAAGGCCGATTTATGTCGAAGGATTTTTAAAAACTGACCAGTCAGACTAATGTATTTTGGTGTGAAAAGTTATAAAATAATAAAAGTAAATTTTGGAGAGAAAAATGAAAATTATAGCAAGTGAAAAATATTTGCCAGAAAATATTATTGATAATAAATACTATAACGATAAATTTAATTTAGATGAAACTTGGATAGAGAAGAGGACAGGTATCTGCAAAAGATACTTTGCAAAAGATGAATCAATAGAAAGTATGGCAATTAAAGTAAGTAAAAAAATAATTGAAAACAATAATATAGATAAAGATTTGATAGATTTGATAATAGTTACTACTACTAGTTCTAGCAATCTAATGCCAGGAATTTCTTATTTAATAAGAAGAGCTTTAAATATAGAAAAATGTATATGTTTAGATATTTTATCTGGTTGTGGAGGATTCCCAAATGGAATTGATATAGCTTATAGATATATAGAAACATCTAAAGTAAGATCTGCTTTAATTGTAGGAGTAGAAAAATTATCTGACTATATAGATAAAGATGATTTAAATTCATCAATACTTTTTGGAGATGGAGCAGGAGCACTAGTACTTGAAAAGTCTTTAGATAAAAAGTTTTATGAAAGTAAAATTTTAAGTACTGGACAAAATTTTGAGATATTAACTTGTGATGCAAACAACAAAAAGATTAAGATGGATGGCACTAAAGTATATAAATTTGCAGTATCAGAGACTGTAAAGGTTGTAAAGGAATTATTAGAAGAAAGTAAATGTTCTTTAGATGATATTAAATATATAATTCCACATCAATCTAATCAAAAAATATTAGATAGTATAACAAGTAAATTAAATATTTCAAAAGAAAAAATGTATTCAAATGTAAGAGAAGTTGGAAATACATTTTGTGCAAGTATTCCAATTGCATTTGATGAATTATATAAGTCAAAGAAAATAAAAGAAAATGATAAAGTACTATTTTTAGGATATGGCCGGAGGACTTAATATTGGATGTATCATTTTAGAGATTTAAAATAGAAAAAATTGTAAATAATAACTTTAGGAGGAAAAAATGAAATTAGGATTTGTATTTCCAGGACAAGGTAGTCAATCAGTAGGAATGGGAAAAGATTTATATGATGAATATGAAGAATATAGAAAAGTTTATGATATGGCAAAAGAAATTACTAAGGAGAATATTTCTAAATTAACATTTGAGTCTTCAGAAGAGGAACTTTCTAAAACAAAAAACACACAAATTGCAATATTAACAATGAGTCTTGGAATTTTAGAAATATTAAAAAATAGAGGAATAGAAAGTAGCTTTTCAGCAGGACTTAGTCTTGGAGAATATGCAGCTCTTGCAAATTGCAAATATATATCAAAAGAAGATGCTCTTAGAATAATTAAAAAAAGAGGAGAATTTATGCAAGAATTTGTTCCAGAAGGAAAATGGGCAATGGCAGCTGTAATAGGATTAGAGAATAGTAAAGTAGAAGAGATTTGTAAAAACATTACTTCTGGATTTATTGTTCCAGCAAATTATAATTGCCCAGGTCAAGTTGCAGTATCTGGAGAAAAGGTTGCAATAGATGAACTTATAGAAAAAGGAAAAGACTTTGGAGCTAGAAAAGTAATTGAACTTAAAACATCAGGACCTTTTCATACAGAAAAATTAGAAAAAGCATCTGATAAATTAAGAGAAGAGCTAGAGAAAATTGAATTTAATATAAATGAAGAAAACAAAGTTTATAAAAATTTAGATGGAGAAGCTTATAAAAAATCAGATGATATAAAAGATATTTTATCAAGACACGTAAAAAGTCCAGTAAGATTTTCTAAGTCTATAGAAAATATGATAAATGATGGAGTAGATACTTTTATAGAAATAGGACCTCGGAAAAGTACTTTCTGGATTTATCAGAAAGATAAATAAAGATGTAACAGTCTTAAATATAGGGGATAGAGAAAGTTTAGAAAATACTTTAAAAATCTTAAAGGAGGAAAACTAAAATGGAAAGAAAAGTTGCTTTAGTTACAGGAGGCACAAGAGGAATAGGAAAAGAGATTGCTTTAGAACTTGCAAATAATAATTATGACATAATTTTAAACTACAGAAATGCAAATGATGAACTTCAAAATCTAAAAAAAGAAATAGAATCTAAAGATGTTAAATGCTTTTTAGTTTATGGTGATGTTTCAAAATTTGAAGATTGTGAAAACATAGTAAAGCAATCAATAGATGAGTTTTCAAAAATAGATGTGCTAGTAAATAATGCAGGAATCACAAGAGATGGACTTATTATGAGAATGAAAAAAGAAGATTTTGATTCAGTAATTTCTACTAACTTAACAGGAACATTTAATGTTACAAGATGTGTTATTCCTTATATGATAAAACAAAAGTCAGGAAGAGTAATAAATTTATCTTCAGTAGTAGGAATCACAGGAAATGCAGGACAAACAAATTATGCAGCATCTAAAGCAGGAGTAATTGGATTTACTAAAAGTTTAGCAAAAGAAGTTGCAAGCAGAAATATTTTAGTAAATGCAATAGCACCAGGATTTATAGAAACAGATATGACAAATGTTTTAAGCGATAATGTAAAAGAGTCAATATTAAATCAAATACCACTTAAAAGAATGGGTAGCCCAAGAGAAGTTGCAAAGCTTGTTAAATTCTTAGCATCAGATGATAGCAAATATATTACAGGTCAAGTAATAAATATAGACGGTGGAATGGTAATGTAAGAAAGGAAGGTTTGATTAAATGAGAAGAGTTGTAGTTACAGGTTTAGGTGCGATAACACCAATTGGAAATAATGTAGATGAATTTTGGGATGGTTTAGTTTCTGGAAAATGTGGAATAGATAATATTACTTTATTTGATACAGAAAAATTTAAAGTTAAACTTGCTGCAGAAGTTAAAAACTTTAATGCAGAAGATTATTTTGATAGAAAAGAAGCTAGAAGATTAGATAGATATTCTCATTTTGCATTAGTTGCAACAAGAGAACTTATGAAAGATGGAAATCTTGATGTATCAAAAATAGATGCTACAAGATTTGGTGTTGCAGTAAGTTCTGGTATTGGAGGACTACAAACTATAGAAGATAATAAAGAGACTTTAATGGAAAAAGGACCAGATAGAGTATCTCCAATGTTTATTCCAATGTGTATAAATAATATGGCAGCTGGAAATATTGCAATAGAAGTAGGAGCCAAAGGAGAATCTTTTTGTATGACAACAGCATGCTCTAGTGCAACACATACAATAGGAGAATGTTTTAGAATTATTAAATATGGATATCAAGATATTATGATAGCAGGAGGAACAGAAGCTAGTATTACTCCAATCGGAATTGCTGGTTTTACAAATATAAAAGCATTATCACAATCACAAGATAAAACAAGAGCAAGTATTCCATTTGATAAAGAAAGAAATGGATTTGTAATGGGAGAAGGAGCAGGACTTCTTTTACTAGAAGAATTGGAACATGCTAAAAAAAGAGGAGCAAAGATATATGCAGAAGTAGTAGGATATGGAGCAACATCAGATGCTTATCATATTACATCACCATCTCCTGATGGAGAAGGTGGAGCAAGAGCTATGACTAATGCTATAAAAGAAGCTGGAATAACTCCAGAAGATGTAACATATATAAATGCACATGGAACATCAACTCCTTTAAATGATAAGTTTGAAACAATGGCAGTAAAAAAAGCTTTTGGAGATGCTAGTAAAAATGTAATAATGAGCTCTACTAAAGG
This sequence comes from uncultured Clostridia bacterium, assembly GCA_947628215.1. GTDB lineage: Bacteria > Bacillota > Clostridia > TANB77 > CAG-508 > UMGS1994. Next base: position 30,471 of record CANQYZ010000002.1, on the reverse strand, counting down.
TCATACAGGACATCTTTTAGGAGCAGCAGGAGGAGTAGAGGCTGTAGCATGCGTAAAAGCTATAGAAAAAGGAATAGTACCACCAACAATAGGATATAAAGTTCCTGATGAAGATTGCGATTTAGATATTGTTCCAAATGAAGCAAGAAAAGTAGATGTAAAATATGCAATGTCTAATTCACTTGGATTTGGTGGACACAATGGTTCAATACTACTTAAAAAATATGAAGAATAAAAAATATTTTAGAGAGGAATTATTATGGAATACAAAGATATTAAAAGATTAATGGATGATGTCGGAAGTTCAAAATTATCAGAAGTAGAAATAGAATTTCCAGATGGAACAAAAGTAAGTCTAAAAAAAGATGATGAAAGACAAAAGATAATTGAAAAGGAAGTTCCAGTTGTAGAAAATAAAGTACAAAATGTAAATGTAGAAAAACCTCAAGTAGAAGAAAAGAAAATAGATGGAAATATTGTAAAATCTCCTATGGTTGGAACATTTTATGCTAAATCATCTCCATCTGCTGAAAATTTTGTAAGAGTTGGATCTAAAGTAAAAAAAGGTGATACTCTTTGCATAATAGAAGCTATGAAACTTATGAATGAAATAGAGTCTGAATATGATGGAGAAGTTACTCAAATATTAGTTGAAAATGAAGAAGTTGTAGATTATGGAAAACCATTATTTGTAATAAAATAATTTTTTTTAATTACTTAAAATTATTAAAATATTTAAAAGTTAGGAGAAAAATAATGCTAGATATTAAAGAAATAATGAAAATAATTCCACAAAGACCACCATTTTTAATGATAGATAAAATAGAAGAATTTGTTCCAGGAGAAAGTGCAACTTGTTATAAAACAGTATGTATAAATGAGCCTTATTTTGAAGGGCATTTTCCAGGAAATCCAATTATGCCAGGAGTATTAATTGTAGAAGCTTTAGCTCAAACTGGAGCTGTTGCAATTTTATCTATGGAAGAAAATAAAGGAAGAAATGCCTTATTTGGTGGAATTGATAAATTAAGATTTAAAAGACAAGTAGTACCAGGAGATGTACTAAAACTTGAAGTAAAAATAATAAAAAGAAAAGGACCAATTGGAGTAGGAGAGGCTATAGCTACAGTAAATGGAGAAATTGCTGCAAAAGGTGAGCTTACATTTGCTATAGTATAAAAAAATTACCCCCTGCATTTTGCAGCAGGGAGCAATTTAAAACTTTAGGGCAATTTACAAGATACTGTGTTTACAGAGAAAGTGTTTAAGACATATCCAAAATCAGTACCGAAGAAAACGACTCCTTTTTGAATCTCTTGCATAAAGTTTAAATTCAGATACGCTAGATATTCAGCATCAGGGAAAGTAAGTCCCCATTTGTCATCATCTAAGCTTGCTACTTTTAACCCTCTTGAGATAATTTCTAGTAGGTTTATCTTAAAGCAGATAATAATGACTTTAGAAAAGTGCTTTGCAAATTGCATCATAAAGGGTATTCTTTCTTGATAATTTGTGCTTACAGCATCTATTACAGTATAAGAATTTTCTCTTTGTGATTCAAGTACTTTTTTGCGAACAATTTCAGTATGAAGAGCCGCAATTTCAGAAAAGGATGTTTTTTCCGGTGAATGTGATTTTAGAAGATCACTTAATATATCATCTGTACTTATGATGTTGCTTTTCGGAAAATGTTTATTTGCCCATGTGGATTTACCACAATTCTGCACTCCACAGAGGAGTACTAAACTACCATTCGGGATTTCAATCGAGTCAAATTCCCGAAAAACCTTAGTCTTCATAAGGTTACCTCCAATCGTCAGAATATATTAATTGTAACATAAAATATAGATAAAAACAATATTATGTAAAGTAATAAAGGAGTATTCTAATGTTAAATAAAGTTTTAATTGCAAATAGAGGAGAAATTGCAGTAAGGATTATTAGAGCATGTAGAGAATTGAATATAAAAACAGTAGCTATTTATTCAGATATAGATAAAGATAGTCTTCACACTAAACTTGCAGATGAAGCAATTTGTGTAGGTCCTGCTACTCCAGCGAAAAGTTATTTAAATATTAAAAACATTATAGAGGCTGCAAATGTAACAGGAGCAGATGGTATTCATCCAGGATTTGGCTTTTTATCAGAAAACGCAAAATTTGCTAAAATATGCAGTGAAAGTAATATAAAATTTATAGGACCTTCTTATGATGTAATTGATTTAATGGGAAATAAGACTAATGCTAAAGCACTTATGAAAAGTGCAGGAGTGCCAACAATCCCAGGATCTGATGGTGCTATAAAAAATCTATCAGAAGCTAAAAAGATTGCAAAAGAAGTTGGATATCCTATAATGCTTAAAGCAGCAAGTGGAGGTGGAGGAAAGGGAATCAGACTTTGCAATAATGAAGAAGAACTTTCAAATTATTATGAAATAGTAAAACAAGAAGCAAAAGTTTCTTTTAATGATGATGAATTATATCTTGAAAAATGTATAGTAAATCCAAGACATGTTGAAATTCAAGTTTTAGCAGATGAGTTTGGAAATGTTATTCATTTAGGAGAAAGAGATTGTTCTATTCAAAGAAAAAATCAAAAAGTACTAGAAGAAAGTCCATCTACAGTATTAGATGATTCTTTAAGAAGAAAAATGGGTGATTCAGCAATTAAAGCAGTAAAGGCTGCTAAATATTCTAGTGCTGGCACAGTTGAATTTTTAGTAGACAAAAATAAAAATTATTATTTTATGGAAATGAATACAAGAATTCAAGTAGAGCATCCAGTAACAGAGTGGGTAACAGGTGTAGATATTGTAAAAGAACAATTAAAAATAGCATCAGGAGAAAAACTTCGGATTAAAACAAAAAGATATAAATGTAAATGGACATAGTATTGAATGCAGAATAAATGCAGAAAATCCATTTAAAAACTTTAGACCATCTCCTCGGAGAAATTAAAGAATTAAATCTTCCAGGAGGAAATGGAGTAAGAGTAGATACATCAGTATATACAGGATACAATATTCCACCTGCTTACGATTCAATGATTGCTAAAATAATAGTTCATGGAAAAGATAGAGAAGAAGCAATTGCAAAAATGAAAAGAGCATTAGATGAATGTGTTATAGATGGAATAGATACAAATATAGATTTTCTATACATGATATTAGAAAATGAAAGATTTGCAAAAGGAGATTTTGATACATCTTTTATAAAAAAAGAACTAGATATGTAAAATAAAGGAGATTACATATGGTTGTAGATAAATTAAAAAAGAGAAATGTAGATAATACTATAGAAAAAAGTGAAAATAAAGTGGATATCCCAGTTGGAAAATGGGTAAAATGTGATGTTTGTGGTGAGATAATTTATAAAGAAATACTTCATGAAAATTATAGTGTGTGCCCAGAATGTGGTAAACACTTTAGAATATCTGCAAGAAGAAGGATAAATCAAATTGTAGATGAAGGAACTTTTGAGCCATTTGACTTAAATTTAAAAACTGTAAATCCACTTAAAATAGATGGATATATGAAAAAAATAGAAAACTTAAAAGAGAAAACTGGAATAGATGAGGCTGTACTTTGTGGTATAGGAAAAATTGAAAAAAGAAAATGTGTAATTTGTATAATGGATGGAAACTTCCTTATGGGAAGTATGGGAAGTGTAGTAGGTGAGAAAATAACTTATTCAATTGAAAAAGCAATAGAGAAAAAGCTTCCTATAATAATTTTTTCAGTATCAGGTGGTGCTAGAATGCAAGAAGGAATAATATCTCTTATGCAAATGGCAAAAACAACTTCTGCACTTGCTAAGTTAAATGAAGAGGGACTTTTATATATTTCAGTTTTGACAGATCCAACTTATGGTGGAGTTACAGCATCTTTTGCAACTGTTGCAGATATTATTTTAGCAGAACCAAAAGCTATGATAGGATTTGCAGGTCCAAGAGTCATAAAACAAACAATAGGTGAGGAGCTTCCAGAAGAATTTCAAACATCAGAATTTATGCTAGAGCATGGATTTGTAGATAAAATAGTTCATAGAAAAGATTTAAGAGAAGTACTTTCTAAGATTTTAAAGCTACATGATATAAAGGAGGAATAAAATATGGCAGATAAAAAAGTAGAAGATGAAATTTTAGAATTAGAACAAAAATTAGAAGAACTAAAAAATATTTCTAAAGGTAAGAATGTAAATATAGAAAGTATAAAAGAAATACAAGAAAAAATAGATTCTCTTAAAAAAGATGCTTATAAAAATTTAACAGCATGGGATAAAGTTGTTTTAGCAAGAAGTCCTAAAAGACCAACTTCACTAGATTTTATAGATTTAATATTTGATGATTTTATAGAATTTCATGGAGATAGATATTCTAAAGATGATAAGGCTACTATTGCTGGAATTGGAACTATTGGAGATAAAAACTTTACAATAGTTGCTCAGCAAAAAGGAAGAAATACTAAAGAAAATATTGAAAGAAATTTTGGTATGCCAAATCCAGAAAGTTATAGAAAAGGTTTAAGACTAATGAAGCAAGCTGAAAAATTTAAAAGACCAATTATTACTTTTATAGATACAAAAGGAGCATATCCAGGAATTGAAGCAGAAGAAAAAGGTCAAGGTGAAGCAATAGCAAGAAGTATGCTTGAAATGTGTAGATTAAAAGTGCCAATTATAGTAGTTGTAATTGGAGAAGGTTCAAGTGGTGGAGCTTTAGCTATAAGTGTTGGAGACAAAATTTTAATGCTTGAAAATTCTATATATTCAATTTTATCTCCTGAAGGATATGCAAGTATTCTTTGGAAAGATGGAAGTAAAGTAAAAGAAGCAACAGAAGAGATGAAACTTACAGCTAAGGATTTATATGATTTTAAAATAGTAGATAAAATTATAAAAGAACCATTAGGTGGAGCAGAATTTGATGTAGAAAAAGTTGCAAAATCAATTAAATCTGAAATATTAAAAAATGTTAAAGAATTAGAAAAACTAGATACTGATACTTTACTAGAAAATAGATACCAAAAGTTTAGAAACATTGGGGAATATATAAGAGAATAAATTTAAAATTAAAATAAAAAAAATATAAATAAAGGAGTTTTAAAATGTTAAAAGGAAAAACAATTTTAATTATGGGAATTAGAAATAAGTGGAGTATAGCATATGGTGCTGCAAAGTCTGCTTATGAAAATGGAGCAAAACTTATATTTACTTTTATGGGAGAAGAGAACAGAGAAAAAATAGAAGAACTTATTTCTGAATTTGAAGGATCTAAAGCTTATACTTGTGATGCTTCAATAGATGAAGAATTAGAAAAATTATTTAAAAATATTAAAAAAGATTATGGAAAAATAGATGGTATTTTACATAGTATTGCACATGCAAATACAGAAGATTTAAGAAATGATTTCATAAATACTTCAAAAGAAGGATTTGCTCATGCAAATGATGTTAGTGCTTATTCTTTAGTTGCAACTTGTAGAATTGCTAAAGAATTAGATGTATTAAATGAAGAAGCAAGTATAGTAGCACTTACATATTATGGATCTACTAAAGTATTAGAAGGATATAATGTTATGGGCGTTGCAAAAGCTGCCTTAGAATGTAGCATTAGATATTTAGCATCTAACTTAGGACCTAGTGGTATTAGAGTAAATGCAGTATCTGCAGGTCCTATCAAAACATTATCTGCAAAAGGAATAAAAGACTTTAATTCAATACTAGATGCAGTAGAAGAAAAAGCACCCCTTAGAAGAAATGTTACAACTGTAGAAGTAGGAAATGCAGTATCATTTATGCTAAGTAATATGTCAAGAGCAGTTACAGGTCAAGTATTATATGCTGATTCTGGCTACTCAATTATGGGAATATAAGAAAAAGAAAAGTAGAATATATATAGAATATTTTGGGGTAAGAAAAAAATATTTTTATATAGGAGACTTAAATAAAATGAAATTACCAGAACTTAAAATAGGAGATATAACTTCTAAACTTCCAATTATACAAGGCGGAATGGGAGTCGGAGTATCTAGATCAAGATTAGCTGGAGCAGTTGCCCTAGAAGGTGGAGTTGGAGTTATATCGACAGCACAAATTGGTTTTGATGAACCAGATTTTGAAACAAATACAAAAGAAGCAAACTTAAGAAGTTTAGAAAAACATATAAAAGAAGCTAGAAGAATTAGTAAAAACAATGGACTACTTGGAATAAATATTATGACTGTTACTAATTTTTACAGGGAAAATGTAAAAAAGGCAATAGATTGTGGAATTGATTTAATTATTTCAGGAGCAGGTCTTCCGAAAGAACTTCCAAAACTTGTAGAAGGAACTAAAGTAAAAATTGCTCCAATAATATCTTCTGCAAGAGGAGCTGCTTTAATGATAAAACTTTGGGCAAAACAAAATCATATTCCAGATATGATAGTAGTTGAAGGCCCAGAGGCTGGAGGACATTTAGGATTTTCAGAAGAAGAACTAAAAAATAAAAGATCAATATTTGATATTGGAAAAGAAGTAGTAGATAAAGTAAAAGAATTTGAAGAAGAATTTAAAAAGAAAATACCTGTAATTTTTGCAGGTCGGTATTTTTACTGGAAAAGATATAGCTAAATCTTTAGAACTTGGAGCATCTGGTGTACAGATTGCAAGTAAATTCGTTGCAACTGAAGAATGTGATGCAGATATTAAGTTTAAAGAAGCATATGTAAATGCAAAAGAAGAAGATATTGAAATAATAAAAAGTCCAGTTGGTATGCCGGGACGAGCTATAAGAAATAAATTTATAGAAAAAGTAGAAAAAGGAAACTTAAAACCTGAAAAATGCTTAGGTTGTATAAAAACATGTGATATAGAAAAAACACCTTATTGCATTACAAAAGCACTTATAAACTCAGTTACTGGAAATTTGGACGAAGGCTTAATCTTTTGTGGCAGTAACGTTTCAAGGATTAATAAGATAACTTCTGTAAAAGAAATTATAAAAGACTTAACAAATGAGGCAGAGTTGTGGTATAATAAATAAGCAAATTAACAATTTTTATGGTAAGGAATGATATATATGAGATCAAATTTATTAAAAGAAGATGTAAGTATACTAAGTTTAAACGAGGATGTAAGACAAAAATTAGAAGAAAACAATATTTTAAAAATTGAAGATTTATGTTCAATGACAAAAGCAGATTTAAGAAATATAAACTTTGAACAAAGTGACATAAATTCAATTGAAATTAAACTTCAATTAAATGGTTTAGATATAAAAAAGAAAAGATATTAAAAGAACATGATAACATGTTCTTTTTTAAAGTATAATGCTAAAGAAATTTTAAGGAAATGATATGGAAAGTCTAAAAAATATATTAGAAAATGTAAAAGAGTCTAACTTGATAGAAAAAGTAAATGAAGCTACAGAAGAGAATATTGATATTACTGATTATTTATTTTTAAATGAAAATATAGAAGGAATATTTATTGAAAAAAGAGAATTTAAAAGATGCATATTTAGAAATTGCAAAATAAACGGTAATCTTGAAAAAGTAGATTTTACATATGTATTATTTGATAATTGCGATTTTTCTAATTCTACTTTTAATGATTCAAATTTTAATTATTGCAATTTCTTAAATTGTAAATTGATAGGTTCAAACCTAATTGAAACTAGAATTAATGAAGTAAGTATAACAGATTCAAATTTTAGTTTATCTAATTTTTCTAGATCTAATTTTAGAGATATTAAAATTAAATCTAGCACATTTGAATCTTCTGTTTTTGGAGAAGTGAATTTTTATAAAGCAAGTTTTGATGAGGTAATTTTTACCAAAAGTGACTTTAGTGGGACAAGCCTTAATATGATAGATTTTTCATCATGTAATATTGAAGGAATTATTGTCAGAATAGAAAATTTAAAAGGAGCGATAGTGAACAATTACCAAGCATTAGAGCTTTCTAGACTATTAGAAATCAAAATAAAATAAATTTCCAAAAAAAGTAACAAAATTTTTATAAAATCATATTGTATTATCATAAAAGTATAAGTATAATTAAAGATATGGAAAAATCACAATTGAAAGGGGAACAACCTAAGATGAAGGTTTGTAAAAAATTATTATTAAGTACAATGGTACTTGCATTACTTGCAGTTGGAACAGTAGGACTATATGTAACAAATGTAGAGCAAGGTTCTAAAGTTATGCTTGATGTAAGTGAACTTCCTACTTCTGAGGAGCAAACTGAACAAAAAACAGAAACAAAAAAAGGATATGTAAAAACAAAAAAATCAGTAACACTTAGAAAAAAAGCATCAACTAGAGGAAAAAAAGTAGCAACACTTAAACCAAAAGAGACAGTTACAATTATTTCATCAACTAAGTCTTGGTATAAGGTTAAAACATCTAAAAAGAAAACAGGATATATTCAAAAGAAATATATTACTATAAAAAAAGCTACTTCATCTAAAAAATCAACATCATCTCAAAAAGGTTATATTAAAGTAAAATCTAGTGTAACTTTAAGAAAAAAAGCATCAACTAAAGGTGCAAGAGTTGCAACTTTAAAAGCTGGTGATGTAGTTACAATTAAGTTAACTAGTGGTTCATGGTACAAAGTAACAACTTCTAAAAATAAAACAGGATATGTTCAAAAGAAGTATGTTGGAACAAAATCTGCTAGTAAGTACAAATTACTTACAACATATACTACATATTCAAAAGGTAGCCCTTCTGGAAGAAATTATAATATGAGCAAAGCTGGTAAAAAAATAACAAAAATTACTTTAAAGAAAAATCAAACATTTAACTGGTTTAAAGTTGTAGGACCTTGTGGTAAGAAACAAGGATACAAGATTGCAAATATAATTGTTTCTGGAAAAGTAAAAAAAGGATATGGCGGTGGAGTTTGCCAAGTAGCAACTACTATTTATGGATGTTCTAAAAAACTAAAAATGAAGACTGTAGAAAGATATAAACATAGTGGAAGAGTATCTTACTTAAATAAAGATGGATATGAAGCTACTGTATCATATGGATGCCATAACTTAAGATTCAAAAATACAACAAATAAAGATATTGTATTTGATGTATATGTATCAAGTGGTAGAGTTATAGTTGCAGCATATCAAGTTAAATAATAAATTAAAATAAAAAGTTTAAATAAAGAAAGAAGGTTTAAATAAAAATCTTCTTTTTTTATGTGCTATTTTTAAGCTTAAAAAAATCATTATTTTTTGCTTTACAAGAATAGAACTCTGCTAGTATAATGTATATGGAAAAATAGGGGGATAAAAATAAAATGGAGAATTTAGAGTTTATATATAAAGTTACAAGTAATAGATGTAGATATAGACTCCTAGAAAAAACTGACTTAAATGAAGTTTATAAAATTTTAAGTGATAAAGATATAATTAAAAACTTAAATATGAAAATACATAATTCTATAAACGATACAGAGAAGATGTTTGATAATTATTTTAAAGAATTTGAAAATGGTAATAAACTTCCAATTGCTATAATAGAAAAAGATACAGATAAATTTATAGGTGTTTTTCTAATAAAACTTGATTTATATAATGAAGATGCTTTTGAATTTACTGTATACATTGGAAAGGATTTTCAAAATAAAGGTATATATCAAGAAATATTACCAGATATGACTAAATTTGCATTTGAAATTTTACAAACAAAAAATTTTAGAGGGTATGTAATGGAGGGGAATGTTGCTTCCTCGAAAGGGCTCTTAAAGAGCCATTTCAGTTTAGAAAAAGTCTTTGAAGTACCAGGAATAGACAGGAAAATTGAAAGTTATCTTATGACTTTGGAGATGTATAAAAAATTACTTAAGTAATTATTATTAAGGTATCTTGAATACCAATAATTGATGTGATAAAATGCACACGGAAAAAATATAATAATATAGGAGGTAAATATGATTTATTCACAAGAAGTAGAAAATATGTGCAAAGTAACAAAAGGAGCAAATCACGGACCAGCACCAATTCCTGAAGAAGGAAAGTGGGTAAAATCAAAAGAAATAAAAGATATATCAGGTTTAACTCATGGTATTGGATGGTGTGCACCACAACAAGGTGCTTGTAAATTAACATTAAATGTTAAAGAAGGTATAATTCAAGAAGCTTTAGTTGAGACAATTGGATGTTCTGGAATGACACATTCAGCAGCTATGGCAGGAGAAATTTTAATAGGAAAAACAATACTTGAAGCATTAAATACAGACTTAGTATGTGATGCTATTAATACTGCAATGAGAGAGTTATTTTTACAAATAGTATATGGTAGAACTCAATCAGCTTTTTCAGAAGGTGGTTTAACAATAGGAGCAGGACTTGAAGATTTAGGAAAAGGACATAGAAGCCAAGTAGGTACTATTTACTCAACAAATGTAAAAGGACCAAGATATCTAGAACTTGCAGAAGGATATATTACAGAAATAGGATTAGATGAAAATAGCGAAATCATAGGATATAAATTTGTTAATTTAGGAAAAATGATGGAAAACATCAAAAAAGGTATAGAGCCTATGGAAGCTATCGAAAAAGCTTCAGGAAAATATGGTAGATTTGATGAAGCTGTAAAGAAAATTGATCCAAGACAAGAATAATAAAAAAAGAAAAAAATTTTAGGAGGTAAAAATATGGCAGTAACATTTGAAAGTTATGAAAGAAGAATAGCTCAAATCAAACCAGTAATGGAAAAGTATGGTATAAAAGATTTTGATGATGCTTTAAATATATGTAAAGAAAAAGGATTTAATCCTTATGAAATAGTAAAAGGTGTACAACCAATTTGTTTTGAAAATGCTTGCTGGGCTTATACTTTAGGAGCAGCAATTGCTATCAAAAAAGGATGCACAAAAGCAGCAGATGCAGCAAAAGCTATAGGAGAAGGACTTCAAGCATTTTGTATTCCAGGTTCAGTTGCAGATGACAGAAAAGTAGGATTAGGACATGGAAACTTAGGTGCAATGCTTTTATCAGAAGAAACAGAATGTTTTGCATTTTTAGCAGGACATGAATCATTTGCAGCAGCAGAAGGTGCAATTGGTATTGCAAACAATGCAAATAAAGTAAGACAAAAACCATTAAGAGTAATCTTAAATGGACTTGGAAAAGATGCAGCACAAATAATTTCAAGAATAAATGGATTCACATATGTTCAAACAGATTTTGATTTCTATACAGGAGAATTAAAAATAGTTAAAGAAACACCATATTCAAATGGACCAAGAGCAAAAGTAAGATGCTATGGTGCAAATGATGTAAGAGAAGGTGTAGCAATAATGCATTATGAAAAAGTTGATGTTTCTATAACAGGAAATTCAACAAATCCAACAAGATTCCAACATCCAGTTGCAGGTACATATAAGAAAGAATGTATTGAACAAGGAAAGAAATATTTCTCAGTTGCATCAGGTGGTGGAACAGGAAGAACTCTACATCCAGATAATATGGGTTCAGGACCTGCTTCATATGGTATGACAGATACTATGGGAAGAATGCATTCAGATGCTCAATTTGCAGGATCTTCATCAGTACCAGCTCATGTTGAAATGATGGGATTAATTGGTATGGGTAACAACCCTATGGTTGGAGCTACTGTATCTGTATCAGTAGCGGTGCAAGAAGCTATGAGCAAATAGAAAAGCCTCGAAAGTACTGATATATAAAGAAAGTAGAACTTGTGAGAACTAATAAAAACTAACAAAAATCACCTGGTAAGATACACGTAAGATACAGAGGTAAGATACAAAAAAAGACAGAAAAAATTTCTGCCTTTTTTATGTGTGATGGGAATATCGTTTAGTTAATCGGTGAAAGTATGTAGTGAAGGTACATATCGTCAACTACATACAAATTAGAAGAAGATTCAGAAGAAGATTCAGAAGAGAACTTTACTGATGATAAAAATAGCAATATAATAAATACACTAATAGTTCATTTAAAAACAAAGAAGAATTTAAAGAAATTATAGGATATATTAACACCAAGAGAAAATAATTAAAGGGTGATGAAGAATATGAAAGAAAGAGATATTTATAGTTTTTATAAGAGAAATGCGAAGGATAAGATATGGTGGGTAGAACATTTTATAATAATTGATAAAAATAAAGAAATTACATCAGATAATGTTGATATAATTATAGGGGAACTTTTAATTTCATTTGATAAGAAAAAAATATACAATTTATGGCCAGACTATCCATATAATCTTACAAAAGAGGAAAAAGAATTGTTTGATAAAGAAAATCCTTATTGGGCAAATTTCTTTAAAAATAGAAAATAAGTTATAAATATTAAGGAGCTGAAAGACTAAACTTTTATCGAAATTGTTGTAAAAAATATAAAACTATCTTGATTTAAATAAATTTGAAAAATATAAAAAATAAAAAAAATAATAAAAATTGTTTGGAAAGATACAAAAAAGACAGAATTCCTGTCTTTTTGCTTTTTTATTTTGATTTTTAATTTAAAGCTTTAGCATGTAGAACTATTCTATAATACTTATTATCTGCACAAGTAGATAAAGTAAGTATTTTATCAGAAGTAGTTACATCTACTTTAAAATCAAATTTGCTTCTTTTTATCATTTTATTTATAAATTTTTGATAATCTTTTTCATCTTTAAAATCTGTTGTAGAGTGATATGTTTCGGCTTTAATTTTATATACTGAAAATACTTGATAATGATAAGTTTTTTCTGGAGTATATAATGTTAGAACTTTGTTATTATCTTTTGAAAACCAGCTTTTATTTAAAGTATTTTCTAGTGTCGAAAACATAGCACCATTTTTTCTATTGTGACCATAAATTACTGTATTTTTATCTGTAAATTTTTTTGAATTGCTGCTATCTAGAAAAATCCAACCAGCACTATTTTTTGTATTATTAAAGCTATGATTTAAATAATAATCATTATCTTTATGTGCTACGACAGGATAATCAATATTAGTACCATTTACTTTTATCCAAGCGACTGTTTCTTTATTTTTCTTAAGTAAATTTGTAAAGTCTAATACATCTGCTACAGAACCATCTCCAGTATCTAGACTAATAGTTTTTGTAAAGTCGACACTACTATATATTTCTCTCATCATTTTTGTTGTTTGAGCATTATCATTTTGCCACATAAGAATGTATATTAGAGAATAAATAAATATAGCAATTGCAATAAGTCTAATTACATGAAGATAAGAAAACTTTTTCTTTGGTGTATTATAATGATATTTTTCTTCATCATCTATTTCATTTAAATTTTTTTCTTTTTTAAATAGTTTTATCATGTAATCCTCCAATTAAAGTATAACAAAAAGAAGAAAATAAATAAATAAACTTTATAGAATTGTAACTATAATAACACATAAATAAAAAATAGCTTGCAAATTTTATACTTATTGATATAATATTATTCTGTAATGCATACAGTAATATAGCAAGAGCTTTAAGCAATGCACAAAAAAAGAGAAAGGATGATAAATATGAATATTTGCGTATATGGAGCTGCTAGTAGAGAAATTGATAAAAGTTTTATAGAAGCAGGAGAAGAACTTGGAAGAAAAATAGTAGAAAGAGGACATGGACTTGTATTTGGCGGTGGAGCTAACGGAATGATGGGAGCAGTAGCAAGAGGAGTAGATGAAAAACATGGATATATTTTAGGAATCGCTCCTGCATTTTTCAATGTAGATGGTGTACATTATGATAACTGTACAGAATTTATTCATACAGAAACAATGAGAGATCGTAAACAATTATTAGAAGAAAAATCAAAAGCATTTATAATTTCTCCTGGAGGAATTGGAACTTTTGATGAATTCTTTGAGATACTTACTTTAAAACAACTTGGAAGACATAATAAACCAATCGTAATTTGGAATATCAATAATTATTTTGATAATATGGAAAATATGATGCAAGTATCAGTTGATAAAAAATTTATTACTGATGATTGTAGATCACTTTATTATGTTTGCAATACTATTGATGAGATATTTGATTATATTGAAAATTATGATGAATCTGATATTGACTTATCAAAAGTAAAAATTAGATAATATGTTTTATTTTGAGTACTTTTCAAAGTACTCTTTTTTTACTTTAAAAAGAATTGTTTTAAAATCTAATTTAATATATAATTTCTTAAGAAGAAATTATTTTTTAGGAGAGATTATGTTATATACATTTGAAGTACCAGGAAGAATTACTGGAAAGGGAAGGCCTAGAGTAAATACTTATACAAATATAGTATATACTCCTACTAAAACTAAAGATTATGAAAAGTTAGTGCAGCAGTATTTTTTATTAAAATATCCAAGATATATTCCTTTAGAAAATAGAATAAGAGTAAAAATAATAGCTTATTTTAGTATTCCTAAAGGAACAAATAGGAAAAATGCAGAAGAGATGCTTGCAGGAAATATTAGTCCTGCAAAAAAGCCTGATATAGATAATATCATAAAAATAGTACTAGATTCTTTAAATAAATTAGCTTTCAAAGATGATAATCAAATAACAAAACTTGATATAGAGAAAGTATATGGAGAAGAAGAAAAAGTATATGTTGAGATAGAAGATTATTAATTTTTTAAGAGGTGATATAGATATGTTTTTTAAAAAGAAAGATTCTAATGATAAAGTAAAAAAAGAGAATAAAAAGAGAACAGAGAAATTTGAAAAATTAGAAAATATAGAAGAGAAAAAATTTAAATTAAGACCAAAGACAATATTTAGAATATTTCTTGTGTTATGTGTATTTATTCTAATTTTAGGAATAGTAGGACATTTGGAAGTAAAGAAAAGAGATAAAGCTTTAGCTTATTATAAATCTTTAAATTCGTTAATATCAGATAATTATACTAAATCTAATAAGCAAATATTTGATAAAGAAGCAAAGACTGATGATGAAAAAGCTTATAAGGAGCTTGTAAAGATAAGCAAAAAAATTCCTAAAGATGCAAAATATTTTACAGATGTGCAAACGATAGAAGAATATATAGATGTACTAGAAGAGATGAAAGAAATAGTTAATAAAAGAGGTGGAATAACAATTACTATTTATAAGAAGAAAGATTATAAGGAAATTACAATAACAGAAGTTGCTTTTGATGATGCAATAAGATATGCAAATGAAAAAATGGAATCAATTGGAGATGATAATAAATTCTTTATTGGAAAGCCTAGTAGCAATAGCGTTTTACAAAACGATGATTCAAAGATGATAGGATTTTTTATAAATAATGATAATGTAAGAGGAGATGGAGACTCTTACTATGACGAAAATTAAAAAGTAATAACAAAAAAGTAATTAAATAATTTGCTCAATAAAAACTTAAAATAGATTTATATTTTAAGTTTTTTGTTTGTATTTAAATGGAAAATAATATATAATTTAGTGCAAAACGGAAAGGAAGAGCTTATGAAAGTTGGATATTTAGGACCAAAAGGTACATTTTCAAGTGAAGCTTGCAATATTTGCTTTAAAGAAGATGAAAAGATACCTTATAAAACTATAAAAGAAACAATCCTTGCTTTAAAAGAAGGAAAAATAGATGAAGCAATTGTTCCAATAGAAAATTCACTTCAAGGATGTGTTACAGAAACAGTAGATACATTAATTCAAAATGATAAAATATTTGTCATAAGTGAATATATTTTAGAGATAAAACAAAATTTAATGGCAAAAATAGATATTGATAAATCTAATATAAAAGTATTATATTCACATCCTCAAGCTATAGCACAATGTAGGACATATATTGAAGAAAAACTAAAAAATGCTGAAATAGTTGAAGTTGCAAGCACTGCGATTGGTGCTAAGATGACACTTGAAAGTGAAAATAGTGCTTGTATTGGAAATCTAGATTGTATAAAAGAATATAATTTAAAACTTATAGATAAAAACATTCAAGATAATGATACAAATAAGACTAAATTTTGGATATTAAAAAATAAGTTAGAAAGCATAAATGAAAAGTCAAAAATGTCTATTATATTTTCTACTTCTCATACACCAGGAGCTTTATATAAAATACTTGGAATATTTGATAAATATGGAATAAATTTAACTAAAATAGAATCTAGACCTACAAAAGAAAAGCTTGGTGAATATTATTTTTTAGTGGATTTTGATATTGAAAACAAAGCAAAAGAAGTAGAAAGTACACTTCTAGAACTAGAAAAAACAGCAAAGTATTATAGAATACTTGGAGTTTATTAGAATTTAATTTAGGAGAGTTTAGATATGATTTCAGATAAAATGAAAAAGCTAGTTGAAAATAATTCAGTAATTAGAGAAATGTTTGAAGAGGGAAGGATTTTAAAAGAAAAATATGGAGAAGAGAATGTATTTGACTTTAGTCTTGGGAATCCAAGTGTAGATGTTCCAAAAGAAGTAAATGATGCAATCTATTCTATACTAAAAGAAGAAGAACAAAATTTAGTTCATGGATATATGTCAAATGAAGGATACAAGGACGTAAGGGAAAGTATTAGCAATTCTTTAAATAAAAGATTTGGTACAAGCTTTTCTTATAATAATTTTATAATGACATCTGGAGCTGCAAGTGCATTAAATATAACATTAAAATCAATATTAAATAAAGATGAGGAAGTAATAGTATTTGCACCATACTTTAGTGAATATAAATGTTATATAGAAAATTATGATGTAAAAGTAGTAGAAATCAGTCCAAATTTTGAAAATGACTTTATCCCAAATATTGAAGAATTAGAGAAAAAGATAAATAAGGCTACAAGAGCAGTGATTATAAATACTCCAAATAATCCAACTGGAATAGTTTATAGTAAAGATGTAATTTGTGATATTTCTAAAGTTTTATCTAAAAAGGAAAAAGAACTAGGAAGAGAAATTTTTCTAATATCAGATGAACCTTATAGAGAACTTGTATATGATGGAAAAGAAGTTCCATTTATTTCTAAATATTATAAAAATACAATTATTTGCTATTCATATAGTAAAACTTTATCTATTCCAGGAGAGAGAATAGGATATGTATTAGTTCCTGATGAAGTAGATGATAGTAAAAATTTAATACAGGCAATTACAATCGCAAATAGAGTGAGCGGAATAGTAAATGCTCCATCTCTTATACAAAAGGTTATTTCAAAATGTGTAGATATAAAATGTGATGTAAGTAGCTATGATAAAAATAGAAGATATTTATATGATAATTTAGTAAGACTTGGATTTGAATGTGTAAAACCAGAAGGAGCTTTTTATATATTTGTTAAAGCTCCTTTAGGGGATGATAAAGAATTTTGCATAAGAGCTAAAAAGTATAATTTATTGTTTGTTCCGGCTACATCTTTTGGATGCAAAGGATATGTTAGAATAGCATATTGTACTAAGTTTGAAACAATTAAAAATTCAATAAATTCTTTTTCAAAACTTGCAAAAGAATATAATTTACAAGAAAAATAAAAGAGAAGAAAATTTGCATAAGGAAATCTTTACATGAATACAATTAAACAAAGTATTCTTATTGGAGGTTTCTTTATGAAGAATATATCAATAGAGGAACGTGCTGTTATGCTAGCACGATACATCATAGATACTAAAGATACAGTAAGAGGAGCTGCTAAACAATTTGGTATATCAAAATCTACTGTACATAAAGACATTTCTCAAAGACTAAGTAGAATAAATATGCAGTTATTTGAGGAAGTTAGAAAAATACTAGATTTAAATAAAGCAGAAAGACATATAAGGGGTGGTATGGCAACAAAATTAAAATATAGTGAACAGAAAAATAAAGTAGGATAAAATTTAGCTCAAAGTACAAAGATGTGCTTTGGGCTATTTTTGTTTTAAAAAAAGAAAAAATGGATACAATACTAAAAAATAATTAAAAAGGAGGATTAAAATGGAAGAAGTGGAGATTGAAAATATAGAAGCTTTGGAAGTTTTTGATTCAAGAGGAAATCCAACTGTTGAAGTTAAAGTTACAACATCTTTTGGGACTTCTCGGGAAAGCAATAGTACCATCTGGAGCTTCAACAGGAGCTTATGAAGCAGTAGAACTAAGAGATACAAAAGAGGATAGACTAGGAGGAAAAGGAGTAAATACAGCAGTAGATAATGTAAATAAAATAATAAAGAATGAAATAGTTGGAATGAATGTATTTAAGCAAGAAAAAATAGATGAAAGATTAATTGAAATAGATGGAACAGAAAACAAATCAAGACTTGGAGTAAATGCAATTTTAGGAGTTTCTATTGCGACTGCAAAAGCTGCTGCAAGTACTTTAAATATGGATATTTTTAAATACTTAGGTGGAATAAATACTAAAAAAATGCCAACTCCAATGCTAAATATCATAAATGGTGGAAAACATGCAGATAATAATTTAAATATTCAAGAATTTATGATTGTTCCAAAAGGAAAAGGAACTTTTAGAGAAAAGCTAGAGACTGCAGTAGACATATTTAAAGAATTAAAAACAATATTAAAAGCAGATGGAAAGTCAGTAGGAGTCGGGGATGAAGGAGGTTTTGCTCCTACTTTAGATGGAGATGAAGATGCAATAAAAGCCATTTTAGAAGCAATTCGGAAAATCAAATCATAGAGCAGGGGAAGATGTTTATTTAGCTTTAGATATTGCAGGAACAGAAATGTATGAAGAGGCTAAAAATATAGGAAGAGAGGGATGTTATTATTTTTGGAAAACAGGAGAGCTAAAAACAGTAGATGAGATGATTGAATTTTATGATGATATTTGTAGAAGATATCCAATTATATCTATAGAAGACGGATTTTCTGAAGATGATTTTAAAGGTTGGAGTAGACTTACAGATCTTTTAAAAGATAAAGTAAAATTAGTTGGAGATGATTTATTTGTTACTAATAAAAAGAGATTAAAGTATGGTATAGATAGATTATGCGCAAATAGTATATTAATAAAACCAAATCAAATTGGAACATTAACAGAAACTTTAGATACTATTAATTTAGCAAGAGAAAATAATTATGAAGTAATAATTTCTCATAGATCAGGAGAGACTGAAGATACTTTTATATCAGATTTAGCAGTTGCTATAAATGCAGAAAAAGTCAAGTTTGGTGCACCTTGCAGAACTGATAGAGTTTGCAAATATAATAGATTACTTGAGATAGAAAATTCATTTTAAGAATAGAAAATCACCTAATAAAAGATAAAAACATATCTTATATTGGGTGATTTTTTATGAAAACAAGAAGTTATATAAGTAGAATAAATGATCCATTAATATTACATTTAGATGGAGATAAAAAATATGCCAAAAGAGCTTATAATTATTATTCTAACCTTAATTTAAGAGCTATAGTAGAGACGGTACCAGAGCCTAAGCAAAGCATAATAGTAACTACTCTTTTAAATAAATATAATCCGAGTATTTTGATTACAACAGGACATGATTTAATGTTTAAGAAAGGACAAGGATATTTTAATATTGATAACTATAAAAATTCTAAATATTTTGCGAAAACTGTAAAAGAAGCAAGAAAATGGAATAGAGATGAAGACAGATTTACTATTATTGCTGGAGCTTGTGAGAGCTTTTTTGAAGCGATTATTTCAGAAGGTGCAAATTTTGCATCTTCACCAGGAAGGATTTTGATTGATTATAAAGAGCCTTTGATAGTAGCAAGTATTGTTGCAAGAAAGAATAAAAATGAGTATGTTACAATAGATGAAATAGTTACAAAATTAAAAGATGGAATAAAGGCAATAGGAGGCACAAAAACTAAAGGTAAAAGATAGACAATAAGACAAAAAATGTAAATTTAACACAATTGTAATATAATTGTAAAGCAAAAGTAAAATAGAAGAGGCGTGACTCGAAAATATATTAATATCAATACTTTTAGCCATCCGACATCATCCCGCTTTTTTTGACAATTTCAGGGTAGGGTGCTATACTCTAATTAACAAAATTAAAGTAGGTGATGAAAGTGATTTACAAGTCTGATATTATGAATTTAAGAAAGGATATGGAAGCTAAAATTGGTCAAAAAATTATAATAAAAGAGTCACCAGGAAAAAGAAGTAAGCCACTTGAAAAAGAAGCCATTATTGAGCAGGCATACCCAAGTTATTTCAGAGTAAAATTTGAAGAAAACGAAAGAAGAGGTTCTTATAACTATACTGATATATTTACAAAATCAGTTGAAGTTCAAGTATTTGATGGAGAGCAATTCACTGCATTAGAACCACCAGCTATAATTTCAAAGAAAAATAGAGAAGAATTTGCATAAGATAAAATATAGAGATAATAATAATTAATTTTAAAAGATAAAAATTCCCAAATAAATGGGAATTTTTTTTATGTTTCATAATATACATATATTAAAAACTAAGGGGGATATAATTATGGAACTTAAAAAAGATAAAGTTAAAGTAAGGGAAGAAATAGACAGGATTACTAAAGAGATAAGTACTACTCAAAGCTATGTAATTCCGGATACTAAAAAAGATATTATTAAAAATATTGTTTCAAATGCAAATGCTTTTATTGAGAATGTAGACATACATGATAGAAAAATAAGATTAGATGGAAAAATTAAAGTTTATAGCTTATATTTAGATGGAGATGAAAATAATAGTAGCTTAGAAAATGATTTAGAATTTTCAGAAAATTTAGATCTTAATAAAGATATTGAAAATGAAAAAATATTTTTTAATACTATAATTATGGTTTCTAAAATAGAATTAAAAGTACTAAATGAAAGAAAAATACAACTTGAGGCAAAATGTAAAATAGAAGTTAATATATTAAAAGAAAGTGAATATGAATATGTTTTAGAAGTTGAAGATGAAGGAAGTAAAATAGAAAAACTTGAAAGTAATATTAAGATAAACAATTTAATTGGAAGTGGAAATACTAAAATTGCTTTGAAAGAAAATGCAAAAATTACAGACGTAGAGAAAATAATGAATATAGTAAAAATAGATTATAAAATAGAAAATGTAGATTATAAAATAAGTTATAACAAAGTTTTAGCAAAAGGAGATGTAGTTTTAGAAGTATTCTATAGAAATGAAGAAAATAAAATAAGTAAAAATAAAGCAAGTTTTCCAGTAATGGGATTTATAGATATTCCAAATGTAGAAGATACAAATATTTGTAAAATTGAAATGTGTTTAAGAAAGGCACAAATTGATGTAATAAATGATAATAATATTTCAGCAGATTTAGAAATAGAAGCTAATTTGCTAATATATGAGCAAAAAGAAATTAGCTTAATTGAAGATTTATATGGAATAAAAAATAATTATAAATATAGTAAAAAACAAATAAATAATAGTAGCATTACAGAAGAAAAATTATTGCTAAAGAATATTTCAGAAAAAGTATTAATAGATAATATTAAGAACTTATATGATACAAATGTGTTTTTAAGAATTAAAGAAAAAAATAAAAATGGTGAAGAAGTAAAGTATTTAGCAGATGCCGAAGTAACATATATTTATGATACTTTTGATAGTAAAAATATCTTATCATTAAAGAAGGTATTTGAGTTTGATTTTAGTTTAGAAAATGAGTCTTACGATATTGATATGAAAATTGAAAATAGTAATTTTATAGTACTTCCAGATTCTAGTATAGATTCTAAATTAGAAATTAATATAGTAAAATCTTTTACCGAAAATAAGAGTATAGATATAATAGAAAATATAGAAAAAGATGAAGAAAATAGCATAGATACTTATTCACTTGTTATTTATTATACTCAAAAAGGAGATTCACTTTGGAAAATTGCAAAACAATTTAAAAGTACAGTAGAACAAATTGCAAAAGTAAATAATATAGAAAATTTAGACAGAATAGATATAGGACAAAAACTATACATTCCAAAAGCAGTATAGAATATGGATGTTATATATTCAAGATGGAGACTAAGTATAAGAAAAAGTTTTATAATAATTGCTGTTTTTGTGATTTTAGTTATTTTATTAAATATTTTATTAAAAAAAGTATTTTATCCAATTTACGAAGCAAATTGCAGAGCAAAGGTAAAAAGTATTGCAACTAAAATTGCCAATGATGAGACTACTAATGTTATGGAAAAATATGGCTATGAAGATTTAGTGAGAATAGAAAAAGATAATAATGGAAACATAGAACTAATAGATATAAATATATTTACATTAAATAAAATAGTAGATGAGATAACAAGTAATGTTTATAATGCTATATTAAAGTATGAAGAAGATGAGATATTTATAAGACTTGGAGCTATGACTGGGATAGAGATTTTGTCAGGATATGGTCCAAAAGTAAAGTTTAAAATTGATACTTCTGGAAATTTTTCGAATAATATTAAATCAGAATTTTATTCTGCAGGATTTAATCAGACTATTCATAGAATATATTTAGAAATTATTTATGATATAAGTATAATGTCTCAAATAAAGAGTATAAAAGAAGAAATTATTTCACAAGTTCTTTTAACAGAATCTGTGATAGTTGGAGATATTCCAAGTAATTATATAGATGCAGATGGAAGCTAAAGTTTACATAATTTGACAGATTAAAACTTTTTTGTTATAATAATAAAGTAATTTTTTATTTCTTAAGAGGGTACAGCAAAAAAGATTTCAGTAATCAGAACAAAACTATTGATATATATTTATGGTTTCCCCTCTTAAGTAGAACCGTAAATTAATTAGCTAAATGAATTAGATTTTAAAAAAATCATACTGAAATACTTAAGGCTTAGGCAATTTTAATAGTTTTTTACTAATAAAAAAAGCCATAGAACAATCAAAGCAATTTGAATGAATTCTAAAAAAAGTAGCTAGGATAAACGTAATTTAGATTATCCTAGCTACTTTTATATATTCGTGAGCTTAAATTTTATAATAAATCTTTTAAAATTCTTGCCATTTGAACACCACTACATGAAGCCATAATAAGTCCACGAGTAAGTCCACCAGCATCTCCTATAGAATATAATCCATCTATATTTGTTTTAAAGTTATTATCGATTATAACTTGATTTGAATAAAATTTAATTTCTGTAGCATAAAGTAAATTATCTGGATCTGCAAATCCTGGAATTACTTTATCTAAAGCTTTAATAAATTCTAATATATCTACCATTGTTCTATAACCAATAGCAAAAGTTATATCTCCAGCAACTGCAGTTTTAAGAGTAGGGACAACACTGTTTTCTTTAAGCTCTCTATCCCAAGTTCTTTTTCCTCTGAAAATATCACCTAATCTTTGTACTAAAACACATCCATTTGCAAGTTGGTTTGTATTTTCACCAACATTTACACCATATTTAATAGGCTCATTAAATGGTGTTTCAAAATGATGAGAAACAAGTATTGCTAAGTTTGTATTAGTACTTTTTTTATTTTTATATGAATGACCATTTACTAAAGTTAAACTATTATCATAAACTTCGTTTGCAACAAATCCACTAGGATTTTGACAAAACGTTCTAACTTTATCTTTATATGGAGGAAGTCTTGCAATAAACTTTCCTTCGTACATATATTTATTTATGTCTTTCATAACTTCATCTTTAAGTTCATATCTAACACCAATATCAACGATTCCAGCTTTAGTTTCTATATTATGTATTTTACAAATTTCTGATAACCATTTAGCACCTTTTCTTCCAACACCTATTACTACATAATCTGCTTGATATAAAGTAGGTTCTTCATTTAAATTAATAGAAGGTTTTATATAGACACCTTTTATTTTATTGTTTTCTATATATAAATCAGAAACAGTAGTATCAAATAATATTTCTATATTATTATCTAATAAATATTTTTCAAGTTTTCCATATAATTCGTGACTTTTTTCAGTTCCAAGATGTCTTATATATGAGTTAATTAATGTAATTCCATTTTCTTTTGATTTTTCTTTTAAAGCTCTTACTTCTTCTTTATATTCAGTTCCTTCAATTTTAGTATCTGCACCAAAATCAAGATAAATTTGATCTGTATAATCCATTAACTCTTTTGTTTTTTCTATTCCTAAATAATTTGGAAGATCGCCACCAACTTCTATTGTTTCATCTTCTGGATTATATAGAGTAAGTTTTCCATCAGAAAAAGCGCCTGCTCCTGAAAAACCACTAGTAATATTACAAAATGGTTTACAATTAACACATTTTCCAGTCTTTTCTACTGGACAATATCTTTTTTCAACACATTTTCCTTGGTCAATAAGAAGTATTTTCTTATTTTTGGCAACTCCAAGTTTTATTAACTCATAAGCTGTAAAAATACCACTTGGTCCTGCGCCTACTATTATTAAATCGTATGATTTCATTGAAAATCATTCCCCCTTACCAGCACATTATATATGCAAAAATAAAAATAGTAAATAGAAAAAAACTTATTTATAATAGAATTTAACGTAAAGTTTGCAAATGTATTGACTTATTAAATAAATTGTAGTAGAATAATTAAGCATTATATGGAAAATATGTATTTATAAAGTTACTTCTCCCCGGTGGTAAGTTTATAAATTATATATAGATAAAATCAAATTTAAATTATGAATGGAGGGTATTTATTACCATGAATAATACTACATATAGCGCTAAGAAAAGCGAAATTGAAAGCAAATGGTATATAATTGATGCAGCAAATAAACCAGTAGGTAGAGTTGCAACAGAAGCTGCTAAATTATTAAGTGGAAAACATAAACCAACTTATACACCAAGTATTGACACAGGAGACCACGTAATTATAGTAAATTGTAAAGATGCTGTTTTAACAGGAAAAAAATTAGATCAAAAAGTTTATAGACATCATTCAGGATATATAGGAGGAATGCAAGAAACATCAGCTAGAGTAATGATGGAAAATACTCCTGAAAAAGCTATGATGATTGCTATAAAAGGAATGCTTCCTCATACAAAACTTGGAAGACAAATGGTTAAAAAGTTAAGAGTATATGCTGGTAGCGAACATGAAAATATTGCTCAAAAACCAGAAGTATGGGAGGTAAAATAATATGGCAAAGAAATCTGAAAAAATAGTTTTCTATGGAACAGGTAGAAGAAAAAGTTCAATTGCTAGAGTAAGACTTGTTGAAGGTAATGGAACAATTACTGTAAACGGTATGGCTTTAGATGAATACTTTGGAACAGAAATATTAAAAGTTATAGTAAAACAACCTTTAACAGTTACAAATACAGTTTCTAAATATGATGTAATTTGTAAAGTTCAAGGTGGAGGATATACAGGTCAAGCTGGTGCTATTAGACATGGTATATCAAGAGCTTTAGTTGAAGCAAATTCTGAATACAGACCAGAACTTAAAGCTAATGGATTCTTAACAAGAGATCCAAGAATGAAAGAAAGAAAGAAATATGGTCTTAAGAAAGCTAGAAAAGCTCCACAATTTAGTAAGAGATAAAATAATATTTATCATAAAAACAAAACTTGGAAGTTTAAGATTTCCAAGTTTTTTTATGTATAAAAATGTATACAAGAAAAATTAATATATGTATAATATTATTATATTTAAAATGAAGGAAAATTGATAATCTATGGATGAGGAAAAAAGAGAAATCATAACCAAAGAGCAATTTGAAGAACTAAAAAGAGAAATGGACTATGCACTAGATGATGCTGCAATAGCTTATGCTATCATAAGACAAAGAGATTTGGGTAAAGATATAAGAAAAATAATTGGAAATTTGGGATTAACATTAGATCAAGCTAGGGTAGAATTCTCACAAATGTTTCCAGATATTGACTTTATGAATTCTTCACAAGAAGAAATTTTAGCTCAAGTTCCAGAAGCATATAAAAGTACATTAGATATGGTAGTAAAAAAATTAGATGATCTAGATTTTGAAAATTTTAGTGAAGATGACTTTGATTTAGAAGAAAAAGAACCAGAATATAGAAGATTAGAAGATATCAGAAAAAGTAGAAAAAATCAAATAACTGAATTATTAAGTCAAAGTGATTTAAGTCAAATTCCATCTGAGATGTGGAATGATTTTAGTGATATGCAAGATATTCATTTGGAAAATACAGGTGCCAATATTGACATGAAATCATGGAATTATAGAATGAGATACCAGGGAAGTTTTATTGGTTGTAATTTAATTTCTTTTGATCCTTCAAAATATTATTCTAACACTACATCAAAGTATAATCCAGAAATAGAAGATTTAGATAGTAGTCAATATAGAGCATATATTGAATCATATCGAAATATTTCATATTTTTCAGATTTATTTTTTCAAATTTTAGAGAGAGATAAAACGATATTAGATGAAAATCCATGGATTGCAGAAAGAATTGATTATACAAATTCATATGCTATAGTAGAATTTTGGAATTTATTAACAGATGAGCAGAAAAATAAATATAAAAATATTTTAATAGATTTTATTGATCCAAATAAAAATTATGGATTGAACATAGGACATACAGCACAGATTTTAGAAACTACGCCTGTAAAAATGTGGGATGAAAATTTTGGCAGAATTAGAGAATATTTTGACATTCCTCAAAATATAGATATTGTTTTTAATAATTTTTGGAAAGCTATTCCTAAAGAAATAAAAGACAAATATTTAGATTACTTTTTGGAATTAGCAGAAAAAGGAGATAAAGATCCTTTTGAATATTATACAGCTATATTATCAGATATAGATGAAAATCTTGCAATAGAAAATTTTAAAGATATATTAGGACATTATATAGACTTTAAGGACTATTCTGTTATATATGATAAAAATGATGGGAATTATTCTATTAAAACATTATATAAAATAGGAGATTTATTTAAAAAACTAAGAGATAGAAATATTCAAGTTTCAGATGAAATAATGGATTTGCTAGTAAATACCTATCAAAATAAAGAAGACAAGAATTTTAGAAATAATTTTGGCTTAATATGGAAAAATATTAATGAAGATCAAATAAAAAAATACATTCCTAAATTTCTTGAAAATACAGATTTGGATAGTCAAATATATATTTGGAATAGTACAGATGAACATATTAGAATAAATTTATTTGATGATTTTGTAGAATATGCAAAGAAGAATGATTTGCAAGATTTTAGAGAATATTTAGAATCAGATGGATATATAGATACAATAAAAAGGCTAGGTAATAATTCTGTTTATAGACTACTTGAAAAAGATTGTGGTCAGTTTATAAAGTCAATTAGAAAAAAATATAAAATTTTTGATGAACAAGCAGAAGAATCATATAGAAATTATGATCCAGAACTTGCAAAAGTTGTTTTTGATTTAGAAAAAAGAAAAGAATTAAACTTAGAAAATGCTGATGCTATAATAACAAATATCCCAAAACTTGGTAAAGAATTAGTATTGAATATTGTATATAGCAATTCTAAAATGCTTTCTGAAAGTTCACCAAAACTTATATCACAAATAGCAAATTTATCAAGAGAAGATGCAACAAAAGTAATTGAAGAAATAGAACATGTATTTTCACAAAGATATCTTCCTGATTTTATAAAACTTTATAAATATTTTGAATTAATTAGTGATATTAATGGAAATGAAAGATTAAGTTCAATTGTTACAAAATCAAGTCAAAAAATGTCTCCCGTACTTGAAAATTCACCAAGCGAAAAAATGGTAAAACGTGTTATTTTTTCAGATTTATTAAAAATTGGAATGGATTCAAATAATAAGTCTTTAAAAAGTTTTTTAGATATACTTACGTATGGAAATGAAACATATATAAAATATGTAAAAAATAATAGTGATTTATCTAAATTAAATTCAGAAGAAATTAGTCAATTACAAGAATATACAAAAACGTTATATTCACTGTATGAAAATTCTAGTTTTGCTAGTGTTGATAAGAAAAACAATACAAAAATGTTCTTAACAGGAGATTTAGAGCAAGATTTAAAACAAATTGCAATGAAATATGCAAACAGAACTAATGTAACAGACCTTCCTGATTTAGTTTTTAAACCATATATTGGACCAAATCAAGAACTATACGGTGGAATTACAACTATAAAGCAAATAAGAGAATATATGGAAAGAAAAATTAAGAATTCAGAAGAAGAACATAAAAAAATGGTTTCAAAAGAACCAACTATTGAAGTAGGGGACATGGTAAAAGGAATTGGCGGAAATATAAGAATATTAAGTCAAATATTTGGAAGTGGAATAAGAGCTGGAGAATTTTTGGGTGCAGATTCTCATACAGATGCAACACCATTAGATACAGACTTTGCAATGATATTACCTGAAAATAAAGAAAAAACTGTAGGTGAGAAAATATCAAAAACAGTTGCAAAAGAATATGGACCTATATATATTGTAGTAAAAAAAGATCCAAGCAAAGTGGAATTTACAAGAGGGGATACCCGTATTGTAGATATTGAAGAGAATTCTACATCAGATAAGATGTCAAGAATAAAAACTAGGGAAGAAGCAATAAGAAGAGAAAATATTAGAAGTAATGGAGAATATGATAAAAGAAGATTGGAAGCCTTTAAAACAGGATATCTTGGAGATCAGCATTATGGAATAAGAACAGGACTTGGAATTACAGATGTTGACTATATTGTAGTGGAAAAATGGGATAAAAGGGTAGGATATGAACTTGCAATGAATGGTACATATATACCAGTATATAGTAAAGACACGAATGAATTGTTATTTTCACCAGAAATGTATGATTCTATAAGAGAGAATATGAAAGGACTATCATACTATCAAAAAGAAAAAATGAAAATAAATCCATCTGCTTATACAGAAGAAGCTGAAAAGATTTCAAGTGAACTTTTTCAAGATGGAGATGTAAATAAATCGATAAGTCAAAGAGAAGCAAAAATAAAAAGAGAAGCAATAGAAAGTGCTGTAAGAGAAACGCTTAAAGAAAAGTTTAAAATAGGATTGGTATCAAAACTTACAGGAGATTTGACAAATGGATTTGTAGAGTTTATAGATACTGGATCAACTGGTAGAGGTACGAATCTTCCAGGTGATGGCGATTTTGATTTTTCTATGAAAATAGATAATGTAATTTATAGAGATACTAAAAGGTTTGAGGCATTTAGAGAGGCATTAAGAAAAAAGATTGCAGTAAAAAGTGAACACAAGGATTCGTCATTAGATGAAGCTGGAGACAATTTTAGATATAAAAAAATTAAAATAGATGGATTAGAAGAACCAGTGGATCTAGATATTACTTTTATGAGAAAAAATTCAGAAATAGAATATTCAACAGATATGGCAGTAAAAGATTGGTTAGATGGAATAAAAAAATCTGATCCAGAAGGTTACAAAATTACAATTGCCAATATTATACTTGCTAAAAAAATCTTAAAAGAAGAAGGACTTTATAAAAAGAAATCAAGTCCAGGTTCTACTGAATACGGTGGATTTGGAGGAGTTGGTGTTGAAAATTGGATACTTCAAAATGAAGGTTCATTTTTAAAAGCTATGGAAACATTTGAGAAAGCAGCAGAGGAACATCCAGAGTTTGATGATTTCAAAGAAGCATATCCAATATATGATTTTGGACAAAATCATACGGCAAGTGGATATACTCATGATTGTTTTATAGAAGGAATTAGTAAGCAAGGTTTTGATCAAATGAGAAAAAGATTTAAGGAAATAAGTAAATCTCTTACTATAATAGATAACAAGGATAAAAAACAGGATAATATAAATACAGAAGGATTATCTTTTTCAGAAATTGGAGCTGGAACAATAGATAGATTTAAGATAAATCCTGGCGAAGAAATAGAAATAGGAAGAATAATAGAAGACGGTGTAAAACAAAGATCTATGACTACAGAAGAACAAATTTAAAGGAGTAATAACTAAGTGGAAAATATAAATTTGGCAAATGCATATACTGAAGCAGTTGTAATAATAAATAATTTAAAAAAAGAAGATTATGATAAAATTCCTATATCATATATTAATTATCTAGAAGAAAATTGTAATCCAAATTATGAATTTAAATATGATATTTCAAAAAGATTTAGTCAACAGAAAGTATTAGACGAAACAAAATCTGTTATGTTTTATCTATTTGAAAAATTTGGAGCAACAGATAAGCAAAAGCAAATAGTAGAAAACTATAAAAAATTGTATTATCAAAAAATTGAAGAAGAAAAGAAAAAAATATATGATCCAAATGATATTTTTAAACAAAGTAATAAATCTACAATAGAAAATATAGTAGAAAATTCATCTAATGATAATAAGATTATAATTTATAATGAACAACAAAATATTTTTTCTAAGATTATAAAAAAGATTAAATTATTTTTTCTACATAATTATAATAAGTTTTAAGAAGAAGTCATCCACTGAAGTGAACCCCGTTTAGTGGACACTGAAAAAAGAATCTATGGGACTACATTAATTTGTAGTCTCATATTTTTTGTTTTATTTTAATCTAATAGTATTATAAAATAATAACCAATCTTTTACAATATCTATATATTGGTCTAAATTTGTGATATCA
>CANQYZ010000001.1 GCA_947628215.1 uncultured Clostridia bacterium | reverse complement strand
ATTATTCATGGTGGGATTTAGAATTACCAACTGAGGAAGAAATGAAAAATGGTATAAATAATTTAGAAAAAGCAAATTATAAAGTGGATTATATTATTTCTCATTGTTGTCCTACAAGTATTCAAACATTATTAGGAGCAGGAAGATTTGAGAAAGATTATTTAACAGATTACTTTCAAAATATTATGGGAAAATGTAAGTTTAAAAAATGGTATTTTGGACATTATCATGCTTATAGACAAGTTAATTCACAATTTGTTTTGTTGTATGAGGATATTATTCCATTGGAATTTAAAAGTATATTTTAATGACGAAAAATTAATAGTATTTTTTTATTATTTTAATGCATAATATATTATATATGTAAAAAAATTACACGGAATTAAATAAAAATGTAAAAAAATTGCATTTTACTATTATTTATGATAAAATAATAGAAAATAAGGAGGATAATATTATGTTAGTAAAATTATCTATGAAAAATTTTAAGTCATTTGTTGATAAAACGGAAGTTGATTTAAATGCAACAGGATATGAAATATTATCGAATAAAAATAGAACAAGTGATAATATTTTAAAAGGAGCAATATTTGTTGGAGGTAATGCAACAGGAAAAACAAATATAATTAGAGCAATTCGATTTTTATTAGAATTATTAGTATGGCAATCGGATGTTCAACTATTTGAATATAAGAGTTTTTATACTGATTTAAAAGAAAGAATGGAATTAGCATATGAATTTAAAATAAAAGATTCATATATTAAATATGTAATTGAAACAGATAATAATGCTATATTAAAAGAAGAATTAATACAAGATGGTAAGCAAATTCTAGTTAGAATTAATAGCAATGGTGAATATACAAACAAAGAAAATAAAAAAATGCAGATTGATAATGTTCAAAAAAATCAATCAGCATTAAGAGCAGTATATTTTGAAAATAGATTTATTGATAATGATGTTTTACAAGAATGGTTTGAGTTTTTAAAAGATTCTGTTTATATTGATCAAGCCAATAAATTTGTGGTATGTGCAAACCAAGAAAAGTTGACAAAAAATTATTTTGAAAATAACGGAAAAGAGGAATTTAATAACTTTTTAAGGGAAATTAATTATAATCAAACGGTTGATTATGTTAGTGGATATAAAAATAAGTTAATACAATTTAACTTTCAAAATAGAAAAGAAGTAATTGTATTAAGAAAAGATATGGATATAGGATTGCCAATGACTTTAGAATCTTTAGGAAACCAAACATTGGTTGAAGTATTACCACAAATTTTACAAGCTATAAAGAAAAATTGTATGGTAATAATAGATGAATTTAGTAGTGCTTTTCATAATCAATTAGAAGAAAAAATAATTAAATATTTTATGGAGAAAGCAGATAGATCTCAAATGTTTATAGTATCTCATTCAACTAATTTATTGACTAATACATTATTAAGACCAGATCAAATTTACACAGTAGATTATATTATGGGAAAAGGAAGTAAAATATATAGGGTTTCAGATAGTAAACCAAGAGAAGCTCAAAATATAGAAAAAATGTATTTAAGTGGAGTATTTAATGGATTACCAAATATTAAATAAAAAATTTAAATTTAATAAGGATAAGAATATTGGAAAAGTTTTGTATATTGTAGAAGGTGCAAAGAGAGAAATTAATTTAATTGCTAATATATTTTTAAACATTCTAGGGTATAAAGACGTTACTAGTTTAAATAGAGGTGGAAAGATGAAGTATAGGCAATTTTCTAAAAGAGATAATGTTTATTCACAAGTAGTCATAATAAATTCGAAAACTAGTAATATTGATACAATTAATAATACAAAGTTTATAGATATGCAGATGGAACTGCTAAAAGATAGCGGATTGGATTACGAATATAGAAATAGTGCAATATATTATATTTTTGATGCAGATAGAAAAGAGGATACATATATACTAAAGGAATTAATAGAACATTATACTAATTCAAGAGAACCAAATGATGATATTGAAAATAAATTTAACAGTATAGGTGGGATGCTATTATTAAGTTATCCATCTATTGAAACTTTTATAATATCTAATTTCGAGAATGATATGGTTGATTTTGATAAAAGATTTGATTTCAATAATCAAAAATTAAAGAAATATATTAATGGAAAAAAATATTTAGACAATAAAATGTCAATCGATACATTATCAAATGCTTTTTCAGAATTAATAAATTCACTTCAAAAAATAAATGTGAACGAAATTAATTTGGATAATATAAAAGAATTTAATAGTAATATTTTTAATTATGAGCAATCAGTAAGCAACCAATATATGCTTAGTTTGTTATTAATTTCTTTTGTTGATCTAGGAATAATTGAAATTGAATAATAATTATAAAAAGATAAAGTAGGATTTTTGAGAATTTAGTATTTTTTCAAAAATCCTACTACTATTTTTTAGACTATTATATCAAATATCAAAGAATAATTTTAGCTTTGTTCTTAAAACCATTTCAATAATACTTTTCGTTCAAATAATAAAGAATAGTTTACTTTAAAAATTTTTATAAAAAATACAAAAACATATTGACAGTTGAATAAACGTTCAACTATAATATAAATAGATAGTTGAATAATCACTCAATTGAAAGGAGAAAATATGTTAAGTAATGGAATAAACGTATGTGACTGCGAAGTAATACATGAAGATGTAATAAAAGATGTTAAGAAAAAAATGCTAGATGAAGAAATACTTATGGATGTATCAGACTTTTTCAAAGTACTTGGAGATTCTACTAGAAGTAAAATAATGTATGCTTTAGATATAAAAGAGATGTGTGTGTGTGATTTAGCAGTTCTTTTAAATATGACTAAGTCTGCAATCTCTCATCAGCTAAAAGTATTAAGAGATTCTAAACTTGTAGATTTTAGAAAAGAAGGAAAAATGGTATTTTACTTTTTAGCAGATAATCATGTAAAAGATGTTTTTGAAAAAGCAATAGAGCACGTTACTGAATAATTTGAGTATTATATTTTAGGAGGGATTTATTTATGGAATATACATTAAAAGTAAATGGAATAGATTGTGCAAATTGTGCAAGTAAAATAGAAAATAAGATAAATAAAATAAAGGGAGTGGCAGATGCTTCTGTTAATTTTATGACAGGAAAAGTATTTATAGAAACAAAAGACGTATCTGAAGAAGAATTAGAAAAAATCCTTACAGAAGCAAAATCTATTATAAAAAAGATAGAACCAGATTCTGTAATAGAAGAATAAAATAATATTTTTAAATTGGGGAATTGATTATGAAAAAAAATGGATTTAATTTAATTAGAATTATTTTATGTTTTATTTTAATAATTTTGGCCTTTATTTTAAAGTCTAATATTAAGTTAGCATTATTTATCATTTCATATATTTTAATTGGATATGACGTTTTATTTAAGTCTATAAAAAATATTTTTCATGGAAATTTACTAGATGAAAATTTTCTAATGAGTATTGCAACTATTGGAGCATTTTTAATAAAAGAATATCCAGAAGCAGTTGCAGTTATGCTTCTTTATCAAATAGGAGAGCTATTTCAAAATATGGCTGTTGAAAAGTCAAGAAAATCAATTTCTTCTCTTATGGAAATAAGACCTGATACTGCCAATGTATTAAAAGATGATAAGTTTGTAAAAGTATCTCCTGAAGAAGTAAACATAGAAGATATTATAATGGTAAGACCAGGAGAAAAAATTCCATTAGATGGTATTGTTATAGAAGGAGAATCTTTTTTAGATACTAAAGCAATAACAGGAGAGTCTATCCTTAAAAAAGTAAGAGCAAATGATGAAGTTATTAGTGGATTTGTAAATCAAAATGGAATTCTTAAAATAAAAGTTACAAAGAATTTTAAAGAATCTACTGTATCAAAGATATTAGAACTTGTTGAAAATGCAAGTAGCAAAAAGTCAAAGTCAGAAAAATTTATAACAAAATTTGCTCATATTTATACTCCTATTGTAGTTATTATTTCTGTACTTATAACTCTTATTCCATGTATTATATTTGGAATAAATGTGTTTAATAAATTCATTACAAGATCTTTAATATTTCTTGTAGTATCTTGCCCTTGTGCACTAGTAATTTCAGTACCACTTGGATTTTTTGCAGGAATAGGTGGAGCTTCCAAAAAAGGAATACTTGTAAAGGGGAGCAATTATTTAGAAAATTTATCAAAAGTAAGAAAAATAGTATTTGACAAAACAGGAACTTTAACAGAAGGAACTTTTAAAGTTCAAAAAATAATTACAAAAGATATTTCTGAAGAAGAATTAATAAAATATGCAAGTTATAGTGAATACCATTCAAGTCATCCAATTGCAGAATTAATAAAAAGTCTATATAAAGAAGAAATCAATGAAAATAATATAAACAATTTAGAAGAAATTTCTGGAAAAGGAATAAAAGTAGAAGTCTTTGGAAAAGAAGTTTTAATTGGAAACGATAAACTTTTAAAAGATTTTAATATAGCATTTGAAGAAAATATAGAAAATGGCACTATAGTATATGTCGCAATAGATAAAAAATATAAAGGATGTTTTGTAATATCAGATAAAATAAAAGAAAATAGCAAAGAAGTAATTAAATCTTTAAAGAATAATTATAAAATAGAAAGTATAATATTAACTGGAGATATAGAAAGCACATCTAAAAAAGTTGCTTCTGAAATAGGAGTAGATAGATATTATTCAGAGCTACTTCCTACTGATAAAGTAAGCATTTTAGAAGAAATTTTAAAAGAAAGAAAAGATAATTCTAAAGTTGCTTTTGTAGGAGATCGGTATAAATGATAGTCCAGTTCTAGCAAGAGCAGATATTGGAATTGCAATGGGAGATATTGGAGCAGATAGTGCAATAGAAGCTGCAGATATAGTAATAATGAATGGAGAAATAAAAAATATTATTGATATAATTAATATTTCTAAAAGAACTTTAAGAATAGTAAAACAAAATATTATATTTGCAATATCTATTAAAATTGCAATATTAATCCTTAGTGCTTTGGGATTTGCTAATATGTGGCTTGCAGTCTTTGCAGATGTAGGTGTATCTTTTATTTGTATTTTAAATTCAATGAGATTATTAAAACACAAGTAAAAGAGTTATAAAAATTAAATAATTATGTTTAAAACTTCAAGAAATGTAACATAAAGCTAGAATTATGTTTACAAGTGTGATATAATTGCTTTTAGGAAAATTTGTGTTTCAATTCAAAACCACTGCTAACAGAAAGTTTAATCAAATTAGTGGAGGCAAATGTTATGGCAAGAAAGAGAAAGAAGGTAAACAGAGCAGATATTCGGGTACGTCATAGGATAGAAGACTTCTTAGCAGGAGAAAGAGAAAGCCCGCTGGTTTGCACTAAATGGTCGATGAAAAGACGGTATGAAGAAAAATATCAAATCCGTCTCGTGTACGTTCATGAAGTGCAAAATGAACCAAAGCTTGGAATCTTCTGCATAAAATATGCCTAAGTTAGGCTAAATGCTAATGTATAACAAATTTTCCTAAGTGGTTTTGTCCCTCGCCTTTTGGTGGGGGATTTTTTTATTTAAATTATGTAAACACTTCATAAAAAGCCAATATTATGATATAATTAATAAAGTAGGTTATAGAAAAGGAGGTATTTCTATGAAAAGAAAAATACATATACGGAAAAATGAACCACTAAAAAGAATCTGTGTTTTCACGGCATGTGCTGTAAGAGAAGAAGGGATGGACCATCCTTTAAAAGATCCGGATAAAATCTTCAAAATGCTTAAGTCTGAAGCAATCGTCTCTGTTAAAAATGAATTTACCTACTCAAAGATTGTTTCAAAAGAAGAAGCTATGGAAAGTAACGGTACGATTATTGCTGCTAGAGTGTTTTTTACAAGACAAAATGGGTACTATCTCTATGGAAAAGACCTTTTGCTCAAAAAGAAAAACTACTGGGTGCAGTATAACAAGAAAACAGATACTATAAGCAGATGGCCAAGAGGTGTGGATTTTATTCCAGACATGAAGTATGGGTATACAGCATATCCTTCGGGAGAAATAAGAGTGATCACAGAAGCGGAAAAAATTGATGTAATGTATTTTGAAATCTAAGAAGTACTAAAAAGGAAATGTCCTTTGGAACGAAAAGGGTAGTCTTAAGTTAAGGCTGCCCTTTTTCCTATACTAGTAAAATGGGAAAATTTATGATAATATAAATAAACCGTAATATTAAATCTAAAAGGAGTAAAAAAATGGAAGATAAAGAGACTAAAACCGCTGGTGCTGTACACACACACACACACGGACATATATTTATTAATACAATAATAAAATTTTCTATTTTATTTTCAGTAATAATACTTTTTATTTTATGGATATTTTTGAAGTATAAAAAAGGATTTATATGGATAGAAGATAATAAAGATGGTTTATCACAACATTTTACAACATTAAATTATTTTCATGATCTACTAAAGAATTTTTTAGTATCTGGTAATTTTTCAACATTTACTTGGAATATAGGTTTTGGAATGGATATGTTTGGTAATCTTGCATATTACATATTAGGTGACTTTTTATCTTATTTTTGCGTATTTGTTCCAAAAAATTATCTTCATATATTTTATTATGCATTAGTTATTTTACGACTATATTTAGTAGGAATTGCTTTTCTATGTTTCTGCAGATATAAAAAAGTAGAAAAAGGCAATATAATTGGAGCATTAATGTATACATTTTGTTCTTATGCTATATTTGCAGGAGTAAGACATCCATATTTTATGAATGCATTAATTATATTCCCACTTCTAATGATAGGAGTAGAAAAAATTATACTAGAAAACAAAAAAATATTTTACACTTTAATGATTTGTATAACATGTATAATAAGTTTCTATTTTGCATACATGATGTTTATTATAATTGCAATATATGGTTTAATACTTATTTTCTTAAATTATAGAAAAGATGGAATAAAAAAGATTCTAAAAAAATTATTTACAATATTTATATATAGTGTAATTGGAATACTTATGGCATCTATTGTATTATTACCAGCTGCTATTGCTTTTTTAACATCTAATAGATCAGGTAATTTAGAAATACTCAATTACAGTATAAATTATTATAGAAGTTTTGCTTCATCTTTAATATCTTATTATGGTGGAAATTGGAGTTGTCTTGGAGTATTTCCAATCGTACTTATAGTCTTACCACTTTTCATAAAAAATAGAAAAGATGATAATAAATATCCAATATTTATACTTTTATGTGTATTACTTATTCCACTTTTAATATCAAAAGTAGGTTCTATTTTTGCAGGATTTTCATATCCAAATAATAGATGGACTTATGTAATATCATTTTTACTTTCTTATTTAACAACATTATTTTTAAACGAAACTAAAGGTTTAGATAAAAAAGATATAAATTATATAATAGTGTTTAACATTATTTATTTTAGTTTAATTTATTTAGCAAGAATATCTATTAGCTTGATTATTCAGATAAATATAATTATTGCAGCTATTCTATTTGCAATTTTTGCAAATAAAGAAAAATTAGAAAATATTTTCAAAAAAATAAATATATATAATATCTTAATATATTTTGTAGTAGTAATAGGAATCATTTATTTTATATATTATTTTTATGATATAGAACAAAGAGATTATGTATCAGAATTTTTAAATTTTGGAGGACATACTAAAGTATTTAATACTGCTGGAAAACAAATACCAGATTATAAAGAAGCGATAAACTTTATAAAAGATAAAGATAATTCTTTTTATAAGATAGGAAAGTCAACACAAGACTATGAGAACCTAGGAATTATACATGATTATAATTCAATATCATATTTCTATTCAATTGTAAGTGGAAGGTATACAGCTTTATCAACAGATTTGCAAAATAGACAACTTGGTATAGCAACTGAGACTAGAGAATTTGATTATAGAACTAAAATTACGACTCTTCTTGGATTAAAATATTATGTTGGCGTTGAGAAAGAACCTTTTGGTTATAAAAAACTAGAAGATTATAGCGGAAAATCAAATATATATGAAAACGAATATTATTTGCCTTTTGGGACTCTTTATACAAACTATATAACTGAGAATGAATATAACAATATGTCACCACTAGAAAAAGAAAGTAGTATGCTAAAAAGTATTACTATAAAAAATAATGACTTAAAAAATATAAATATAGAGAAAAATGAAAATGTTTTAAAAGACATAAGAAACAAATCTATAAAAAAGATTAATTACAAAATTGAAGAAAATGATATATTAAAGAATGAAAAAGATAAAAATATTATAAAAATAGAAAAGGAAAAGAATAATAAAATTGTTTTAGATATAGATAGTGTTAAAAATTCAGAGATTTATATTGATATAAATGGAATTAAATATGAACCTTATTCTAAAAAAGAATTAATAAAATTAAAAAATAAAAATGTGAAAGATCGTATTAAAAAAAGTAAGACTAAAAATAAATATATATGGTACGAAAAAAATTATTCATTTTCTGTTACAGCAAGTATAGATGATGTAAAAAAATCAGAATCAGTAGGAAATAAAGGAAGAACACCATACTATTTTGATAATCAAGAGATGTTAATGAATTTAGGATATTTTGATGAAATTTCTGGAAAATTAACTTTAACTTTTTCAAATATTGGTACATATAGTTTTGATAGTATAGATATATATGCGGTAAACTTTGATGATTATAAAGAAGATATAGAAGCTTTAAGAAAATCAAATTTTGAAGTTACATCATTTAAAGATAATCTATTAGAAGGAACTGCAAATGTAGAATCAAATGGAATATTACAATTTCAAACATTATATTCTGATGGATTTACAGTATATGTAGATGGTAAGAAAGCAGAGACTTTAGAAGTAAATAATTATTTCTTAGGAATAAATATAAATAAAGGAAAACATACAATAAAAATAGAATATGAGACACCTTATTTAAAACTTGGAATAATAATAACTATAATTGCTACTTTAATATTTATGTCTACTATAATTATAGATAAAAGAAAATCTAAAAATTCTATAGAACATGAGAAACAGTAGCTTTAAAGTAGACTTAAGGTTGAAAAAATAAAAGTAAAGTGATATAATATGTAAACCAACTATTAGGAGGTGTTTCAAATGTTTGCTTGGCAGCGGTTTAACAAAGATGCAAAGCAGATGATTAACCGGTACATAACAGCAATCCCGGAAATCATCCAAAGCAATACACCGCCAGACTATGAAAAGATGGTGATAGAGCTTGAAGAAGACTTCTACAAAGAGCTCAGCCATGTTTTCGGTTTCTTCCAAGTCATCAAGAAGGAAGAAATAGGACTCTACGAAACTGTTCTTGCAGTGAGATTTTTTGCTGGAAAAGATGAAGATTTTTATATTATTTTTGGACATGAAGTCTTTGTGAAAAAAGACAGAAGAGGAAGAAAATGGTATACCTTCACAAAATCTGGTAAGAAATATTACATGAAGGGAGCAGCAGAAGGGAGCATGCCAGAGCTTATGCTTACATACTGTGGCTGTGCTGGTGATGTAAACGTCTTAAAAGAGATTGACTGTGAAAAGGTCGTATATCTCACAATTTAAAATCCAAGCAATAGAGAAACAAGAAAACATCTGTGGTGCAGTAACACCGACTACAGATGTTTTTCTATTTTTTATTTAATTTTAATTATTTACTTTTTGGAAGAGATTCAAATTCAACATTAAATCCTTTAAATAATGATAAATCTTTTTTCTCTAAAGCATCTAAATAATCATCAAGTTCATTTATATTTCTACAAGCACTAATTACAGCAGGATGAAGAGAATAATTAAAAGCAAGTTCAAGTCCAAGTTCTAATGCTGTTATTTTAGATTCTTTTTCTTTATTTACCATTAAACCATATGCTTCTCTAAATCTTGAAGTAACGCTATTTTTATATTTACTTATTGGATATATATATTCGTTATTAATTAAATCTATAATTCCAGAGTATTTACTACTTTTTGATAGATACTCTATTTTTAAATCCTCAACTCTAAATGGAAGATATACAAGACCATCTCTTTCAGAAATAATTAAAGAGTTATTATCTTTTAGAGGAAGAGAAGTTACCCTGTTAAAAGAAGTATCTTTTATTTTTTTACTTTTTTTATTAGATTCTTCTTTATCTATTTCTATTTTTTCTTCAATAGGTTCGTTATTTTCTTTAGATATATTATTTTCAGTATTATTTTCTATAGAATCTTTAGAATCATCTTTTTTATCTTCTTGCTCAGACATATCTTTTATAATAGTAGATACTATTTTGTCTATTTCTTGCGTTGTAGACATATTTTCTTTAGAGGTTTTATTTTCTATTTTTTCTATTTTTTCAATATTTTCTTTATAAGAAGCTCCTAGAAAAGAAGAGAATATCTTTTTTCTATTTTCAACGCTCTTATTATAGTCTGGAACAACAAAAATTTCATTAATAAAGTCTGTAATATAAATAATACAATCGATTAAAGAAGAGTAGTTTTCATTATAATATGTATTGTATTCTTCTAAAAGACTTTCTGCATTTTCATCATTATTATCTAAAGACTTTTTATAAGTTTTAAGCTTTTTTATAAGTATTTGAAGTTTACTTAAAGCTGAATTTATTTTATCAAATATTTCATTAAACTGTTCTAAAAAACTATTTAACTTTGTAATATAACTTGGGTTATCAGTAAGTGATACGATAGTAATATTAAAATGTTTAAGTAATATATCTTTTTGCTTTGAAAATAATTCAT
The DNA here is from genome assembly GCA_947628215.1 of uncultured Clostridia bacterium. Taxonomy (GTDB): domain Bacteria; phylum Bacillota; class Clostridia; order TANB77; family CAG-508; genus UMGS1994. Next base: position 83,418 of record CANQYZ010000001.1, on the reverse strand, counting down.
TTAGTTTATTTAAATTAGTAAGCTCCAATGTATATTTTTCTTCAATATTTTCTAAATTAGAATTTAAAATTAACATATTAAAAACTCCTTTAAAAAGAATTATATAATAATTTTATAAAAAAATCCAAGATTATACAATTTTTGTTTTTATTTTATTTTTTTAAGTTTTTCTATTTTATCTAATTCTTCATATTTCTTATAAATAGAAAGATAATTATCAATTGATAAATCTGTTTGTTTTAACTCATCATATATTTTTTTATAAATATCACAAGATAATAATTCATCTCTTAAATAATCATACATGTCATGTATTTTAGAAGATGTGACTTTTTTCCAGTTATCTTTATCATTTATAGTTAAATATCCTCTAAGGTTAGTAGCTGAGATAGGATTTACTTTTCTTGGAACTATAAGCTCAGCTGTATTTATTAAGTCATTTGGATCAAACCAGCGATTTCTTTCTTCATCATTTCCATAAACCATAAGATCTGCAAATCTATTTTCATATTGTTCAATATGTTTTTTTACATATGAACCCCATTTTGATGTTATGTCATATTCATTAGTTAAATCATCTATTCCTTTAACAGATAGACTTTTCCCAAATTCGTCTGGATATGTATTTTTTATAACTAAAATACGTGTATCAATAGTAAAAGGATTTCTAAGTGTTTTAGATTCTTGAGCAGATCCAACAAGTATTAAAGTTTTTTTGCAAAGAGCCATAGAGCTATCAAATAAAATCATGTGTCCTAAGTGCTCATGTCCAAATCTTCCACACACAACTCCTAAATTATAAAATTTATCACTCATAAATTTTTCCCCTTTTTTTTTAGCGAATATTATCTGTATCCTTTATTTGTGAATTATTATTTTCTTCTATAGAACTAGATAGAAAGTTAGTATCTACTTTATATCTTTCATCAAAAGTAGATGAAGCAATTTTTTTATCTTTGCTTTCAATTTCTTCTAAAGCTGTATTAAATGCATCTATTCCATATTTTTCTTCAAGTTCTTCTAAAGATAAACTAGATTCTTTAAATGTACTTACATAATCAGATATAAAATCTGTAAAATCTTGCCCATAAAATATAAAGTTCATAAATTCTTTAGGATAGAAACCGGGGTCATCTTTTTGAGAGAACATATGAATTTTACCATTTTTATATACGCCAAGACTTGGATTTGTTGGATCAATAATAAGAGTAATACCATCTTTATTTAAGTCTATAGCAGTTACCATATGGTTCCCGGTAAATTTAGTTAAAGTATCTAATAAGTCATTTCCAATACTTTCGGAGTTATTATTTTCATCTTTATTTTCTTTTACTGTATCATCATTATCTATAATTGTTCTATCTATATTTGCTATGTTATATGTTCCATCCGAACTTAAATATACAGGAATATTTCTTGCATTATATGATGGATTTATTTCATTTAATACAGCAGTTACATGGTCTGCCATATTACGACATACTAGGCATGGATTTTCTTCTAACATATCTAATCTAGAAAAACCATATATATCTCTTTTAGGAGCTCCGTATCCTTCAATATCATTCCACATATCAGATACTACTTTTGCAATTATCTGAATATCAGATAGATTTTGTGATTTTACATCATTTGCATAATCTTCTATGAGAGAGCCATATTTTTCTAAATCTTCGGCATATTCTATAGAATTTTTATCTATACTATCTTTTGATATAACAGATAATGTTACAGCTGATGTTGTAGGAAGAAGCAAAGCAGTAGATAAAAAAATTGGAGCAATTTTGTGTGAGATGTAATATTTAGCAGATGCAAATAATGCTTTAAATCTACTTCCAGTTTCTATATAAGTATCTCTCATAATTGCTCTATGAATATTACTTTTATATGTATCTTTTCCATATTTATAAAGTACGTCTTCATATTTTCCTTCTTTGAATAATTTTTTTAAATCTTTTTTCTTATATGAAGAAGGAGTAGATAGCTTATATATTGTTTTTCCATATAATTTATATATTTCGTCATACTTTTTTTCTTTTCTTAAAAGTAATATATGATTTATTTTTTCTTTATCTTTTACGATACTGCCTATATCTTTTATGCTCATAATTTCTCCTAAAAAACATAATTTTTCTAAATTTATGATATATTAAAAAATATAAAAAGTAAATGAATAGATAGACAATTTTAAATTTTTCTACAGTTTTTACTTATAAATATTGAATTTTGCTACACAAAAAGAAAAAAATATGTTATCATATAAAGGTAAAAAATATTAAAAGAAAAAAAGATAGGAGGAATTATCATGTCAGGACATTCAAAATGGCATAATATAGCAGCAAAAAAAGGGAAAGCAGATGCTGCAAGAGGAAAAGTTTTTACTAAACTTGGAAGAGAATTACTAATAGCAGTAAAGCAAGGTGGACCTGATCCTGCTGGTAATTCAAAATTAAAAGATGTAATTGCAAAATGTAAAGCAGCAAATATGCCAAATGATACAATTAATAATGCAATAAAGAAAGCTTCAGGTTCTGGAGATGGAGCAAATTATGAAGAAATAACATATGAAGGATATGGAGTAAGCGGTGTTGCAGTAATCGTAAATGCATCTACTGATAATAGAAATAGAACAGCAGCAGACATAAGACATATATTTGATAAAGCAGGAGGAAATTTAGGAACTACTGGTTGTGTATCATATATGTTTGAGAAAAAAGGTGTTATAGTAATTGAAAAAGAAAGTACAACTTTATCTGAAGAAGATATCATGATGCTAGCAATAGATGCTGGAGCAGAAGATTTTGAAGCAGGAGATGAGTACTATGAAATTACAACTGCACCAGAAAACTTTACATCTGTTAGAGAAGAATTAGAGAAAAATAATTTAACATTTGTTGAAGCAGAAGTACAAATGGTACCAAATACATATGTAAAACTTGATGAAAAAGATTCTGAAAGAATGGAAAACTTCTTAGAAAAACTAGAAGACTTAGATGATGTATCAGATGTATATCATAACTGGGAAGAATAAGAAATTTAAAAATTAATATGTATAAAAACCTCTTTTTTAAGAAAAATAATAAAAAGGAGGTTTTTTTATGTATAATTTTAGAACAGATTTAGCCTTAGAGAGAAGAGATATATTTAAGAAAATAAATAATACTGATAATATAGATGGAATAGAGAGCAGTGTTAATAAAGTATCTGATTCTATAATAGTAGAAAAAGTTAAAGTCACAAATAAAAATGGAGAAAAGGCAATTGAAAAACCAATTGGAGAATATATAACAATTGATGTGAAAAAAATGAGAAATATAGATGAAGATGAGATTCAAAAAATAGCAGATACATTAAAAGATGAACTTAAAGGATTAATTAATAAACATGTGGATAAAAAAGGAGAAATACTTGTAGTAGGACTTGGTAATTTAAATTCAACTCCTGACTCACTTGGATCTAAAGTAATGCAAGAAATAGATGTTACAAGGCATATATTTAAATATCTTCCACAATATGTATCAGATGAAGATAGAGAAGTCTCTGCAATATCTCCAGGAGTGCTCGGCACTACTGGAATAGAAACTTTAGAAATATTAAAAGGAATAGTAGATAATATAAAACCAAAACTTTTAATTGTAGTAGATAGTCTAGCATCTAAAAGTATAAATAGGATAAGTAGTTCAATTCAGCTATCAGATACAGGCATAATACCAGGTGCTGGTGTTGGAAATAAAAGAAAAGAAATATCTAAAAATACTTTAAATGTTCCAGTAATTGCAATTGGAATTCCAACAGTTGTAGAACTTGCAACACTAGTTTCAGATGGAATAGATATATTTATTGATAACCTTCAAGATAAAGCAAAATCTAATGATTATTTAAATAATTTAAAGGAAAATGATAAATATGAAGAAGTAAAAGAAGCTTTAAACATTGGCGATTATAATATGATAGTAACGCCAAAAGAAATAGATGAATTGATAGAAAATATGAAAAATGTAGTAGCAAGAGGAATAAATTTTGCTCTTTAAAAAAGTCTTAGCTATGGCTTTTTTTAGTATTAAATTTATGATAAAATTTAAAAAACTAAAGAAAGAGGATATATAAATGGAAAAAGAATTAAAATTCGGAATAGGTGTAGGAGTAATTCTTTTAAATGAAAAACGAGAAGTACTACTAGGGCTAAGAAATGATGATAAAGATATAGCAGATAGTGATTTAAGATTAGAAGGAACATTTACTCTTCCAAGTGGAAAAGTAAAGTATGGAGAAACTTTTGAAGAGGCTGGAATTCGTAAAGTAAAAGATGAGACAAATTTAGATGTAAATAAAATAAAAGTAATATCTCTTCAAAATGATATAAATGAATACGCACATTATGCAACAATTGGACTTTTGGGAGAAGAATATTCTGGAGATATAAAAATAAAAAGTACAAATGAGATAGTAAAATGGGAATGGTTTAGTTTAAATAATTTGCCAAGTAACTTGTGTTTCCCAAGTAAAAAAATAATAGACTGCTATATTAATAATAAATTTTATAATGATAAAAAAGACTAGTTTTTTAAGTAAATTTAAATAAAATAAGTAAATAAAAAAAAGAGTGGATAAAGTATGAATATTGTTTTTTTAGATTTTGATGGAGTAATAAATACTCCTACAGGATATGATGTAAACGGAAGTTTTAGAGATAACTTTAATTCTGTAAGAGATGGAAGAGTAAATAATTATAATGCAGTAAAACTTGTAAACAGGCTATGCTTAGAAAATGATTTATCAATAGTTGTTACAAGCAAAAGTGGATGGAGATATTCTTTTAGAAAAGATGATAAAGGGAATTATACTATAAACAATTATAAAAGAATTCTTTATGATAGTGGAATAGATGAACATGCATTTATTTATTCTCATACTCCTGCTACTGATTTTAGTAAAGATATGGAGATAAAAATATTTTTAGAGAAACATAAAGATATTGATAAATTTATTATATTAGATGATTCAAGAGAAGAATTTAGTTATGAATTATCACAGTTTCTAGTATTATGTGATACAAATAGGGGATTTACTGAAAGGGAATATAAAAAAGCAGTAGAATTAATGCACAATCAACCGAATATTAAGAGAGGAAACTCATATAAGGATAGATAAAAATGGCAGAAGAGAACATAGAAAATAAAACAAGAAAAAAATTTTCTAAAATTTATATAGATATAACTAATGAAAATAATTTAAAAAGAGATGATAAAACATGTAAAAAATATTTATCAGTAGAAGAATTTGAAATTATTGTAGAAAAGATACATGATTTTACAGATCTAATTTGTTTTGAATTTAGTGGTGATCCTCTTTTAAATGAGAACTTAGAAGCATTTTTGAAATTATGCGAAAAATATGATTTAAAAGTAAATATTACTACTAATGGTTTATTTTTAGATAATTTTAAAGATATAATTAAAAAAAGTAATTCTATTAGAATTATAAATATCTTATTATATTCTGTAGAAAATAATGAGGAAATAGATATAGATAAATATTTAGAATTTATTTTTAAAGTTTCAGAAGAGATTATAAATGATACAAACAATCCAAACTTAAAAATTTCATATAGACTTTTATATGATAAAGATATTTTAAATAGTAATTTTAATAAAAAAGTATTTTCATTTATAGAAAGATTTTATAAATTAAAAAAGATTTCAAAAAGAGCTAAAAAAGAAAAGTTTATTGAATTATCAGATAAAACTTTTTTAAATCAAGATAGCAAATTTATTATGCCAAGAATAGATGGAAAAGTTTTAAATGAAAAACGGAAAATGTTTTGCTCTTAGAAATAGTATTGGAATATTGATAGATGGTACAATAGTTCCTTGTAATCTAGATGTAGATGGAAATATAAATCTTGGAAATATATTTAAGGTAGTATCTTTAGATGAAGTTTTAAATAGTTATAAAGTAGAAAACATTATAGATGGATTTAAAAATAATATATTAAAAGAAAATCTTTGCAAAAGATGTGGCTTTATATGTAGATTTGGAAAAAATGATAAAGAATAAAAAAAGTGTGATTTTAAACTTAAATCACACTTTAAAATTATATTTAAAATTTTTTATCCAAAAATAACTCTTACTAAATAAAATGCAAGAAGATGAATTGGATAGAATAGATAAAATCCCATTTTTATATACTTGTTTGACTTTCCAAGTTTTCCGTTATAGCACAAAATAAGTATAAGAGAAGATAGAGCAAATAAAGAAAGTCCAAGTTGATAAGTTATTTGTGTTAAGTTTGCCATTGTAAAAGATGTAATGTTTACTAAGTAATTTAATAAAATTAATACAACAGATGATATTGCCATTTTCATTTTATCATTTTTAAATATATAAAATACTGATATTAAAAGTACGCCAAGCATTCCATAGTCTGTATGTATTAAATCTGCAATTATTGAAGTTAGAATCACAAGAGTTACGCCAACTTTTTTATCTTTACATGTATCATAAAATCTAATAGCAATTAATCCTAAAGCTAGAGTGAAAAATACATTTAAGTAGCTTTCGCCATTTAAATAAGGCTTAAATAAAAGCATTGCTGGTATTTGTGATATTGCTGCAAATAAAAGCAATCGTGCTAGATACTTTGCAAAACTTTTTGTGTGAGTATATCCTTCTGATATAAGAAATGCATATATTGGAAAAGCAAGTCTTCCGAAGATATGTACTTGCTACATTTGTAGTTCCAAAAATGAATTTCATATGATCTAAAAACATTGATATACATGCTATGATTTTTAATACAAAAACTGACATAATAGTAATCCTTTCTATAAAAAATATTATACCAAATGAAAAAATAATAAAGCAACATAAAACCACTAAATTTTTATATTGCTTTTATTATAATAATTGCATAATTTGCAGCCTTTGCAGATGCTTACTCTGTCACCGAAAAATAAGTTTTATAGTATCTATGAATTCATCTTGTTTGTCTAAAAGATGTATATCTATTTTTTTAGGAAGTAGATTTAAAAGAGTATTTAAAGAATAATCATTTGAAGAAAAAGTAATATCCATATTTTTTCCAAGTTCATCTATATTAGTAGAATACGTATTTATTAAATTATAATTTTCATCTAAGAGAAGAGTGCTACCGTTTAAATGTAATAGATTTATCCTGTTACATGTTGATTCATTAGATGATATATATTTTTTAAGAAGTTTTACAAATTCTAAGTATTCTCGTTTTACTAAAAAATTATTTACTTCTAATTCTACTGCATAATCTAATATATCAATGTAATCTTTGAGTCTAAAAGTAATAAAACCTTCTAAAATCATAGAATTTTCTTTTGACTCAATATAATTTAAAACAGCTAAGTAAATAAGTTCCTTTCTAGTTTCTGTCTTGTCTTCTTTAAGAAGATTTGTAGTATTATTTATAATATTTAGTTGTTCATTATCTAAAAAATAAAAATAGCTAGAAAAAACAATTTTTGAAATTATTCTTTTTTCATATATGTTTACAATTCCTTCAGTAATAAATCTAGAAAGTTTTTCATAAAATGTAGTAATATTACAAGTCTTATAATTTATAACAAGATTTTTATATATTTTATAATATCTTTTTTTTACATGGATATCTTTTTTAAAATCTGATAGAGAAGATGAGTAGTTATTTAAAAAGTAATCAACAAATAAATCATTATTAGTTTTAATACAAAAAGATGACATTTTTTCCTCCCGAAAAATCATATTTAAAGTATTTACTATAATGATATATTTTATTCATTTACTAATTAATTGGATACAAAAAATAAGAAGACAGATTGTCTTCTTAAGTTATCTATAAATATTATAATCTATATCATCGAAAATTAAATCTTGTGAATGTATAGCATCTAAATAATCTTTATCTATTTTATTCTTTTTTATTTGATCATATAGTTTAAAGAATCTACCAACATGTTCTTTTATTCTTTTTTTAGCATAATCAACCATAGTACCATTTGTTATAATAAATAACCAGTCACTACTTTGAGCAAGTAAAACTTCTCTTGCACATTGATTTAATGCATCTTTTTTTATTCCATCTGGTTCATTTGGAAAATTAGATGCAAGTTCTACCATTAAATCTCCAATTTTGTGAAGGTGACGATGTACATAGTCATTAGTTTGGTTAAGCCAAACTTCACTATAACCATTTGCACCCCAGCTAGATCTACATGGAGTAGATTCTTGTATAATAGGATGTCTATCTATATAATCTCCAGGTGTAATTAGAGAAAAATTACAATCATCATAATAAATCTTTTTAAATAAAACATATAACCAATATGGACCTTCATACCACCAATGACCATAAAGTTCAGCATCATATGGGCATACTACGATAGGAGGAACATCCATTGCTTTTGAAAGTTCTTCTATTTGTTTAGTTCTACAATCAAAGAAATGACCTGCTTGTCTTTCTGCAGTATCTTTTGCCCAATCTATATTATAATAATCTTTATCACCATATTTAGATGTTATTCTATAATATTTTATACCAGTGTGAACTCTAGCACCGTTTTTTGCAATGTATGGTTTTATATAATCATAATCTACATCAAATCCTATATCTCTATAGTATTCGCGGTAATTATAATCTCCAGGATATCCAATAATAGAGCTCCAAACTTGCTTTGAAGAATCAATATCTCTACCAAAAGCACAAATTCCAGTAGGAGATATGATTGGAGCAAATGTACCATATATAGGTGCTGGATCTGCATATAGTATTCCATGAGATTCTGTAATTACATATTCTATTCCAAATTCTTTTAAGAAAGTATCTGCTTCTGGTACATATCCACATTCAGGAAGCCATATACCACGAGGATTTTTTCCAAAATATTTTTTATACGTTTGAACTCCAACTGCAATCTGAGCTCTAACAGTATTTGGATTTACATATAATATTGGAAAATATCCGGTGTGTTGCACCACAAGTAATTATTTCTAAAAATCCAGCATCTTGAAAATGCTTAAATTCTTGTATTAAGTTACAATGATATACGTCTTTAAAAACATGTAAATCATTTTTATATCTATCTAAATAATATTTTGAAAGTTCATTTAATCTAGAATCATATACTGTTCTTTTTACTTCTTTTTCACAAAGTTCTATATGTTTTTTTAAATAATTTATATATCTTTTTTGAAGAAGTTTATTATCTAACATATAAAGTAGAGGAGGAGTAATTGTCATTGTTAGTCTAAACTTTACATTTTCTTCTTCAAGCTTTTTGAAATTTAAAAGTAGAGGTATATATGTTTCTGAGATTGCTTCATACAGCCATTGTTCTTCTAAATAATCTTCACTTTCTGGGTGATGAATAAATGGAAGGTGAGCATGAAGTATAAAACTTACATATCCAGTATTTTTATCCATTTGTAATCTCCTTATTTAAAATAGACGAACTTGGATTTAAAAGTTCGTCTATACAAACTTTTTATTTGAAGGTTGATGTTGGATTTCCGTGAGCTTGGATTTCTTAAATCGAAGAAGTCATTTAAATCTTCTACGTTATAAAGAACTTGATATAAGCTATAGAAATCAAGTATTTTTCCATTTTTAAGCACATGAGAAATGTTTTTAAATGTAATTTCATTTGTTTTTGCATTTCTATATTTAATTTGTGGTTTTATTTCTTCAAATAAGATGTGATCATTTGGAACTATAATTTGATTTGAGTCTTTTATATAAATATATGGTGAAGTAGCAGGAGAATTATTTTTATATCTTCTTCCTAGTTCTACAGAATATTTGCTTCTACTATCTGGAAGATGTAAATACCAACTATTTGCAAAATCATTTATTGGAACCTCTTGTACATAACCATATGTTTCATTTTTTACAAGTAGTACGGGATAAGTATCATTAAAAAAGTTTTCACCATAATGAAGAATGTATTGATCTCTATCATGATCTGATATATCCCAGTAAACAAATAATATTTTTGGCGTTTGTGCTAATACTTTAACTGTTGTTTCATTATATCTATATGGAAGGTCAAAATACTCTAAAATTGTTACTTTTTTCTTTCTAGATAAAGTAGAAAGAGATATTGTTTTGTAAAGTTTTATAGTTTTCTTTTGAGAAACTTTTTTGGCTTTAGAAGAAGTTTTAGATGCTTTTTTTGTGCTAGTTTTTTTAGCTGAAGATGTAGCTTTTACTTTTGACTTTGCTGTAGTTTTTGCTGCAGTTTTAGTTTTAGCCTTAGCCTTAGCTTTTGTTTTAGAGCTAGCTACAGTTTCTTTTTTATCTTTTGACTTTTCTTTTGCTACTTTTTTTGTTTCTTTTTTAGGTGCTTTTTTTACTTCTTTTTTGATTTCTTGTTTTGTATTTTCTACTACTTTTTTAGGTCTTCCTCTTTTCTTTGGCGTAGTAGATATAGCTTTAGCTTCTTTTTCTACTTTTTTAACTTCTTTCTTTTTTGTAGCTACTTTTTTAGTAGTTGCCTTTATTTTTTCTTCTCCTAAATCTTTTGCTTCTCTTTTAGGCATTTTTTCCTCCTTAGTAAAATTCAAAATTATTACATATTATAGTATATCATAAAAAAACTTTTTTCAACACAAAACGATGCAAAAATTTGAAAATAATTTTAAAAAATTCAAAAAATAGATTATAAAAATAAAGTCGATTTTTGATGAAAAAAAGTCAAAAAAATATTTACATTTTAAAAATTTATATATACAATGATTAAGATAAAGATGACTTTTAAAATAAAATAAGTGACGAAAGATAAGAAGCGAAAGGAGCAAATTAATGAAAATTTTAATGCTTTCATGGGAATATCCACCAAGAATTGTTGGAGGAATTTCAATGGTAGTCCATGATTTATCTCATAGATTAATAAAAGATGGTCATGAGGTAACAGTAATTACATACAAAGATGGAGATGCTCCATATTATGAAAATGATAAGGGCGTTGAAGTTTATAGAGTGGATAACTATATGATTCATCCAAATAATTTTATTGATTGGGTACTTCAGTTAAACTTTAACATGACTGCGAAGGCTACAGAAATTATAAATAAAAAAGGAAAATTTGACATTATACATGCTCATGATTGGCTTGTTGCTTATGCTGCAAAAACTATAAAACAATCTTTTGATATTCCACTTACAGCAACTATTCATGCTACAGAATCTGGAAGAAATAGTGGTATTCATGATGATGTTCAAAGATATATAAATGATACTGAATGGATGCTAACTTATGAAGCTACTGAAGTTATTGTAAATAGCAATTTCATGAAATGTGAACTACAAAGATTATTTGGACTTCCTTTCGAGAAAATAGATGTTATTCCAAATGGAATTTCACCATCTATATACAATGGTGTTGAAAAAGATTATGATTTTAGAAGAAGATTTGCAAGAGACAATGAAAAAATAATTTTATTTACAGGAAGACTTGTATATGAAAAAGGAATACAAAATTTAATTGGTGCAATGCCAAAAATTTTAAGTGGATATAATGATTCAAAACTTATTATTTGCGGTAAAGGCGGAATGATAGATGAACTTCGTGATCAAGTTAATTTCTTAGGAATAGGTCATAAGGTATATTTTACAGGTCAAATGAATAGAAAAGACTTATGCAAAATGTATAAATGTGCTGACATTGCTGTATTTCCAAGTACATATGAACCTTTTGGCGTAGTTGCAATTGAAGCAATGCAAGCTGGAATTCCAATTGTTGTATCTGATGTCGGTGGATTAAATGAAATTGTAGAACATGGTGTAAATGGAATGAAAAGTTATGCTGGAAATTCTAATTCACTAGCAGATTCAATATTAAGCCTTCTATACAATAAAGAGCTTTGTGATACAATAGTAAAAAATGCTAAGCAAAAAGTAAAAGATGTATATAATTGGGAAAAAATTGCACAAGATACTCATTTTACTTATCAAAAGGCTATATGCCAAACAATGGCAGAAAGACAGGCTCATCAAATTGCACAAGATACTGCAAGAAAAACAAAGAAAGCAAAAAATACAGAAGGAGAAATTACAAGCTTGCTTGGATTTAAGAAAAGACAAGCTTATGCTTAAAAAGAAATATGATAAATTTTTTAAAGGAAATACAATTTGTATTTCCTTTTTTAGCCTTGAAAAATTGAGTAAAATGTGATAAAAGAGAAGAAATGGAAAAAATAAAAATAAAATTTTAGAGGTGATTTTTTTATGGAAAATATAAATGTTTATGATAGTGCAAATAATTTAGCACAAGCTATTAAAAAAAGTAGAGAATATACTGAATTTAAAGAAATGAAAGAAAAAATTTCAAAAGATGCAGAGACAAAAAAGAAAATAGATGAATTTGAAAAGATTAGATATGAAGAACAAAAACTTGCAGCTCAAGGAGAAAAAAACTCAGAAGAAAAGATGAAAAAACTACAAGAATTATATTCTATTTTAATACAAAATCCAGATGTAAAAAATTATTTTGATGTAGAAGTTAGATTTTATGTTATGTTTTCAGATATAAATAAAATAATAGGAGATTCAATAAAGGATATCCTTGAAGCTTAGAAATTTCCTAATGTTGCAAAAAAGCAAAAAATGATAAAAATATGTTTTAAAAAATTAAAAATTAGCTATAAGTATTGACATTACTAAGGTTTGCCAATATAATACAACTAAGTTTAGATATTTTGAAAGGACTTTTAAGTATTAATGCAAAATTTATATTATTCTAATAGCAATTATTATAATATTGATGATGAAGAATTGATAACTTTAATCAAAGAAAAAAATGATAAAAATGCTCTAAACTATTTGCTAGATAAGTATACTGAACTTGTTAATATGAAAGTTTCTAAATACTTTATTGTCGGAGCAGAAAGAGAAGACATTGTACAAGAGGGACTAATTGGCCTTTTTAAAGCTGTGAGAAATTTTGATAGTTCGAAACTAAGTTCTTTTAAAACTTTTGCAAATCTTTGTATTGAAAGACAACTTCAGACTGCCATAAAATCTTCTAATAGACAAAAGCACATTCCACTTAATTCTTATTTATCTTTAAATACGTCTGCGTATGAGGACAATGATGATACTAGCATTATGGAAGTATTTGATTCTAATACTGCAGAAGATCCATTAGATACTGTAACTAAAAAAGAATATTATAAATTTGTTGAAAATAGAATAGAAGAAACTTTAAGTGATTTTGAAAAGCAAGTTTTGCATAGATTTGCAAATGGAGAATCATATGTAGAAATATCAAAAAGATTAGATGCACCAGTAAAGTCTGTTGATAATGCTATACAAAGAATTAGAAAAAAAGCAACAAAAAATATATTAAAAGAAAATGAGATGTAGACTAATTTGCCCTCTTAGCTCAGGTGGTAGAGCACTTCCTTGGTAAGGAAGAGGTCGGCAGTTCAAGTCTGCTAGTGGGCTCCAATAACAAATCTGTATATATTGTGAAAACTCACATCTAAATCGTCAAAGTTATAGATGTGAGCTTTTTTCTATTTACACCATAAGCAACCAAAAGTATGATTGACAGAAAATTAAAAACTTTGTATAATAAGTATAGAAAATGAAGAAACCACAAACGTGGTTTACCAATTTTATATGTAAAAACACATCTAACCTTGGTAATTGTACAGATGTGTTTTTTTATTGTCTATTTGCTTAAAATTATAACAAGTATAATTAAGGCAAATACTATAATAGTTTCGACAACTAAGCAAAATAAAAGTAGGTATATTATTTCTAATAAAACAGCTTCTATCATAGCACCACCTCCATTCTCACAACTTATGTTGTGGATTAAAAGTGGCAAACCACATCTGCTTATTCTCATTTCCTATGTTTAACAAATATACAGCATTAGTAAATAAAATACAAGTAATAAGAACAAATTTTTGAAAAAATTTTAATTTACTATTGAAATCTATACAAATTATGATATATTTTAATAAATAAAATCAAATAAATTTAATAAAGGAAAAACAATTTTAATGGATGAAAAAACCGTAAGTGATATTGAAAGTATAAAGAAAAATATTCAAGATGCTACATTATACGGACTAAGTGTTTATTTAGTAAGAAAAAGCAAAAAAGATGGGTTTAATTATCCATTTATTTTATGCTTTCCGAACGAAAATATGGGAAGTACTTTAGTTGTAAATCCTTTAAATGATTATGAAGAGCCTTTTTTAGATGGAGAAAGTGAAAATTTAAGTGCAATTTCTGAAATATATGGTCTTTTTGAAGATAGGGTTTTTAGCTTGGAAGAAGAGGATACAGAAGAAGGTAAAATTCAAGAAGAAAAAGAAAAATCTATTTCAAGATTAGCATATAGAATAAATAGAGCTACAAATTCATTATCAAATGTAGTAAGAGCTTTTAAAACAGCTCCAATTATAATGCCACTTATTCCAGGATTTACTGAAGGCGAAAAAATAGATGCGGTAAAATCAGAAATTGGAGCAGAAGTAGCAGAAGAAATGGTACCACAAATATCGTCTATGATAGAAAAAGCAAAAGCTATTATACAAGAAAAAACAGAAATTTTAGTAGATAGCAAAGTTTTATTATATGGCCATTCTAAAGAGTCTACTTTTGCAGATCATTTATCAGCTCTTGATGCAAAAGATACTAAAGGAATCATAATTGGTGGCACTCAAGATTTCGTATTACCAATAGAAGAAATAAGATTAATTATAGATGATGCAAGAAAAGAAAATGAAGATTTTTTTATAAAAGACGGAAGTGTTTATAAAAAAGTAACAAGTGAAGAACTAAGAAAAATAGTAGAAGAATATAACAAAAATAAAAAAGACTTTCAAAGAGAAATAGTTCAAAATGAAGATGGATCATATGCGCTTCCTCTTAATTTCCCAAAAGGAATAGCTGATATAGATAGATATATTAAATTTGAATCTGAAGAAGAAAAAAGAGAATATATAGAAAAGTTTAAGAAAATTCCAAGAATGATATTTAATGGTGAAGATGAAGAACAAGTAGAAGGTCATTTTGCATATTTCGGTGGAACAATACAAGATACTTTAGAAAAAGTAGAAGATGGTGAAGATTTATCATCTTTAAACCAAAATAGACATATATATGAAATTGAACATGCAAGCATGCATAATAGAGTACTTGAATATGTAGCAGTTTCTACAATTTTATTTGGTAGAAGTGCAAATGAAAGATTAAATAGTTATTTAAAATTATGTGATATGCTTGGCATGTCTGTTAAACAAAAAATATATAAAGGTGTTCGGACATAAAGACATATATAGAAGTGATGCACTTTTCTTAGATTTAGAAAAAGCATATAGTGCTTTAGAAAAAAGTAGCGTTATACTTGATTCTACAGACTTAGATAGAGCAAGTAGAATTTCTCCTATTTATCAACTTCTTAGAAGATATTTTGTATCTTCTACTAAACAAGAATTTGATAGAAAACAAGAATTATTTAGAAAATACGCAAGTCAAAATAGAGGAAAAACAAGAATAGAAGAAAGAAAAAAAGTAATAGTACCATTAGAAGAAAGTGTAGATAGATTTGTAGCTGAAAATTATGAGGCTTCTTCATTAGATACTCCTTTAGATAGAATTTATGATTCTTTATCTAAAGAAAGCTTAGAGAAGATTTTTTCAAAAGTGTTTGAAAGATCTACTAATAAAAAAGATGGTAGAGAAGATGAAGAAAAAAAGAATGGATTATTTAGTAAATGGCTTATTAAAAAAGCATTATCTAAAGTAACAAAAAAAGATGTAGATATGAGCAGAAACGAAGAAAAAAAGAGTCTAAGTAGACAAGAGAAAAAACAAGGAATTGATTTATAAATAATAAAAATGTAATTACCATAATATTTTATTTACTTTTATTGAAAATAAAAGTATAATTATAATGATTTTAAAAGAAAATGTAAGATTATTAGCTTGAGAGGATGAAATAATATGAAAATAGGAATTGTAGGACTTCCAAATGTCGGAAAAAGTACAATGTTTAATAGTATTACAAATGCAGGAGCAGAATGTGCTAATTATCCTTTTTGTACAATAGAACCAAATGTAGGGGTAGTAGCAGTACCAGATGAAAGATTAGATGCACTTGCTAAAATGTATAATCCACAAAAAGTTACTCCTGCTGTAATAGAATTTGTTGATATAGCTGGACTTGTAAAAGGTGCAAGTAAAGGAGAGGGACTTGGAAATAAGTTTTTATCACATATAAGAGAAGTAGATAGTATTGTTGAAGTTGTAAGATGCTTTGATGATACAAATATTGTTCATGTAGATGGAAGTATAGATCCAATTAGAGATATAGAGACAATAAATTTAGAACTTGTTTTTGCAGATATAGAAACTGTAGATAAAAGATTAGATAGAGCAAGGAAAAATTTAAAAGCAGATAAAAAATATCAAGCAGAAATTGATGTTTTAGAAAAAATAAAAAATGCATTAGAGCAAGGAAAAGCTGCAAGAACTTTAAGCTTAAATGATGAAGAAAAAGAATTAATAAAAGATGCATTTTTACTTACTAATAAACCAATTTTATATATTGCTAACATTTCTGAAAATGATATAGCAAAAGAAGATAATGACTATGTAAAAAAAGTAAAAGAATATGCAAAAGAAGAAAATGCAGAAGTAATACCACTTTGTGTAAAACTTGAAGAAGAACTTTCATCTTTAGATAAAGAAGACAAACAAGAAATGCTTTTAGGACTTGGACTTACAGAATTAGGACTAGATAAAGTTATAAAGGCAAGTTATAAACTTCTTGGACTTATGTCATTTTTAACAGCAGGAGAACCTGAAGTTAGAGCTTGGACAATAAAGATTGGAACTAAAGCTCCACAAGCTGCTGGTAAAATACATTCAGATATAGAAAGAGGATTTATAAGAGCAGAAGTTATTTCTTTTGATGACTTAATGAATGTTAAAAGCATGGTTACAGCAAGAGAAAAAGGACTTGTAAGATCTGAGGGAAAAGATTATATTATGCAAGATGGAGATATTGTTCTATTTAGATTTAATGTTTAAAAGATAAAATATAATAAAAAAATAATAAATCTTAAAAATGGAGAATTCATATGATAAAAAATGAGAGAGGAAGTATTTCAAGTATTATTTTAAAAATAATACTTAGATTAATAATTACTATAATTGCAGTTATGCTTGTATCTTTTGCAACGTTAAAAGCTTTTAATTTTGATGTTGAAATAGATAAAAGCTCACATAGTTTGAAAGTAATAAATAATAATGATAGAGATAATTATAATTTACCAGAAATAGATGATGAGTATCCAAACTTAGCAGATTATCAGGAAGATTCATATTTTTATACACAAATAGATGATACCGCAAAAGCACTTTATATAGGAATTCAAGACAATATAGAAAATCTAAAAACAGGAGATTATACTATAGATTTTGGAACAAGATTTAATAAACTTTTACATGAAGAAAATGGACAAACAGAGCTTTCTGAAGCTTTTCAAGTTGCAGTAGATGCAATAAGTCTAGATAATCCAGAATTATTTTTTATAGATTTTTCTAAGATTTATTTAAATACATATTCACTTACAAGAGGAGATAAAACAACTTATTCAGTTCATATAGATAAGGGAAGTAATAGTTCATTTTATATACAAGGAATATCAAGTAAAGAACAAATAAATAATATATTGAGTCAAACAGATACAATTAGACAAATGATAGTTCAAGCAATTCCAGCTAATAGTACTAACTTCCAAAAAATATTATATGTACATGATTGGTTAATTGAAAATTTAAGTTATGATGAGACTTTAGGAGAAGCAAATAGAAGTAATATTTATGGAGCTTTAATTGAGAAAAAAGTTACTTGCCAAGGATATGCTAAAGCTTTTAAATATATTATGGATGCATTATCTGTACCATGTGTTTTAGTAAAAGGTGATGCAACTAATTCTACAGGACAAACTGAAAAGCACATGTGGGACTATGTTATGATAAATGATGGTTGGTATGCTGTAGATGCTACATGGGATGATCCAATAGTAGTAGGTGGAGGAGTTGCTTCAAAAGATACTAAGTATAAATATTTTTGTAAAGGTAAATCAATCTTAAGTAATCATTTTGAAGAAAAAGTAATTGAAGGAACTTCAAAAGCATTTGTATATCCTACTTTAATTGCAGATGAAAATTAATTAAAAGATAAAAATAAAATAAGAAAATAATTAATTTAAAAAGTATCTGGAAAAAATTTCTTCTAGATACTTTTTATAAGTTTAAAATGTAAAAATAATGTCGAATAAAAAATAAAAAAATAATTTTTACAAAAATATTGTATAATCTTGTAATATAGAAATTTCTATGATATAAAATAAATTATATTAGAATATTTAAAATAGAAGTGAGAAAATTTGAAAATATTATTAATTGTAAATCCGAAAGCTGGAAGACATAGTATTATTAATTCTTTAGATAAAATTGAAAGCAATTTTAAAAAAGATGGTAATTTAGATATTTCAATAATTCATACAAAAATAGATTATAACGCAAAAGATATTATAGCAAATTATGATTTATCAAAGCTTGATTTAGTTATCTTTTGCGGTGGTGATGGTACATTAAATGAAGGCATAAATGGGTTAATAGAAAATAAGCAGAAAATACCAATTAGCTTTATTCCAAGAGGAACAATGAATGATTTTGCAAAATCTATAAAAATGCCGACAGGGAAATATACACTTTCTAAAATAATAAAGTCAGAAGAAAACTTGGAAATTGAAGAGTTTGATATTGGAAAAATAAATGATAGACATTTTTGCTATGTTGCAGCATTTGGTAATTTTACAGATGTAGGATATGTAACATCTCAAAAGCTAAAAAATTCAATTGGAAGATTTGCATATTATTTAACAGTATTAAAAGAAATATTTCATATAAAATCTTATGAAATTGAAGCAGATATTGATGGATATACATTTAAAGATAATATGATTATTGGATTTATTAGTAATTCAGTATCAGTTGCAGGACTTAAAATGTATAAAAGAAAAAATGTAGACTTAAAAGATGGAACTTTAGATGTGCTTTTAATAAAAAAGCCCAAAAATATATTAGGATATTTTAAAATCATTAAAGGATTTATAAAAAAAGAATATACTTTAGAAAACAATTACTATTATAGAAAAGGAAAA
The DNA here is from genome assembly GCA_947628215.1 of uncultured Clostridia bacterium. Lineage (GTDB taxonomy): Bacteria > Bacillota > Clostridia > TANB77 > CAG-508 > UMGS1994. The sequence goes on along the minus strand of CANQYZ010000001.1, from coordinate 64,218 downwards.
AATATAAAAATAAAGAGCAAAGAAAATATAGCATGGACAGTAGATGGCGAGTATTTTGCAAGTATTAATAATGTAGAAATTATTAATTTGAATAAATATGTAAAATTTGCTATACCGAAGAAAAATAATTAGAGATTTACGAAAGAGAAAGTGATAAAAATGTTTTATATTAAGTTTTTACAAAAGAAGAATTTATTATATTAGATTTTTATAACTTTTTCTTTTTTTATGGAGGAATAGAAGATGAGTAAAAGAAAGAAATCAAATAATTATTTTAAGTATAATAAGAAAGAAGATAATAAAAATTTTGCATCTAATGATAATAATCTTGTATCTACCACAAGCGAAAATTTAGATAATAATATAAATAAGACAAAAAGTAGTTTAGAAAAAGATACTACTTTAGAAAATGATGCTAAAATAAATCAAAAATTAGATGATATGAAACTTATGTATGAAAAGACTGAAGTAGATGAGGATTTAAAAGATTTATTTATAGATGGAAATATATTAGAAAATGGAAAAAGTATTCATCTAGATAATATTGAAAATGAAAAAGAAATTGATATATTTAGAAACTTAAATGAGAATAATGATAAAAATAATAAAAATGAAAATAGCGAAGAAGTTAAAGAAAATATTGTAGATACTGAAGAAAAAAGTAAGGAGAAGAATATTATAGAAAAAATAAAAGAAAATGTATCAAAAAATAAAGAAAAGAAAAAAGAAGAAAATAAAAAAGTAGAAAAAATTGAAGTCGAAAAATCAATTGAAACAAAAGAACTTAAGGTAATTGGAAAGAGAAATTTCTTTGTGCTACTATTTAAGTTTATATTCTTACTTATATTAAGTTTATTTAAAGCTATTGGAAATATATTTAAAAAGATATTTATACATATAAAAGATTTCTTTGAAGATGAAGCTGAAGAGCTAGATAGAAAGATAAGAGAAATTAAAGATGAAGAAGTAATTAGAAATCAAAAAAGAAATTTAGATTATGAAAAATATAATACAAAAAGAATATATAAAGATTTAGAAAAAGCAGAAAAATATAGAGATAGAGCAAGTAGAAGAGTAAATACTGAAAAATACTTTGAAGATGAGATTGAAAAAGAAAGAATTAATAATAAGGTATTAGTAAGTGAAAATTTAGAAAAAGATTCTAAAGAAAAAGATATAAACAGAAAGCAAAGAATTGAAAAAAAGAAAAATGAAATATTAGAGCTTAGGAAAAGAAGAAAAGAACAAAGAGACGAAAAAAGAAAAAAATTAAAAGAAGAGAAAAATCAAAGAATAGAAGAAAATAGAAGATTAGATGAAATTGAAGAGAGCATAAGGGCGGAAGAAGAAAGAATAATAAAAGAAACAGAAGATTTAGTAAAATCTATGGAAGAACAACTAAAATTAAATAAGGATCCTCACAAAAATGAAGATTACAATTATCTATTTTCTAACGAGTTTGGCATTGATAATGACTTAGATACAAAACAAGAAATAAAAGAAAGTAAAAAAGAAGATACATTTAAAAAAGAATTTACTGAAGAGAAAAACATAAACAAAATAGAAAATAAAATAGAACCAAAAAAAGAAAATGAAGAAAGCAAAGAAAATAAAAATATAGTAATAGATAATAAAACTAAAAGAGATATTTTAAGATATATAGATGTTCCAGAAAGTGAAGTAAATGCTCCTTACGAAAAAAGTTTTGATGATAAAGCTGGCAGAAATGATTATGCAAAAGCTAAAACAAGAAGAGAAACTGATAGCTTATTTGAAGTATCAGATCCATCTAAAGTAAGAGTGAGTCAAAATCAAGATGGTTTTAAAAAAGCTTTAGAAAATATTGAAAAAAATAACATGGAACATAATGAAGAAATTATTTATGGTAAAAGGACAAAAGAAGTTCCATTTATAAGTGTTAATAATTCTGATAGAAAATTTAATGCACAAGAAGATGAAAAAGTAAATCAAACAAATCAGACTATTATTGTAAATACTGAGAAAATAGAAGAACTTGAAGAAATAAAAAATGAAAAAAATGAAGAGAATCTAAATAATAGAAAAAAGAACAAGAAAAATAGACATTTTTTAGATAAAAAAGAAAAACGTAATTTAGAAAAAGCTGATAGAAAAGAAATAAGTCTAGATAAAGAAAATGAGAAAAGAATAGAGAATACTTCTTATAAAGTAGATGAAAATGTAGTATTTGATGATTCTCGGAAATGTAGTTTTAAAACAATTTGAGGAAAATTTAGATAGTAAAAATAATAGAAATGATAAAGATGAAAAAAGAAAAAAGAAAGAGAAAAAATCATTTAACTTGTTTAATAGAAAATCTAAAGAAAAAGAAGTAGAAGTAGATGAAAAACAAGAAAACATAGAAGAAAATGTGCCACTTGAAAATCAAATAAGAATAGATAGCAATGAAAATATAGATAGCAATAGTACAAGTACTAGAAAAGAGAATAAAAGCAAAATTAGAAAAGCAAAAAAAGAAAATAAGAAAAAGATAAAGAAATTACAAAAAGAAGTAAATGAAGGCATAGATATGGATACACAGCCAAGGGAGACTAAGAAAAATGCATTTATAAACATGAAAAATTCTATCGCTAAAAAGATAAATGAACAAAAAGAAAAATTTGAAAGTAGAAGAAAAGAAAGACTAGAGGAAGAAACGGCTGAGGAAGAGAAAAAGAGAATACTAGATAAAATCAAAGAAGAAAACAAACAAAAACAAAAAGAAGAAATGATTATGGATGCAACTCCTCTAAAAGAAGAATATGATGAGAAAAATACAGATGATAAAAAGGATATTTTAAAGAAAAAAACAGAAAGACCAAAAATAAGAAGTACTGTTCAATTTAGAAGAAATTCTAGAAATTCAAAAAAAGAAAATGATAAATTTGAATTTAATCCTGAAGAGTATACAAATAAATTTATAAAGAACATAATAGGAATAGATGAAGATGAATTAAAAGAAAATGAAAATCCTGTAAGAATATTAAATGTAGATAGCATAAATAGTGACAATGAACTTGTTATGAATGTTGATAGATATCAAGATGATTATGGATATGAAAACTCGCAAGATAATAATTATAAAAATATAAATCAAAGAAGAAATTATAGAAATCAAAGCAAAAAGAAAGACCAAAAAGATACTAGAAATTTAGGAAATGCTGTAAAAAATACATTTTCAGCTGTTACTTTAAAAGTTTCTGAATTTACAGAGAAACAGAAAAGAAAGCAAGAAAGAAGAAATAGAATAAAGAAAAATAAAATTTATTCTACATCATATAATAGAAGAAATAGAAGAAGATAAGATTGATTTTTAAGAATAAAAACAAGATTAAAATAATGAATTGTATTTTTTCATCATAAATGATTTAATATAAAAAGATGAAGGGAGAGATTCATGATGGATAAAATTTCAAAAATAAAAATGGTTGATAGCTTTGTAAAAAAGTATTCATTAGATTTAGAAAATAGAATGACAGCAAATTCAGTTGCAAAATATACTGCAAATATGGGATTTACAGTTGTAAAAATTATAGATGGTCAAAATAATGAATTTATTGGTCAAGTTAGACTTACAAATAGATTAGATTTAACATCAGAAAAAACAAAAGGTACTATTTATATAGAAATGGAAGGCCTTTTTGCAGGACCAAAATCACTTGGAAAAGAAGAGTTCGAAAAAAAGCTTAAAGTTGAAGGTGCTACAATGTTAAATCATTCAGCAAGAGCATATATTATTGCAAATACTGCACTAAGTAATATGCCAACTATTAGTACTCCAATTATAGATTATGATAATTTTTTCGATAGCATTGATAAAAAGAAAAATTTTAAGCTTATAACTAATGATAATAAGAATAAAGAAAGTGATGAAGAAGAATAAATAAAATAAAAGATATAAAAAATAGGTGTTTCTATGTGAAACACTTATTTTTTATGTAGTAAAATTAAATTAAAACTAAACTAACTTAAACTAACTTAACTTAAATTAAATCATTCATATTATACATACCAGGATCTTTGTGTACTAAGAATTCTGCAGCTTTAATAGCACCTTTTGCAAATACACTTCTAGATGATACATCATGAGTAATTTCAAAAGTTTCATCTTGAGAGAAGAAAGTTACAGTATGTTTTCCAACTACATTTCCACCTCTTATAGAATGAATACCGATTTCTTTTTTACTTCTTTTTTCTCTTTTGCTATGTCTATTATATTCATATGTCATTGAGTTATCTAATTTCTCATTTATTGCATCAGCTAAAAGAATAGCAGTTCCACTAGGAGCATCTATTTTTCTATTATGATGTGTTTCTACAATTTCTATATCAGAATCTGAAAGAAGAGGAGCTAAGCTAGATACGATTTTTGCCATTAAGTTTATTTCATATGACATGTTAGCAGATCTAAAGATTGGTATTTGTTTTGAAAATTCATTTATCTTAGAAAGTTCTTCATCTGAGAATCCTGTTGTAGCAATTACAACTGGTACTTTTTTATCTAGTGCATATTCTAGTATTTTGAAAGTTGCTTCAGGGACTGAGAAATCTATTATTATATCTGGAGTTTCTTTTATTGCTTCTATTTTTGTATATACAGGAAATTTATTATCACCAGTGTCTATTTTGTCATATCCACATAAAATAGAGAAGCCTTCTTTATTTTCAATTTGTTTTGCAAGTTCTTGTCCCATTTTTCCATTGCAACCGTTAATTAGTACATTTATCATTTTTAGCCTCCTTAAAATAAAAATTAAAACTTTAAAAATAAAATGGCCCATAATATATAAGAATGTTTATAAATTAAAGATTTTCTATAGAAAAGAAAACTTTCATATATAACACATAACTTATCTGCAATAGTTACAAAAAATCCTTCAAAAGATTTAGGTGGGATAATTGTTAAAGGCCACATATGTTTAAGTATTATGTCTTTTTCTTTTTGAGTTAAATTAAATTCTATAGAAGCAATTTCTAGAGCTTTTTTAGGATGATTTAGAGCATGACCTTTTGATTTTTCAGATTTTTCTCTCCAATCATATAAAAACATATCATGTAACATTGCAGCTCTAGTAGCTTCTATATAATTTAAATTAAATAATTTGCATATTTTATAAGTTATCCAAGCAACATTTCTACAATGCTCATAGCATGAAGTGTCAAAATGTTGTCTATAATTTTTCATTTGTTTTACTGAATCATTATTTAAAACATCAGTTAGTATTATATTGAATTCAGTTTCGCTAAATATAGTTTGCATGTTTTTTTTAGTGTTCTCCTTAAAGTAAAAGTTATTTATTATAGTCTTCAAGTGCTTTTTTCAATTTTTCTTTTCCTGGTTCTGACATTTCTATAAGTGGAAGTCTTGGAAGACCAACATTATATCCTACCATATTTAAAGCAGCCTTTACTGGAATTGGATTTACTTCGCAAAATAGTGCTTTAATAAGTGGAAGAGCTTTTAGCTGAGCTACTCTTGATTTTTCTACGTTTCCATTAAAAAAGTCCATAACTATATTATGTGTATTTTTTGGATAAACATTAGATAATACTGAAATAACTCCAAGTCCACCAAGTGATAAGATTGGAACTATTTGATCATCATTTCCAGAAAATATATGTAGATTATCACCACATTTTTCAGCAATTTCAGCAATTTGAGAAATATTGCCACTAGCTTCTTTAATAGCTACTATATTTGGAATTTTTGATAGTTCTAAACAAGTATCTGGAGTAATATTTACACCAGTTCTGCTTGGAACACTATAAAGAATAATTGGAAGAGATGTTTCTTTTGAAATCTCACTATAATGAGCTACAAGTCCGTGCTTGTGTTGTTTTATTATAGTATGGAGTAACAATTAATGCACCATCTACCCCAATAGATTCAGCCCATTTTGTCATTTCGATAACAGCTTTTGTGTTATTTCCACCAGTACCAGCAATAATTGGAACTCTACCATTTGAAGTATCTACTGCAAATTTTATTGCATCTTTTCTTTCTTGTTCTGTCATTGTAGAAGATTCTCCAGTTGTACCACATACTATTAAAGCATCAATTCCTTCCTCAATTTGAAATTCAATAAGTTTTCTAAATTCTTCGAAATTTACTCCTTTTTCATCAAATGGAGTAACGATTGCTGTTCCACAGCCTTTAAATAATATTTTTTTCATAATACAAAACCTCTTTTTGAGATTTATGATAAAAATTATATTTATAACTTTTATACGCTTATATTATATGATAAAACTTGTGAAAAATAAATAAAAAAATTGAATTTTAAGAAATAAATTAAACACTATTTAAAAATTAAAACTACATAAAAAAGATTTTTTTAGGAAATATTATTTTTAGAAAATATAAAGAAAAACTTTATTTTTTTCCATTGTTTTTTATGTACTGTTTATGATATTATAATTTGTAGAAAAAATGATTTTTTATAAATTATTTGGAGGAAAAGGATGAAAAATAGTGATTATATAAGTTGGGATGAATACTTTATGGGAATTGCACTTTTATCAGCAAAAAGAAGTAAAGATCCTAACACTCAAGTGGGAGCTTGCATTGTAAGTAATGATAATAGAATATTATCAATTGGATATAATGGAGCTCCAAGAGGTTTACATGATGATATTATGAAATGGGATAGAGAAGGAGACTTCTTAAATACTAAATATGCATATGTTTGCCATGGAGAATTAAATGCTATTTTAAATTATAGAGGAGATTTATCAGGAAGTAAGATTTATGTAGGACTTTTCCCTTGTAATGAATGTGCAAAAGCAATAATACAAGCTGGAATAAAGGAAGTAATATATAAAGAGGATAAATATGCAGACTCAGATAATGTTAAAGCTTCAAAAATGATGTTTGATACATGTGGAGTAAAGTATACTCTTTATAATAAAACAGATAGAGAAATAAATTTAAAGCTATAAAAATGGAGAATAAAAATGAATTTTGATCCAAATAGTTATATATCAGAAGTAAAATTAAATAAGAAATCAAAAAAAATATACTTTTTCTATGGTTTTGTTATATTACTTAGTATTGCAATAATAGTAGCTACTATACTTATTGCATATAGATATTTTAATGGACCAGATGATTTGCAAGAAGGGACAGGATATTCAACAGGAAAAAGTGAGGCTTTAAGAAACATTTCGGAAGTTAATAATATTAATCCAAGTAATTCTTTAAGCATAAATGGAACAGCAGTTGAGGGATATGGAAATAATTTTGTACAAAATGAAACAGTTCAAAATACTGCTGCAAATCAAGTAAGTGTTGTTCAAAATGTGACAGTAGTTCCAGAAAATACTATTAATAATACAGCTTCAGTAAATAACCAAGTAGAAGAGCCTAAAAAAGAACTTCCAGTAGTCCAAGTTACAAGTGAATTTCCATCACATAACTTTGAACAAAACTTAGCATCTTTAATGCCAAAATATAATAAAGATACTCAAGACAAAGTAAAGGGAGTATATTCATCAAAAGAAAAACAAATCTTTTTAACTTTTGATGATGGTCCAAGTAAAATCACAGGACAAGTATTAGATGTATTAAAACAGTATAATGTAAAAGCTACATTTTTTGTACTTGGAAGTAGAGTAGACTTAAATCCAGAACTTACTAAAAGAGCATATTTAGAAGGTCATTATATAGCAAATCATGGATACACACATAAATATTCATCTATTTATGCAAGTACAAGAAATGTTATTGCAGAATATGATAAAACAGAGCAAAGCATTCAAAATGCGATAGGTGTAAAAAATTATCATTCACATTTATTTAGATTTCCAGGACGGTTCTTCTGGAGGATATTATGCAACACTTAAATCTAAAGCAAGAAAGCTTTTAGAAGAACATGGGGTAGCATATACTAATTGGAACTGCTTAACAGGTGATGCTGAAGGAAAAACTACTGCAGATGCACAGCTAAAATATTTATATGAAACAGCTGAAGGATATTCAAGTTTAGTTGTGTTAATGCATGATGCAGGTGATAAGAAAGCAACTGTTGAAGTGCTTCCAAAAATTATAGAACATTACAAAAATGAAGGTTACGTATTTAAGAATTATTATGATATTATGAAATAATTAATTAATGTAAGCTTTAAAAGTAGCTTACATTAATTAGTTTTAAATGACATTTAAAGGGGATATTTATGAAGAAAATATACATAGTAGTTTCATATACTGGAACTATATTATCTAATCTAATAAAACTTTATACAAAAAAAGAATATACTCATGTTTCTATTAGTTTAGATAATGAACTAAATAGCTTATATTCTTTTGGAAGAATCAATCCTTATAATCCTTTTATTGGCGGATTTGTTAAAGAAGGAATAAATTTTGGAACTTTTAAAAGATTTAAAAATACAAAAGTGGAAGTATATTCCTTAAATGTTGATGATGAAAAATATGAAAAATTAAAAGAAATTATTTATAAAATAAAAGAAAATAGAGAAGAATATAAATTTAATTTTATAGGATTATTTTTAGTAATGTTTCATAAAAAAATCTATAGAAATAAAGCTTTTTATTGTGCAGAATTTTTAAAGTATGTTCTTGAAAAATCTGAAATTTCAAATAGAGAACTTCCCAAAATAGTAAAACCAGAAGATTTTCAAAAACTAAGAGAAAGCACATTAGAATATAAAGGACTACTTAGAGTTTATGATTATAAGAAAACATATTCTTTTAGAAATCTTTATGGAAATATGAATACTGCTATAAACTAGAAAAGAGGCCCTAAAAAGCCTCTTTATTATTTTTTTATTTTTTAGTTTTTATTATACTTTTTTATTTTTTTAAGATAATTTTTTATATAAGATTAAAAGTTCATTTAACATCTGCTCTTTAGAATAATTTTCTTCAAACATAAGCTCATGCATTTTAAATACAATTGCTTGCATATCTGGATTTAATACTCTTACACAAATATTTCTTAAATTTGTAATATTAGTATATTCAAAGTTTTGATCTTTTTCTTTTACTTTTTCAGATAAGATTCTTATAATTTCATCTTCTAACATTTCAATACATGGTGAGTAATTTTTTTCTTTAAAATTCTTCATTAATAAATCTCTATTAAAGTTCATAAGAATCCTCCTTCTTTGAAGTAGAAGTATCTTTTGCGTCTGCATTTGGATGCTCAATAGTAGTAGATTTTGGCGCAAGTGGTACATATTTTCCATTTACCATTTCATATAATGTTCCAGTAGTTATATCTACATATCTTCTTTTAAATTCAAATTTTTTCTTTTTAGAATTTTCTCTTGATACATCAGTACATAGATGGTCAGGTATTTTACCTGTAGCAAGGCTATAAATACGTTTAACATATCTACTTGCTTCTTCTGAAAGAGAAGGATCTTTTACTAAAGCTTTTAAATATTTTTCAATATCTTTAGTAAATGGAAGTATTGCTTGATTAGATACTCCTTCGAAATCTTCCATTCCTTCATATACTGGAAGGATAGTATCATCTGAATATTGAGATATAAAGTCTAGTACATTTTTCTTATTATAGTGAACTTGAATAGCAGATGTTAGATTTGGATCAATTCCAATTCCTATAATATAATCTAAATAAGCTTTAGTACCATCTTCAGAAATACCAGATGGAATAACTCCTGCATTTTTAAATTCGGGACTATTTTTTATAACTGATAAAAGAGAAGTTAATGCTTCATTTTTAAATTCGTATGAATATTGGATTGGAGTAAAAAATCTAAAATACTTATTAGCATCAGTTTCTATATCAGCATCACTACCAAACTCATCTTGGTATCTTTTCTTATATTGATGTGCTATATGTCTTGCATAAGGTTCATAAGAATATCTTACTGTATTTTCGTTTTCTGAGATATTACCAAAAATCTTAAGTTCATCTTCTTCTGATAGACGTGTATCAAAAGAATCTTCATCTGTATTTATTTTTGCTTGGATTTGTTCCATAATATATTGGACTGGTACATGAAGAAATGCCATTTTATCTAATACAAGATTGTACATATTTTCATCTGGAAAAATTTGATTTATTTCTTCTAACGCTTTTTCGAATTCTTCTCTAGTAGGATAAGCTTGTTTTATTTCATGTATAAGTCCTGGAATTGAAACTTTAGTTTTATCTTTTCTAGCTTCAAATAGAGTAGTAATTCTTTGTTTAAATGAACTTAGTTCTTTTGGATTTTTATACATAATTTCTAAAACTCTATTTAAATCATCCTTAGTTGGATATGGTGATGTACTATCAGTGTTATATTTTACAGAATAGTCTGTTTCAGTATGTGTTTCAAAAGTGTCTTTCAAATCAAAGAAATGACTTACAGCAGGGCTTAACATTTTATGAAGTAAATCATACTGATATGCTGTAAATAATGATTCTGATAAAGTATCTGCTTCTTTTGAATATCTATTTGTTAAAAATACATTATATGCAAGTAGATTTCCAATAGAAAGAGTTCCGAAGAGATCCCCTTAAAGAATCGCTTGTAAGTTCTTTTTCAGATAATTTAGAAGCAAGTTCAGAAAGTCCTAATCTTTCTAATTGATTTTTTCTAATTTCTTTTGAAGCATCAATAAATCCAAATTTAGAAAGCTGAGAATAAAGCTTAGTAATTGAATTTATAAGAGAAGCTTTTATATCACTTTTTATATATGCTTCATCTGTTTTTAAGTATTCTGGAAAACCAAATATTACGACTCTTGCAGCAGTTTTAAAGTTTTTCTCTGTTACATAATTAAAATTATAATCTTTCTTATATTGTTTAGAAATATTATCATATACAGTTTTAGGATCAATTCCTCTTCTTAGTTGCTCTTGAATTCTATCATAATAATCATCTGGAAGATCTCTTACATATGCTTCATAATCATCCATATATGGCGGAACTATTTCTAAAAGATAATTTAAAATATCACCTTCAAAAGTTCCTTGATATTCAGGAGCTGCTTGAAGTTTTTCAAATGTATCATATCTTGGATCTTTAATTAAATTTAAATAATAATCTATTTTATCTGGATGTTCTAATAGATAATTACGTGAAAGAAGACCTAAATAATGATGATATGCATCTCTTGCTTCAAATATTGTTTCACCAAGTTCTGTTACATCAATTTTAAGTCTCTTTTCTAAATCCTCATATGTAATACCAGGATTTTCTTTTATAATATTTCTTATATATGGAATAAATTTACTTGTATAATATTGATTTAAAAATCTAGATTCATTTGGTTTTGATTGTCTATATCTTTTTGAGTCACCTAATGCATCTTCAAATAAAGGTAAATTTAATTGTATTTGAGCCATATTGTTTTATACCTCCAAAAAATATAAATATACATAAATTATACCATTTTTTAGGGTAAAAAACAACTTAAAGCTAAGTTTTAAACTAACATAGGATTTTAGAAAAAAAGAGAAAAAGTTCCTTGAAAAAAAGGTAATATGGCTATATAATACAAACACTACTAAAATACAAATATACTTGATTTTGCAGAGAAAATTAACAAAGGCACATAAATAATTTTAGTAGCTTATCTCTGTTTTTAAATTGAGTAGGAAGGAGAGTCTTAAGGTAAGGTAACTAAAAAACATTTTTTATTTTTGTGAAAGGGGTGAACACATGGCTAGCTTTTATACCAAATTCGAGTTTGAAGATGGGCGGAGCAAAGATTTAGCAAATGCAATTGCTGAATTTATTGTAACATACAATAAACCGCAAAACCTTGAAATCAAACTTGAAAAAAATGTATGCAGTATTTTCTATGAATCGAAAGAAGATGACAAAGATGCTATAAATCTTAAAAGCATATTTGCATTTTCTAAGAACATTGGAGAGTTCTGCTATGAGGTAAAAAATGGTGGTGCTAGCACGAAAAAAACAGTAGGAGAAATATTAAGCTTAATTGAAAATGGAAATGCAGAAGATTTAAGTCAAAAAGAAGCTCCAAAGCCAAAGCGTGCTGTAGTAACCGCAGATTTGCCTCAAAAGAGTAAAGAAGAGGGACCAAAGAAGGAAGAACACTTGTCGCAAAGAGTCATCAAAGTAATAGAAAACTTAGATGAAGGAAAGCAGGTATCTGCAAAAGAGATTGCACAAATTCTTGGAATTGAAGAGCCACAAAAAGTAGCTTTTTCGCTTGTAACACTTGCAAAGAACGGAAAAATCGCAAGAGTTTCTAGAGGTAAGTATGCAAAAATAGGAACATCTTTACCTAAAGAAAAAGTAGCTCCAAAGACTTTAGAAACACAGAAGAATGCTGCACAATCTCCAAAACCACAAGCAAGTAGCATAGGTCAAGCAAGAGTAAATAAAATTCCTTCAAACGTTTTACATCACACAAATACCTCAAATAATTTTACAGACTTATCTGACATACCCTATTTTAAAGAAACAATCGAAAGTATCGATTTTTCCATGAGCAGGGAAGAGAATGTAGAAAAAGTCCTAAACAAGTTGTTTGAAAAGGAAATGCCAGATGAAGATGTGAAAAGGGATTTGCTTGTAAGAAGTATTATTGCGGTAACTATTGTATCAGGCAGTGTAAACTTTGAAACTATTCGGCTCAACTTAGAAGATTATGACACCGGAGTAGACGAAAAGAGCAAAGAAAAGGCAGATGATTATCTTAAGGAAGTATTTATTAAGATGGGATATTCTGTATCTTACTTTAAGTTCTTGGTAGTCTTAAACAAAACTTTCATGCAAAAATATAGAGGAGTCAATTTAAACTTTAAGCCAAAGGCGACTCCAAAAAGACTGAAAATGAAAGATATGCCGGAAAACATTGAGTTCGAAGTTTTCTTAGCAAAACTTGCCATGAAAAAAGCTGGTAAGATGTACACATCGAAAGAACTAATTGAGTACATGAGAAATGGTGAAGACATTTCGCAAAGTGAATATAATGATATCTTGGAAGTATTTGTAGTGTCATACGAATTAAAAAGCGTAAATGAAGACTTCATCTTTGTAAATGGTAACTTCAAATCACCCAAAAGCGTAGTTGTAACAAACGTGTCAAGGTTCATTAACAGATTCGTTGAAAGAATTTCTGGTGGAAAGCTCAAATCTATGAGCTACATTAAATTTTTAAACGAATTAAACAGTGCTTTAAGATCATATGTAAAGTAACTTATCTAAGACCTAAAAAATTCACCGAGAGTGCCTAGCGCTCTCGGTGAAAAACTTTTATTTTGTTTTATATTTTTTCTTTTATTTTCTTTTATTTTGTTTTATTTTATTTTATCCTTTTATTACTTTTTTATTCTATAACTAATTTATAAATATCAAGCAATTTTTCTGTTTTTTCAAAATCACTGCAGTCTTCATTTAAAGTATTATAAAAATTAATAAAGAAGATACAGTCATTTTTTGAAAGATTTCTTTGAACTTCATCTAAAAGTTCAGTTGTAGTAGAATATCTATAATTCTTATTTATTTTTTTTATTTTTTCTGTGAATATATATACGATTTCTTTTTTTATTAGTGAATTACATTTTACAAAATCTTGTCTTTGTTTATAATAATCTATTAAACTTAAAAATTTATTATACATTTCTTGCTTGACCTCCTGATAAATATTCTGTATCTTCTACAAAGTGATCATTTCCTTTATCAACATAAATTTTTCCATCTGCAAAATCAAAATATCTTGTTATAAATTTCTTTTTTCCATTAGATTTTTTACTACGAGATATAGGAGTTTTTAGATGTTCAGGATATGAATCATTTGCAAGTATAAACTCAAGATGCTTTAAAAATTTATAGTATGGATGAGATTCTGGAATTTTTTTAGTAAAATCAATTATTGATTTTTTGCTGGTGCTAGATACAGGAATTAGCATAGGAGTAGTAATTACAGAACCATGTTCTTTATTAAAGTCATTTTCTCCTTGATAAAGTGGGATTTTGCTTGTGTTTTGATTTGACTTTAAAAAGTCTTCTAGAAGTTCTCGTCTCATATGTAATCTAATTGGCATATTAAATCCAGGAACATCTATTGCAATTAAAACTTTATCAGTTCTTGTAGGATCTTTTCTTCTATTTTCTAAAGATAATCCCCAATTTCTAGAAATATTGCTGTTAAATAAATTAGAAAGCAATGCTATCATAATATTGTCTTTTATTTTATATGAGTTATGTGTAATATTTAACGCTGTATGATACAAAGAAAAATCTCTTACAAAGTTGTTACTTGTATTTCTAAGTACAGCACCATTTGTACTTGAAAAATATCTTTTATAATCTTTACCAATTTCATTATTTAAGGCATCAATGTCTGATGATAAGTCTTTAAATACAGCAGTTCTAGATATTCTATAAAAGCCATCACTTGTTTCTTCTGCTTTAAATTCTGGTGCACTTTTTAAAGTTTCTTCATCTATATCAATTAAGAAATTTCCTGCAACTTGTGATAAGAATTTCATTTTTTCAGATACTGCTTCTATTTGTGCATCTGATACTTGTACGTCTATTTTCTTTTCACCAGTTTCTGGGTCAGTTATAATTTTGCCTTTTCTAATTTTATCCCATAAATATAAGTCATTTATTGCAAAGAATGCATTATTAAAAGTTAAAATTTCTTTTGATAATCTATTTATCCAAAATGAATTTATTACAGACAAATCATGTATATTATATTTTTGTAGCATTTCTTCTGAAAGATTTCCATAAAATGCATCAAAATCTTCATCTGTAATTGAAAGTTCTGGAAGTCCAAGTCTTTCAAATTGCTTATTATTGGCAGCTCTATATTTATCTAGAAGATTTAGTTCTTTTAATTGACCTACTACAGAGATTATTGATTTTATATAATCTTCTTTTAGACATTTGCTTAAAAATTCATTTTGATTTTTTAGATATTCTTGAATTCCGGTTTCTTCATCTACAAAAAACATTTGATTATCGTCTATAAATTGTCTTACTTCTCTTGAAAGTTTTGATTTTAATTCTCTTCTAACTTTTGGAGTAGCTTTATAATATTGAGTTAAAAATATTTTTGTTTCTTTTGGAAATTGATTTTTTAAATTTCTATAAGTAGTAATTAATTGTTCCATTAAAAGTCTTTTAGATGCTTCAACATTTGAACTATATGGTACTACTTCAGGAGCATGAATTTCTTCTTTAGTTTCTTTTTCATGATTAATCATTTCTTTATATAATACCCTAAATTCACTCATATGATTTAAAAAGTATTTGCACATATCAACTCTTATACTGTCACTTTTGAAAGATGCACCATTTGCATATTTAAAGTTTAAATCGTTTAAGTAGTTATTTATTTCATCTCTTAATCTTTCATTTGAAAATCTAGGACTATTATCTGATACATTTCTTATATATAAAAACATGGATTGTAAATCTTTCTTAAATCTATCTAAAGAAGAAGGATTTAAAACAGGGGATGTAGGATTCTTTTTTAGAATAGATATATTGCTTACTCTTTGTGATGTACTTCTTGATTTATTTAATTCATCATAAAAATTTTCCATTATTTTTCCTCCAAAATCTTCTTTAATTATAGCACAGTTTACATAATAGTACAATAAAGAAAATTATATAAAAAAACTAAAATAAAATTAAAAATGTAGTTGACAATTGTAAAAGTATTGTGCTAATATAATTATTGTGAATGCGGCAGTGGCGGAACTGGCAGACGCGCTAGACTTAGGATCTAGTGGGAGACCGTGGGGGTTCAAGTCCTCTCTGCCGCACCATCCAATAAAAAACACATAGAGTACCAAGTATTTAAAAGGACTGGTACTCTTTTTATTTTATATTTTAACTACTTTTTAACGACAAAGGTTTTCTATACTTGAAAAAACAAGTAAAATGTAATAGAATTACAAAATAAAATGAATATATTTAAAATAAATATTGGAGAGAAAAATGAAAAAATACACGATAATGACAATGGGATGCAAACAAAATGAAAGTGATTCAGAAATAATAGCAGGAATGGCTGAAAGACTTGGATTTGAAAAAACTGATGATTTTAAAGAATGTGATTTAATAATATTTAATACATGTTGTGTAAGAGAAAATGCTGAAGAGAGATTATTTGGAAAGCTCGGAGAAATAAAAAATATAAAAGAAAAACGTGGCACAATAATTGCTGTTGGTGGTTGCATGACTCAGCAAAAACATATCATGGAGAAAATTAAACAAAGCTATAATTTTGTTGATTTAGTCTTCGGTACACATACTTTAAACAAATTTGAAGAAGATTTAAAGAAAATAATAGAAAATAAAGAAAAAGTAAGAGATATTTTAGATATAGATGGCGAAATCTTTGAAGGTCTTCCAATAAAAAGAGAAGATAAGTTTAAAGCATCTGTTACAATTATGTATGGATGCAATAATTTCTGTTCTTATTGCATAGTTCCATATGTAAGAGGAAGAGAAAGAAGTAGAAAAAGAGAAAATATCTTAAAAGAGATAAATGATTTAGCTTTAGAAGGATATAAAGAAATTACTTTACTTGGACAAAATGTAAATTCTTATAATGATGGAGAAGATTATAAGTTTGCAAATTTATTAAATGATATTTGTAAAATAGATGGGATAGAGAGAATAAGATTTATATCTCCTCATCCAAAGGATTTTACAGATGATGTAATAGAAGCAATAAAAAATAACAAAAAAATAAGTAGACTCGTTCATCTTCCACTTCAGTCTGGAAGTTCTAATATATTAAAATTAATGAATAGAAAATATACAAAGGAAGATTATTTAGCTTTAGTAGAAAAGATAAGAAAGCAAATACCAGATGTTGTATTTTCAACAGATATAATTGTAGGATTTCCATCTGAGACAGAAGAAGACTTTGAGGATACTTTAGATGTAGTAAGAAAAGTAAATTTTGAACAAGTATTTATGTTTATATATTCAAGAAGAATTGGTACTGTCGCAGATAAAATGGAAAATCAGATAGATGAAGATGTAAAACATGAAAGATTTGATAGATTAAAAAATCTTTATGACAGTAAAGTTTCACTTAATAATCAAAAATATATCGGAAAAACTGAAAAAATATTAGTAGAAGGCACAAGTAAAAACAATGATAATATGCTCACAGGAAGAAGTGATACTAATAAAGTAGTAGTTTTTGAAGGAAGCATAGATTTAATCGGAAAAATTGTAGATGTAGAAATTATAGAAGAACATAAATGGTATTTAAAAGGAATAGTAAAATAATCAAAAAAAGCATAAGAAAAGGAAGTAAGAAAAATGGCAGATTTATCACCAATGATGCAAAATTATATGGCAAAAAAAGAAGAGTATAAAGACTGTATATTATTTTATAGATTAGGCGATTTTTATGAAATGTTCTTTGATGATGCAATTTTAGCATCAAGAGAGCTTGAAATTACTCTTACTGGAAGAGCATGTGGATTAGATGAAAAAGCTCCAATGTGTGGAGTTCCATATCATGCAGTAGATATATATATTTCAAAACTTATAAATAAAGGATATAAAGTTGCAATTTGCGAGCAATTAGAAGATCCAAAGACAACAAAGGGAATGGTAAAAAGAGATGTAATAAGAGTAGTTACTCCTGGTACTGTAATAGAAACAAATATGCTAGATGAGAAGAGAAATAATTATATTATGTCTATCGTAAAGAAAGGACTTTTTTATGGACTTTCAGTTTGTGATGTAAGTACAGGTGATTTTTTTGCAACGCAAATAGTAGAAAGTAATAATTTTTATAGATTATTAGATGAAATTGCAAGATATTTACCAGCAGAAATAGTTGTAAATCCTATGATGAAAAATTCTGCATCAGAAATATCTCAAATAAAAGATAGAATTAATCCTTGTATCACTGAAATAGATGAAGAAAGATTTTCAGAAGAGACAGATTTAATTAAAAATTTATATAATATTGAAGATAATACAGGAAGACCTTTTGATGATTTTAAAAATCATTTACTAGTAGTAGCTGCTATAAATGGACTTAGTAGCTACTTAAATGAAACTCAAAAAATAAAACTTGAACATATAAATACAATAAAAGTATATGAGACAACAAGATATATGTCTTTAGATATAAATGCAAGAAGAAATTTGGAGCTTACAGAAAGATTAAGAGATAAATCTAAAAAGGGTACTCTTCTTTGGGTACTAGATAAAACTTCTACTTCAATGGGAGGAAGGCTACTAAGAAGATGGATAAATGATCCACTAATTGATGTAGAAGAAATAAATAATAGACTTGATGCAGTACAAGAATGCAAAGAAAATATTATTTTAAGAGGAGATTTAATAGAAGCATTAAAGAAAGTGTATGATATAGAAAGATTAGTACGGAAAAATTTCTTATGGAAATGCAAATGCTAGAGATATGATTTCACTTAAGACTTCACTTTCAAATCTTCCAGAACTTAAAAGTATTTTAGGTAATTGCAATTCAAAAATGTTAAAAGAATTATATGAAAACTTAGATGAACTTAAAGATGTAACTGAACTTATAGAAAAATCTATTATAGATGATCCACCAGTTACAATTAAAGAAGGTGGAATAATCAAAAATGGATATAATCCAGAAATAGATGAATGTAGAAGGGCTTCTATAGAAGGAAAAAGCTGGATAATAAATATAGAAGCAAAAGAAAGAGAAGCAACTGGAATTAAAAATTTAAAAGTTGGTTATACAAAAGTATTTGGATACTATATTGAAGTTACAAAATCTTTCTTAAATCAGGTACCAGATAGATATATTAGAAAGCAAACATTAACTGGTGGAGAAAGATATATAACAGAAGAGTTAAAAGAGATAGAAGATAAAGTATTAGGAGCAGAAGAAAGAATTATAAACTTAGAATATGATGAATTTACAAGAATAAGAAATAAAATTTCAAGTCAAATTGAAAGAATACAAAAGGCTTCTAATATAGTTGCAACTGTTGATGTATTATCAAACTTTGCAGAGATTGCGGAAAATAATGGATATAATAAGCCTGAAGTAAATAGTAGTGATATTATAGATATAAAAGATGGACGTCATCCAGTAGTAGAGCAAATGGTAGAAAGAGGAACTTTTGTTGAAAATGATACATACTTAGATGAAGATGCTGAAAGGCTTTCTATAATCACAGGTCCTAATATGGCTGGAAAATCAACATATATGAGACAAGTTGCTTTAATTACACTTATGGCACAAATTGGATGTTTTGTTCCAGCTTCATCTGCTAGAATAGGAGTAGTTGATAAGATATTTACTAGAGTTGGAGCTTCTGATGATTTAAGTATGGGACAAAGTACTTTTATGGTTGAAATGATGGAAGTTGCGCTTATTTTAAAAGAAGCAACTAAAAATAGTCTAGTAATATTAGATGAGATAGGAAGAGGAACATCAACATATGATGGACTTTCTATTGCATGGGCTGTTGCAGAATATATATCAAGTAAAGATACAATAGGATGTAAAACATTATTTGCAACACATTATCATGAACTTACTGGACTAGAAGAAAAACTAGATGGAGTAAAAAATTATCAAGTTGATGTAAGAGAAAAAGGCGAAGATATAGTATTTTTAAGAAAAATTATTCCTGGTGGAACGGATGAAAGCTATGGAATACATGTTGCAAAGCTTGCAGGTGCTCCTAAAAAAATGCTTACAAGAGCAAATGAGATATTGAAAACATTAGAGAAAAAGGTTAAAATAAGAGAGAAGCAAGAAGAAAAAGAAATGAAAAATCAAGTTGGAGGACAGCTTGATATGTATAATTATAAACTAGCAGATATAGCATCAGAACTAGATAAAATAAATATAAATGAATTAACACCTATAGAAGCGTTAAATACTTTAGTAAAAATGAAAGAAAAACTTAAATAAGTTAATTTACTATAATGTATACAATAAATTTATATATTTTTTAAGGAGGTAATCTATGAACTGTCCAAAATGTGGAGAAAATCTAGAGGAAGGAATGAAATTTTGTACTAAGTGTGGTGCAAATGTTGAAGAAGCCTTAAAAGAAAAAGAAGAGATGGAACAAAAAGCTAAGGAAGAAGCTGAAAAAAGAGAAAAAGAAGAACAAGAAAGAAAAGAAAAAGAAGCAGAGCTTCAAGCTGAAAGTGAAAGATTAGAAGAAGAGAAAAGAAAGCTTGAAGAAGAAAAAAGAAAAATAGAAGAAGATAAATTAAGATCAATAAGAGAAGCTGAAAAAGAAAAAAATGCAGAAGAAAATGCAAAAAAAGCAATAGAAGTTTCTGAAAATGATAAAGAAGAAGCAAAAAAAGAAGAAGACAAATTTAAACCAGCTCAAAAAACTAAACCTAAAAAGAAAAGTAAAGGATTTATTAGACGTTTTATAGATAGATTAATTTTAATTATTGTTTTGATAGTAATTATAGTAGGTGGAATTTATTTATTACATAAAGGTGGCTATTTGCCAGAAAGAGCATCTGACGAAATAAATAAGTTAATAGATCAAGTAAAAGATTTAAGAGAAAAAGAAAAGAAAGAATATAAAGACGAAAAAGTTTCTATTGAAAAAGAAAAGCCTGATGAAAAAGAAAAAGGTAAATGGAAAGTCGAAAATACAATAGAAGCAGAAGACATAAAAAGTCTAAATGAAGATGTTTCTGCAATAGAAGTTGATGGCAAATGGGGAATAATAGATAATAAAAATGGTGAAATTCATCTAGATACAAAATATGAAGATATTTATATGCAAGAGAGTAAAATTGTTGTAGTAGACAATGGAAAAGGCTACTATGTAGATTCAAAATATCAACTAGCTGATGAGGCAGAAGAAATAGTATATGATGTAGAAAAGCGTGAATATATTTTTAATGTTATAGATAATTCTTTATATTTAGATACTGGTGCACAGTTAGAAAATATGGAAAAGTCTGATATTATGTTAGAAAATATCATTTGTGAAAAAGTAGAAATAGATGGTGAAAAAGTGAATCATCTTGAAAAATATATCATATATAGCTCAAATGAAAAAAATATAACAGGAAAAGAATATGACAAAATCTATGAATACTCTGATTCTTATGCAGCAGCTAAGAGAGGAGATTTAGCTGGATTTATAGATGAAGATGGAAATGAAGTTTTATTTGATTATGAGGAAACAAGAAATGTTTATGACGGACTTGCATTTGCTAAAAAGAATGGTAAATGGGGTATAGTAATTGTTGAAGACTAATAAATAATATTAATAAAAAACAAAAAAGCAAAAAAAACAAAAAGTAAAAAATACAGCTACAATTTGTAGCTGTATTTTTAGTTTATATTTCAATTTTAGGTCTATATTCTTCAAGCCACATATTTACTTGGCAAAGATAAGCCATAAGCTGAGGTCCAGTCATAAGTTGACCAAACCAAGGTCTAGAAAAGCTTTTACCATCAGATTCTATTATGTCATTTATATATTTTTCGTTTAAAATACTTTTTATAGGTGAAGAAGGATTTTTCATAATATTAATAAGCATTTGTTTTACTGAGTTTAAATATGTTGGATTATGAGTCTTAGGATAAGGACTCTTTTTTCTATCTACAATTTCTTTAGGTAACATATCTTTTACTACATATCTTAAAAGACCTTTTTCACGACCATTTAAAGCTTTCATTTCCCATGGAATATTCCATAAATATTCAACTAATCTATGGTCACAGAATGGCACTCTAACTTCTAATCCACTATACATTGAGACTCTATCTGTTCTATCTAAAAGAGTTTGCATAAACCAGTTTATAGTAAGATAAGATATTTTTCGTTTTTCTTTAGTTTCATTTGAATCAGATTCATCATAATCTATTTTACTTAAAGATTGCTTATATCTACAATCTATATAATCTTTTAAATTTATTACTTTTGATAAATTTTCATTTAACAAATTTTGTCTTTCAGATATTGCAATAGACCATGGAAATGTATTGCTATTTAGAGCATCTTCTCTAAAAAACCAAGGATATCCAGCAAACACTTCATCAGAACATTCACCAGAAAGTACTACTGTTATATCCTGCTTTATTCTCTTGCAAAATAGTAACATAGAAGAGTCGACATCTGCCATTCCGCGGACAGTCTCTAGAAACCATAGCTTCATACAAGCTTTTTGCAAGTTCTGGAGTATCTAATACTATTTTTTTATGATCAGTTTTAAAAGTATCTTTCATAAGAGATATAAAATAATCGTCTGAATTTGGCTGAAAATCTGATTTTACAAAATTTTTATCATTATCTACATAATCTACAGAGAAAGTCTTAAAAGGTGGAAGTCCTTTTTCTTTAGTGTAATTTGATGCATATGCTGTAATTATACTAGAATCGAGTCCTCCAGATAACATAAGTCCGAAGAGGAACATCTGATACTAATTGTTTAGTGATTGAATCTTCTAGCAAATAATTAATTTTTTCACAAGTAGTTTTAAAGTCATCTTTGTGTTCTTTAGACTTTAGCCTAAAATATTCATTTAGTTTTAAACCATATTTATCAAATACTCCAAAATAACCAGGCTTTAATTCATATATATCTTTATAAACTGTAAGACCTGGAGTATGAGCTGGACCGAAGCCCAAAAAGTTCGCATAATCCATTTTCGTCTACTATAGTTTCGACTTCAGGATGGCATAATATACTTTTTATTTCAGATGCAAATATTAAGTTATTATTTTTAAAAGTATAAAAAAACGGTTTTACACCGAACTCATCTCTTGCAATGAAAAGTTCTTCTTTTTTTAAATCCCATATTGCAAAAGAAAAGATACCGTTTAAATGTTTTAATACATCATATCCATAAAAAATGTAGGCTCTTAAAAGTATTTCTGTATCAGAATAACTATTACAAATAATACCATTTTCTTTAAGAGTTTTTCTTATTTCTTCTGAATTATATATTTGACCATTGTAGCAAATTGTATATGTATTTCCCTTGTAAGATATACTCATTGGCTGAGCGCCACCTTCTTTGTCTCTTACAACTAATCTTCTATGACCAAAAAGAATTTTTTCATTTATATAAAACCCATTTTCATCAGGTCCTCTATGAGAAATTTTTTCTGACATTTCTTTTATAATAGAAACATAATCTTTTAAATTTTTATTATAATTTACTATTCCAACAAAACCACACATTATAATAAACCTCCTTAAAATATAATATGAGTTTTTATTTAAAAATATTATTGAACTTAATTTTTTTATAGAATAAAATAAAGAAAAAGTAATAGGGGTGAATTATGAAACTATTGAAAAATAAAATAAAAAATGATGAAAAAGGAATAACTATAATTGCACTAATTGTATTTGTAATTATTTTATTAGTACTTGCTGGAAGTGTACTTACAATTGTATTTAAAAATAATGGAATATTTAATTTTGTAAATGATACAAAAGATTCTTTAAATGTTTCTGAAGAAAAAGATAAATTAAATGTTGCAATTAAAAATGCTAAGACTGATTATTATATGGAATATGAGGAAAAACTAGTAACTGAAGATTTCCTTCAAAAGTCTTTAGATGAAGGTGTGCGGAAAAGATAAGACTATAGTTTCTAAAATAGAAGATGAAGGAAATAACGAAAATGACGAAAATACTTATGATAGCGATAATATAGATGAAAACAATCTAGAAGTAAAATTTGTAGATAGTAATAGAATATACATAGTAGATAGCATGGGAAATATAAAAGAATAAAAAACTTTAATTAGTATGCTATAATCTTTGAAACTAAAAGAATAGCTTGACAGTTTACGATAATACATATAAAATATTAAATGTAAAATTAAAGTATAAAATAAATTTATATATTTAATGAACATTGAAAAATAAATAAGAAAGAGGGAGATTGACAATGACAACTATAATAGCGATAGTAGTTACTCTCTTAATCTCTGCAGCTATATTTATACCTATTGGGGTATATGTTAGAAAGAAAATTGCTGAATCAACAATTCAAAGTGCAGAAAAAGAAGCAAAAAGATTATTAGAAACTGTAAAAATAGAAGCTGAAAATACAAAGAAAGAAGAAGTTTTTAAAGCAAAAGAAGAAATTTTAAAGCTTAGAAACGATTTAGAACAAGAGATTAAGGAGAGAAGAGACGAAGTTAAGTCAGAAGAAAAAAGATTAGTTCAAAAAGAAGAAAATCTAGACAGAAGAGTACAATCACTTGAAGATAAAGAAAAAAATGTAGAACAAAAAATGCAAGATGCTGATTTAAAAAATAATGAACTTCAAAAATTAATTGAAGATCAAAGACAAAAATTAGAAACAATCTCAGGACTTACTACTGAAGAAGCTAAAGACGTAATTTTAAAACAAGTAGAAACAGAGATTGTAGCAGAAAAAGCAAACTTGATTAAAGACTTAGAAAATAAGGCCAAAGAAGATGCAAACAAAAATGCTAAAGAAATTATTTCTTATGCAGTACAAAAATGTGCAGCAGACCATACTTCTGAAACAACAGTATCAGTTGTAGCACTTCCAAATGATGATATGAAAGGAAGAATAATCGGAAGAGAAGGAAGAAATATTAAAACTTTAGAAACTTTAACAGGAATTGATTTAATTATTGATGATACTCCAGAAGCTGTAATTATATCAGGATTTGACCCATTAAGAAGAGAAGTTGCAAGAATTGCTCTTGAGAAATTAATTGATGATGGTAGAATTCATCCTGCTAAAATCGAGGAAATGGTAGAAAAAGCAAAAGAAGAATTAGCTCAAACTATCAAAGAAGAAGGAGAAAGAGCAGTTTTAGAGACTGGCGTAAATGGACTTCCAGATGATTTAGTAAAATTAATTGGTAAACTAAAATATAGGACAAGTTATGGACAAAATGTACTTAACCATTCTATTGAAGTTTCAAACTTAGCTAGAATAATGGCAGAAGAGCTAGGACTAAATCCTAAAATAGCAAGAAGAGCAGGACTACTTCATGATATAGGAAAAGCTTTAGACCATGATATGGAAGGTACACACGTAGAAATAGGTGTAGATATCCTTAAAAAGTATAAAGAAAGCGATATAATAATAAATGCAGTAGAAGCTCATCATGGTGATGTAGAACCAACAAGCTTAGAAGCAGTACTTGTACAAGCTGCTGATGCTATATCTGCATCAAGACCGGGAGCTAGAAGAGAAACTCTAGAAACTTATATTAAGAGACTAGAAAAACTTGAAGAAATTGCAGATTCATTTGAGGGAGTTGAAAAATCTTTTGCTATACAAGCTGGTAGAGAAGTAAGATTAATTGTAAAGCCTGAAAAAGTAAATGATGCTGAAATGGTTATAATGGCAAGAGATGTATCAAAGAGAATTGAAAGTGAAATGGAATATCCAGGACAAATAAAAGTAAATGTAATTAGAGAAACAAGAGCTATAGAATATGCAAAATAAAATTTTAATAGGAATACTTAAAAAAGTATTCCTATTTTTGTTTCTTATTTAATTTATAATTTAATTTTATGCTAAAAAGTTTTGACTTTTATATTTGTTTATAATAATATTATTTATATAACTTTAAGAAAAGTGAGGAAATTAGAATAAATGAAAAATTTTAAGAAAAAGCTAATAATTTTTTTGGCTATTATATTTTTTATAGCACTTGCTATTTTAATTCAAAGGCTTATATTTCATAAAATAGATGAAGAAAATCCAGAAGTTATTCCAAATGAAAATATTTCTGCTGAAAATGAAACTGAAAATACCACAGAAGAAAACAATACAGAAGCTCCAACATCTACAGATACTACTAAAGAACTAGTAGTAGCAACTATGGAAGATGAAATTGGAAAAGACTCTTTATATTGTGGAACTTTTCAAATCGTTTGGAATGAACTTTTAGAAAAAAACGGAAAAGATATAGTATTTGATCCAGTAGAAAAAGTTGCTGAAAATTTAAATAAAAAAGAATTTTTAAAAACAGATGTAAATGAACAAGATTATTATGTAAAATCAGGATATCCAACTGAGAAGCTAAGAGATCTTATAAAAAAAGAAATAAAAGAAAAATTTGATGAGAAAAGTGATATATTAGATAAATTTACTTGGGAGAAAAATGAAAATGATGCTAAGGGAAAATATTTTTTCTATACAATGCTAAAAAAAGTATTTAATTTTAAATATGAGTTTAAAGATTTAGAAGATGGAAATTTTGAAGGAGATACTTATAAAAATATAAAATACTTTGGAACAGATGGAACTTCAGATGAACAAGTAAAAGATCAGATTAAAATATTATATTACAATAATGATGAAGATTTTGCAGTAGAGCTTTCTACAAAAGAAGGAGAAAACATCATACTTTGTAATAATCCAGAAGGAAAGAATTTTAAAGAAATTTATAATAATATAAATACAAAACAAGAAAAATATACTGGTATTAGAATATTAGAAGATATAGATGATTTTAAAATGCCAAATTTAAAATTTGATGAGCTACGTGAATATACTGAACTTGAAAATAGAGAATTTACAGATTCAAAAAATAATGTTCTATTTATAGAAAAAGCTCTTCAAACAGTAAAACTTGAATTAAATAAAAAAGGTGGAAAGCTTGTAAGTGAAGCTGCAATAATGACAAAGGAATCAGCAGCAATAATAGATACAGAAGTAAAACCAAAACATCTATATTTAGATGATTCATTTGTTATGTTTTTAGTAGAAGAAGGAAAAGATAAACCTTATTTTGCAGCAAGTATTTCAGATATTACTAAGTTCCAAAAATAAAATAATAAAAATTAAAAAAGAATAAGCTTATTCTTTTTTAGAAAATAAAAATTGAAATAAAAATAAAAAATAAAAAAGAAAGAGAAAATATGTTGCCAGAATTTTTAATAGAAAAACTAGAAAAACAATATGGAAAAGAAGTTTTAAAAGAAATAATAGATGGATATTCTATAAAAAGAGTAACTTCTTTTAGAGTAAATAGAATAAAATCAGATGAAAAGTATATAGAAGAAGTGCTAGATAAAAATTTGATTGAATATAAAAAAGCTGATTTTATAGACGGATATTTTATAGAAGATGATGAAAATAAATTAAGAAATTTAGATATATATAATGATGGAAAAATATATGTTCAAAGCTTATCATCAATGATTCCAGTTATAGTATTAGATCCAAAAGAAAAAGAAGATATATTAGATATGTGTGCTTCTCCTGGAGGAAAAACTACTGAAATTGCATCATTTACTCTGAATAAAGCAAATATTACAGCATGCGAATTAAATAAAATAAGACTAGATAGACTAAAATATAATATAGAAAAACAAGGTGCTAAGGCTTTTGTTATGCAAAAGGATGCAAGAAAACTTGAAGACTTTTTCTCATTTAATAGAATTCTTTTAGATGCTCCTTGTTCAGGAAGTGGTACTCTTTTTATAAATAATGAAAGTAATCTTAAATATTTAACAGAAGATTTAATTTCAAAATGTGTGAAATCTCAATTAGAACTTTTAAGAAAAGCTGTAAAACTTTTAAAAAAAGGTGGAACGATTGTATATTCTACTTGTTCTATTTTAGAAGAAGAAAATGAAAAAATTATAGAAAAAGTATTAAGTGAAAATGAAGGATTACTTGAAATAGAAAATATAAATTTAAGTGGTACTAAAAACCTAGAATTACTAAATACTAAGATAGATGGCACAATATGTATTAAACCAAATAAGTATTATGAAGGATTTTTTGTATCAGCCTTAAGAAAAAAATAGTTTTTAGCTTGAAAAATAGATATAGTATATATATAATGATTAAGTAAAGTTTATACAAAAGTTAAAATCAAGGAGAAAATTTATGGAACCTACAACAATTATTTTTATTGTAATATTAGCAATATTCGTTATTGCGGTAATTGTATTTTTTAATAAATTAGTAAAAGCATTAAATTTAAATAGAGAAGCTTTTTATAATGTTGATGTTGCACTTAAGAAAAGATTTGATTTAGTTCCAAATCTAGAAGCTACTGTAAAAGCGTATGCAAATCACGAAGAAAAAACCTTAAAACAAATTACTGAAATAAGAGAAAAGCTTCAAAATAATTTATCAGTAGGACAAAGACAAAAAACAGAGGATAAGCTATCTGAAGTAATCAAAGATGTTTTTATAACAGTAGAAAATTATCCTGAAATAAAAGCAAGTGATAATTTTATAAAACTTCAAAAAGGTCTTGAAGAAGTTGAAAAAGATATAGAAGAATCAAGAAAAAAATATAATGAACAGACTAGAAATTATAATATATTAGTACAATCCTTCCCAACGAATGTACTTGCTAAGATATTTGGATTTAAGCAATCTGATTATTTCGAAGTAGATTTAATAACACGTGAACAAAATATAAATGTAAGTTTTGATGATGAAGACAAAGATGAAGACAAAAAAGAAAAGGATGATACAGAAACTAATCAAGAAGAAGTAAAAAATGAAAAAATAGAAGAAAAAGAAAATAAAGAAGAGAAATAAAAAAATGGGGCTTAAAAATAGCCCTATTTTTATGCATTAAATTTTTTAAAAAAGATTATAAAAAACGTCAAAAGTATAGATTTTTTAAGCATTTTGTGGTATAATAGAAATGTAGTGTTTAGAGAAAAAAGGAGGATTTTTGTTATGGATAAAAAAGAAAAATTCTTTTATGATATAGATAATATAAAAACAGATTTTGAAATGGAAAATATGAATATTACAGATGAAGATATAAGATTATTAGAAAGATATTCAAATGATGAAATAAGCTTAAATGATATGATTTCTAGTATTAAAAATTCTGTAAATTAAGATTGATTTAGGAGATAAAGATATATGGAAGATTTCTATGAAGCAAGAAATTCTATATATTGTTATAAAGGTACAAATGTACTAAAAAATAAACTTGAGATAAAAGATTTTGATGTACTTTTAAAATTAGAAAATAGAATTGCTGTAGTAAAATCATATGAGCTTAGAAGACTTGGAGTTACAGGAAATTTTGACAAAGAACATTTTATGCAGATTCATAAATTCTTATTTGAAGATATTTATTTTTTTGCAGGAAAGCTTAGAACAGAAAATATTGCAAAAGATGATTTTACATTTGCAAGTTGGCAATATATAGATGAAGAATTAGATAGAATATTAAATGAGATTAAAAAAGAAAATTATCTTGAAGGATATTCAAAAGAAAAACTTTCTAAAAGACTTGCTTATTATTTATCAGAATTAAATGTACTTCATCCTTTTAGAGAGGGAAATGGAAGAGTAACTAGAGAATTTATAAGACAACTTGCTTTAAAAAATAGTTTCTTATTTGATTTAAGAAAAGTTTCATCAGAAGATTTTTTAGAGGCCACAAAAAAGTCTGTAGTTTCTATAGACGACTTAGAAAAAGTAATGTTTAATTGTTTAGAAAAAATTTAAGATATATTAAAAATACCAGTTTAATAAACTGGTATTTTTTTGAAGTCTTAGATTTTTAAATCCTTGACAAAAGCGGTAAAAAGATATATAAAAATACTTAGTCTAAGCTTATAGTTTTAGATTTTTTTTGATTAAAAAATAGGAGGTACAAATGAAAGAATTAGAATATCCATTTGATGCAAATAATTTACTTAAAAATAAGAAGAAAATAAAAAGACAATTACTAGAAAAGCCAGGGCTTATAGAAAAAAATATTGCAATACTTGGTGGCTCTACAACTAGTGAAATAAAAAATATGCTTGAAATATTTTTATTAAATTATGGAATTAAGCCTACATTTTATGAATCAGAATATAACAAGTATTATGAAGACGCAATGTTTGGAAATGAAGAATTAGATTCTTTTAAACCAGATATTATATATATACATACAACAAATAGAAATATAATAAATTATCCAAGTATGTATGACGATGAAAATACTATAATGGAAATGTTAAATGCAGAGTATGAGAAGTTTAAAAAAATGTGGGATAAGCTTTTTGAGAAATTTGATTGTACAATTATTCAAAATAATTTTGAGTATCCATATTATAGACTTCTTGGAAATAAAGATGCAAGTGATATTCACGGAAAAATAAATTTTATAACTAGGCTAAATCAAAAGTTTTATGATTATGCAAATAGTACAAAAAACTTTTTTATAAATGATATAAATTATATATCAGCTTGCTATGGATTAGATAAGTGGTCAAATCAATTTTATTATCATATGTATAAATATGCTTTAGAAGTACCAGCAATTCCATATTTATCTTTTAATATTGCAAATATTATAAAATCAATTTATGGAAAGAATAAAAAAGCTTTTGTATTAGATTTAGATAATACCTTATGGGGTGGAATAGTAGGAGACGATGGAGTAGAAAACTTAAAAATTGGACCAGAAGTTCCTAGTGGTCAAGTTTATTCAGAATTTCAAAACTATTTAAAAGAGCATAAATCATTAGGAGTAATCCTAAATGTAAATTCTAAAAATGAATATGAAAATGCAATAGCTGGATTAAATCATGAGGCTGGAACTTTAAAACCAGATGATTTTATTATAATTAAAGCTAATTGGAATCCTAAAAATTTAAATACAAAAGATATTGCAGAAGAGCTAAATTTAGGAGCAGATAGTTTTGTATTTGTAGATGATAATCCTGCTGAAAGAAAGATTGTAGAAAATTATATAGATGGAATTTCAGCTCCAGAGATAGATGTTCCAGAAAATTACATAAGAATAATTGATCATAACGGATATTTTGAAGTTACAAACTTTTCTAAAGAAGATTTGAAGAAAAGTGAAATGTATAAAGATAATGCAAAAAGAAGTCAAATGATGGCTACTTTTGAAAATTATGATGATTATCTATTATCACTAAAAATGAAAGCTGAAATAGAAGACTTTAAACCTATATATTTAGAGAGAATTTCTCAATTAAGTAATAAAAGTAATCAATTTAATTTAACTACTAAAAGATATTCTTTAGCAGATATTGAAGAAGTTGCAAATAATGATAATTACATTAAACTTTATGGAAAACTAGAAGACATATTTGGAGACAATGGAGTAATTTCAGTTGTTATTGGAAATATAAAAAATGAAGACGAACTTCATATTGATCTTTGGATAATGAGCTGTAGAGTATTAAAGAGAAATATGGAATTTGCTATGATGGACAAGTTAGTAGAAAAGGCAAAAGAGAGAAATATCAAAACTATATATGGATACTATTATCCAACTTTAAAAAATAAAATGGTTAATAATTTTTATGATTTGCAAGGATTTGAAGAAATTTCTTGTGATGAAAAAGGAAATAAAGTATATAAATTAGATATTTCTAAAGAATATACTAATAAAAATAATGTTATTGAGGTGAATTAGAATGGAAAGAGAAGAAGTTTTTGAAAGATTAAATAATGTATTTAGAGATGTATTTGATGATGATTCTATTGTAGTAAATGAAAATACTACATCAAATGATATTGAAGATTGGGATAGTTTAGAGCATATTAATTTAATTGTTGCAGTTGAGCAAGAATTTGGAATGAAGTTTAATATGGGTGAAGTTACTACTATGAAAAATGTAGGAGACATGGTAAATATTATATTAAATAGAGGAAAATAAAAGTAGGTGGAAAAAATGGAATTTCATCATATAGGAATTGCGACAGAAAATATTGATAATAGTATTACTAAACTTAAAAAATATTTTGATATTAAAGAGATTAGTGATACTGTTTTTGATGCAAATCAAAATGCAAATTTATGTATGCTAACATTAAGTAATAA
The DNA here is from genome assembly GCA_947628215.1 of uncultured Clostridia bacterium. Classification (GTDB taxonomy): domain Bacteria; phylum Bacillota; class Clostridia; order TANB77; family CAG-508; genus UMGS1994. Next base: position 32,488 of record CANQYZ010000001.1, on the reverse strand, counting down.
TGTAAAAATAGAACTTATAAATGGTGAAGTAGTAAGAAATATACTTAAGAAAAGACAATATTTGTATCATACTTGTTATAGTACAAATAATATAGAAAAAACAATAGAAGACTTAGTATCAGACGGCGCTTTTTTAGTAAGTAGCCCAAAAGAAGCAATACTTTTTGGTAATAAAAAAGTTGCGTTTTTAATGTGGGATTTAGGACTAATAGAATTAGTAGAGGAGTAAAAAATGAGCTTAACATCATTAACATTTTTGTTTTTTGGTTTAATGGTATTATTAATTTATTTTGTAGTTCCAAAAAAAATACAATGGGTAGTTCTTTTAGTTTCAAGTGTCATATTCTTATTTTATGACAATTTAAATGTAGGAACTGTTATACAAGCATTAGTAGTACTTGTTCCAACATATTTTTTAGGAATGGCGATTTATAAAAATAAAGATGATGCTAAAAAATCAAAGAGATATTTAATACTTGGAATTTTAATAATTTTAGGACAATTAATTTATTTAAAATATACAAATTTATTTTTAGTAACAGGAAATCATATACTAAATCTATTTAAAGTTGACTATCAATTTGGACTAGTACATAGAAATTCATTAGTTGGAATTAGCTATTATTCTTTAATTATGATTAGCTATCTAACAGATATTTATAGGGGATTAGTAGAGCCTCAGAAAAATATATTTAAGTGTGCTTTATTTATGTCATACTTTCCAATACTTACATCTGGACCTTTTATAAGATATGATGCTATAGAAAATGAACTTTATGGAAAGCACAAATTTGATTATAAAAGAATGTGCAGAGGATTAGTTAGAATTCTTTGGGGGGTATTTAAGATACTTGTTATATCTCAAAGACTAGGAATGTTTGTAGATACAGTATATGGAAACTTAGCTAAATTTGATGGATTCTATACTATAATTGCAATATTATTCTTTACATTGCAACTTTATACTAATTTCTCAGGATCTATTGATGTTATCATGGGAATTTCTGAGATTATTGGAATTAAACTACCAGAAAACTTTACATTACCATTTTTCTCAAGATCTATTACAGAACTTTGGAGAAATTGGCATATAACACTAGGCTGTTGGCTTAAAGATTATATTTTTTATCCATTGCTAAAAAGTGATTTTATGCAGAATCTCGGTAAGAAGTGTAAAGAAAAGTTTGGTAAGAAAACAGGCAAGAAAATTCCAATGTATCTTTCAATGTTTATTATGTGGGTACTAATTGGAGCTTGGCATGAAGGAGCTTATACTTTTATTATAGGTTCAGGAATTTTGCAATTTATCTATATTTTCCTAGAAGAAACTTTAGCACCAGTTGCAGAAAAAGTAAATAAAAAGCTTGGAATAGATACAGAAAAGTTTAGTTATAAATTATATCAAATGCTAAGAACATATTTACTGTTTTCAATTGCGATGATATTCTTTAGAGCAACTAGTGTAACAAATGCTATTCATATAATGAAAAATGCATTTGTTTGGAATCCTTGGGTATTATTTGATAGAACTTCACTATACAAAGCAGGACTTGATATGTATGATTTTAGAATATTAATTTATTCATTAATCATAATGTTTGTAGTTCAACTTCTTGCAAGAAGAGGAGATATTAGAGAAAAATTATTCAAGCAAAATATTGTATTTAGATGGGTATGTTTATATTCATTAATATTTATTATTTTGATATTTGGATGCTATGGCCCAGGATATGATCCTGCTGCATTTATATATAGACAATTTTAAAGGAGTGAAAAATGGAAACTAGTAAAAGCTTAGAGCGAGTACACACACACACACACGGATATTTTTATAAAACAATTTTAAAGTTTATTTGTTTTACAGTAATATTTTGCTTTTTATTTTATTATGTTTCAAATATTCTTTGGTTAAATAAAACGGCAGTAGCATATTTTTATGATGAGCCAGAGAATTCTATAGATGTTGCTTATATTGGAAGTAGTAATGTTTATACAGCTTTTAATTCTACACTTGCTTTTGATATGTATGGATATACTACCGGAATGATGACAACAGCATCTCAGCCATTTATGGATGTGAAATATCTTATGCAAGAAGTATTAGAAAAACAAAATCCAAAACTTTTTGTTATAGATTTAGCTAGAGTTGGAATAGATAATGATGTTTATACAGAAGAAGATCATAGAAGAACCTTAGATTCTATGGAATTTTCAAAAAATAGATTTGAAGCAATTAATGATTTTTTAGAGTTACAGAATATTCCTAAAGATGAATATCTTGATTATTATTTTAGCTTTTTTATGTATCATAACAGATGGAAAAATATTACTAAAGAGAGTTTTGAAGGAGAAGAAATTTTTTTTAAAGGATATGTATGTTCAAAATATACAGTACCAACTATTTTCCAAAAAAAGAGTACTTGGACTGATGAAGAAGAAAAGCTTCAAGAAAGTAATGAAAAAGTTTTAAATGAACTAATAGATTACATAAAAAAGGAAAATTTAAATGTATTATTCGTAGTTCCAATAAAATGCTATAATGATGAAAATGTAATAAAAAGAACTAATTATGCTATAAGAATTTTAGAAGAGAATAATTTTAAGGTATTAAATTTAAATAAAGAAAAAGATATAAAAATAAATTTTTCAACTGATTTATATAATGCTAATCATTTAAATGTATATGGAGCAACTAAAAATACATTATACTTTTCAAAATATTTGAAGGAAAATTATGATTTGCCAGATCATAGAGATGATAAAAAATATGATTCATGGAAAAAAGAATATAAGAGATTTAAAAAACAATATAAAAAATTAACCAAAAATAATTTTGATGATTTATTAAAAGATGTCAAAAAGGAGTAAAAAATGAAAGAGAAGAAAAGCCTAGAGCGAGTACACACACACACACACACACGGATATTTTTATAAAACAATTTTAAAGATAATTTGTTTTATAGTAATATTATGCTTTTTGTTTTATTCAGTATTTAATGTTTTATGGCTTGAGGAAACTCCAATTGCAAGTTTTTATGATGAACCTAAAAACTCACTTGATGTAGTTTACATCGGAAGTAGTAATGTATACGCTCATTTTAATACAACGCTTGCTTTTGATTTATATGGATTTGCAACAGGATTATTATCATCTGATACGCAAAATCCAATATTTTTGAAATATCTACTTAAAGAATCTGTAAAAACTCAAAATCCAAAATTGTATGTTATAGATATTGCCAAAATTGCAGATGATTTAGATATATTCGTAAATGCTAATGATAGAAAACAATATGATTCAATGAAGTTTTCAAAAAATAGAATTGATGCTATAAACGAATCTTTAAGTTTAAAAAAAGAAAAAAGTGATATAAAAGATTATATTAGTAATTATTTTAGCTTTTTTATGTATCATAATAGATGGAAAAATTTAAGTAAGATAAACTTTAAAGGAAATGAAACTTTATTTAAAGGAAGTCTCTTTGCAAAATCAACAGCAGTTATATCACCGCAAGAAACATATAATTGGATAGAAGATACTATGCCACTCCAAGAAAAAAATAAGGAAAATTTACTTCAAATTATAAAATACATTAATGATAATAAACTAAATGCATTATTTGTAATTCCAATTAAATGCTATGATAAAGAAATAAATATGAGAATAAATGATGCTGTAAAGATTATAGAAAAAAATAATTTAAAAGTTATAAACTTTAATAAGATTAATGATGAAGTAGGAATAGATTTTTCAAATGATTTGTATAATGAAGCTCATATAAACGTATATGGAGCAACTAAATATACATTATATTTTTCAAAATATTTAAAAGAAAATTATGATTTACCAGATCATAGAGATGATAAAAAATATAATTCATGGAAAACGGAATATAAGAAATTTAAAAAACAATATAAAAAATTAACTAAAAATAATTTTGATGATTTATTAAAAGAATATCAAAAATAAAAAATTCCCATATAGCATATTGCTATAAGGGAGTATTTTATTTTGTAAGAGAACTTTTACCAGTTAAATAATCTATTGTTATTCCAGGCTGGTTATTATAAACATATACATTAAATGAGATTCCTTTACCATTATCTTCAACAGATTTTGCTTCTATTTGAACTCCACTTGCAACTAAGTTCTTATCTTTGAAAATTGGAGTTACTCTATATAATACATGATTATTTGTATTTTCTACATATTCTGCTACTTTATTTTCAAAAGGTAGCATACCATCTACATTCATAAATCTTGTCCCAGTAATTAGATTTTTTTCATTTGCATTTTCTGCTGTTAGCTGATATCCAATTAAATGACATCTATTATATAAATATTTTCCATCTACTATATCATATTTAGTACTTTTCCATCCAGTAGGCTTTATAGAAGAAATATCACCTCTTTTTTCTGTAGGCATAATATCTTGCCCAATACAAGCAAAAGCTACTGTACATCTTCCAAGAGAATCAAGATCTCCATAATTTTCAAATGATTTTGTATTTGACATATCCTCGTCTGTAAATGATGGAGTATTATTATTTATTACAACATATGGTGTAGTTTCATCAAATTCTGGAATATCATTTAAAGAAAAAGATATTTCAGGCTTTTCTATATTTGTTTCATTAGAAGGTGTTATGCGTTTATTAAAATAACCGTAGTATAACTAAAACTAAAATGAAAATTAAAGTAATAGTAAATTCCATCAATTTCTTTTTTTCTCTTTTGTTCATGTTTTTTCTCCTAAAAAAGATTTATTTTTTAAAATTATAACATTTGAAAATTCTGCAGTAAAGAAATTTTTTTTGCTTTTACCGTTTAAAACATTGAAAAATAGATAAAAAGAAAATATAATCTATAAAAAGATTTATATGAGGAGAGAATATGAATATCGATTTAGAAAATAATTTAGATAAAGATTCAAAAAAAGAAAATAAAATTGGTTTTATAGAAGAATTCATGAATGCAATGAATGAAGTTTTGACTGGAAAAAATAAGAATAATGAAGAAGAGCTTTTAACAGAAAATGAAAAATATATTGTAAGAGATATAAATGATGAAAAAGTAACTGCTGTTAATATAGAAAACGGAAAAGAAATTGTAACTGAAAAAATAGATCAATCTATAAAAAATGACCTTTCTCTTGGAATGACATTATATGTAGAAGATGGATTGCTTAAAGTTTCAGACAAGCAATTAACTTTAGAGAATATAACAAATAGGGAAGCTTTTGGTAAGCTACAAGATATGTTCTTTAATTTAGAGCAGGAAGAAAATGAAGTATATTCTGTAGAAGAAATAAAAGATGATAAGATATTCCTAACTAGCGTAGAAGAAGGAGGATATTTTAGTATTTCAAGAGAAAAATATTTGAAGTTTAAAGTAGGAGATTTAATTAAGAAAAAAGATAATAAATATATTTTATATAAAGAGAACAAGAATTAATAATAAGTTTAAATATAAATAAATATAAATAAAAATAAGTAAAATAAATAATAAAAAGTTTTTAAAAATTACAAACAAATGTTTACAAGTGCTTAAATAAATGTTATAATCAAAAAGAAGAACAAAAGTTCTTTGCTTTGATTAAGGAGAGCATTATGAACAGGGTATATTTTGTAATAGATTTAAAAACTTTTTTTGCGTCTGTAGAATGTGTAGAAAGAGGATTAGATCCATTTACTACAAATTTAGTTGTTGCTGATCCTTCTAGAGGAAAACGGTGCTATTTGTTTAGCAATTACTCCTGCATTAAAAATGCTTGGAATTAAAAATAGATGTAGAATTTATGAAATTCCAAAAGGAATAAATTACATTGTTGCACTTCCTAGAATGAGTAAATATATAGAGTATTCTGCAAATATTTATGAAATTTATTTAAAGTATATTTCAAAAAATGATATACATGTATATTCAATAGATGAAGCTTTTTTAGATGTAACAGATTATTTAAAAATGTATAAAATGAAGTCTATAGATTTAGCAAGAACTATTATGAGGGATATATTTGATACTTATGGAATTACTGCTACTTGTGGTATTGGTACAAATATGTATCTTGCTAAAATTGCACTTGATATAATGTCAAAACATTCAAGTACTAATATAGGATGGTTAAATGAGGAAAAGTATAAAAAAGAGTTATGGCATTATAAGCCACTTAAAGATTTTTGGCAAATTGGAAGTAGAATAGAAAAAAGACTAAACAAAATGAGAATTTTTGATATGTATGATTTAGCACATTACAATAAAGAGAGATTATATAAAGAATTTGGAATAAATGCAGAGCTTATGATAGATCATGCTTTTGGAAGAGAAAGCTGTACTATAAAAGACATAAAAGAATATACTCCAAAAAGTAATTCAATTTCAAATAGTCAAATATTATTTAAAGATTATGATTTTGATAAAGCAAGACTTGTACTAAAAGAAATGGTAGAGATATTATCACAAAGCTTAATTGAAAAAAATTTAGAAACAGATAGGATTTCTCTATATATTGGATATTCAAAAGAGTATGGAAGTGATGCACGATCAAGTAAATCATTATATGAATTTACAAATCTTTATTCAAAATTAGTATTTGAATTTTTAAAACTATATGACAAAATAGTAGATAAAAATTTAAAAATAAGAAGAATAGGAATTTCTTTTGAAAGAGTGCAGGAAAAGAGTTTCAAACAAATTAATTTATTTGAAAATGAAGAAAAAAACAATAAAGAAAAAAGAATAGAAGAGACAATTATTAAAATAAAACATAAAGAAGGAAAAAATGCTATTCTTAGAGGAATTGATTTAGAAGAAGGTGCTACAACAAAAATTAGAAATACTTTAATAGGAGGTCATAATGGCTATTAGTAAAATAGATAGAGCAAAACAGTTTCTGCCCTTTGATGCTCTTAAAGGCTTAAGAGAAGAACTTGCTAAAAAAGAAAGAAAAGCAGAAAACATTGAAAAAATGGAGCTTTCAGAAGAAATATTAAATAATATTTCAGATAGCTTAAAAGAATTAAATATAAATGATTATATTAAAATTATTTATTATGAAAATGGTAAATATAAGACTTTAAAAGGAAAAGTAAAAAAATTAGATAAACAAAATAAAAAAATCGTTTTTTATGATGATTTAAAGATAAATTTTACAGATTTATATAATATAGAAAAAATAATAGAATAAATTGACGCTTAATGTTTTTTTTAATAAAATATATACATATATAAAATGTATAAAAAGATAGATTAAAATAGGAAGCAAGAGAATATGAGAAAAAATAAAATAATATTATCAAACTTACCATTAGTCTATATTAGAAATATTACCAAAAATAGAAATCAAAAATATATAGAATTTGATGGATATAAAATAAATACAGGATATGTTAATTATAGTGTGCTAATTAAATATGATTTTAAATGTGCTTTTTGCGGTAAAAAAGCAGAATATTGTAATCTTGAATACAATGGAAAATATGGATATCATTTTAATGCTTATACTAAAAGAGGAGAAATGCTAACAAAAGATCATATATATCCTTCATCAAAAGGTGGGTTAAATTCTATTAAAAACTATCAACTGTTATGTTATAGTTGTAATCAAAATAAAAAAGATATAAGTCCAATGACTTTAGTAACTGCTTTAAGAGAAGGGTATGCAACTAAAAAATCAGTTGAAGAAGCAGTAAAAAAAGGAAAACCAAAAGCTCTTATAGGAGTTTAAATAAAAGTAGAAAAAAGGCCAGAAGCCTTTTTCTTAATTTTCGACTATTTGATTCATATAAAATTTAGTTTTGGCAAGTTTTTCATGAATACCGTTTAATGATTCACCAAATCTTTGAAAATGGACTACTTCTCTTTCTCTTAAGAAACGAAGTGGGTCTACAACATCTGGATCATCTGCACAAAGATCGATTAATTTTTCGTAAGTCATTCTAGCTTTTTGCTCAGCAGCCATATCTTCTTGCAAGTCTGCTACAGGATCACTTGTGACTTGGAATGTTGCAGCAGAAAAAGGTGTGCCAGAAGCAGATTGAGGATATACGCCCCAGCCGTGATCGGTATAATAGTCTCCAAGACCAGCTTTTTCAAGCTCTTCAGCAGATACATTATCTGTTAATTGATGAACTATAGTTCCAACCATTTCTAAGTGTGCGAGCTCCTCAGTTCCAATATCATTTAATATTGCTTTTGATTTTTGATCAGGCATTGAAAACTTTTGAGATAAATATCTTAGAGCAGCTCCAATTTCTCCATCTGGTCCACCATATTGAGAAATTATAAATTTAGCAAGTCTAGGATTTGGATTCTTTATATTAATAGGATATTCTAATTTTTTATGATATAACCACATTAGTTACTACCTCCTTTTTCCCATGGCCAAGGTTCTTCTAGCCATCTCCAGCTATTACATGGACAGTTTATTGAAAGTGGTCCATACATTGACTCATATTTATCAGTTAATTTGCGAAGCTTATTTGCATAAGAATTATGAAGACATAAAGCTCTTCTATCTTCAGGATTAATATCTAAATATTGAGCAAGTTCAATAATTGAAAAAGTAAGCCACTGAATTTCTCTTAAAAGTTCTTTCTTATTGTTATTTTCACAGTTTCTGTTTTCATTATCCATTTGTATTACAGCCTCCTTCATAGTCTCTTGAATCTTTTAAATAATTCATAATCTCTTGAGATTGACCTGGACAATATGGGCTTAAAAGTTCTGGAAAAATAGTTCCCATTTTAAGACCTGTTTCAGGAGTATAAACTTTATTCATATATTGATGAGGAACATATGAACTTGCATATAAAAGAGTATTAGAAAATACATTTGAACTATTATAGCCACAGTTGCAAGGACTATTGTTTTCATTTTCTAATGAACTTTCCATATGACACATTTGCTCATACATATCATCATTATTATTATACATATTGTCATCATAATCTACAGGCATATAAGAATTATTATATTGATTATTACAATTGCATTGTCTAAACATTATTTATTTCCTCCTTTAAATATCTATAATATAATGTATGCATAATATGTAAACTTTGTTTCAAAAATATGAAATTTAAGAAAATATAAAGAAAAAAAGTATTTCAAAAAGATACAAAATAAGATATAATAAAGGAAAATTTTAAATTGGAGAAAAGGAAAATGTATAAGAAATGGGAATATAGCAAAACAGATGAGGCAAAAGTACAAGAAATTGCAAAAGAGCATAATATTTCTGAAACATTAGCAACAATATTAGTAAATAGAAAAATTGAAAATAAAAAAGATATTGAAATATTTTTAAATCCTACTAGAAAAGATTTTCATGATCCTTATAAAATAACAGATATGAAAATTGCAGTAGATAGAATACTAAAAGCAATAGAAAACAATGAAAAAACTTTAATATATGGAGACTATGATGTAGATGGAATTACAAGTATAACAGTACTTAAAAAATTTTTAAAAGAAAGAGGACTTGATTGCCGGATATTATATACCAAATAGATTAAATGAAGGCTATGGATTAAATAAACTTGCAATAGAAAAAATTGCAAAAGAGGGATATACTTTAATTATAACTGTAGATTGCGGAATTTCTGCTATAGAAGAAGTAGAATATGCAAATTCACTTGGAATAGAAACAATAGTAACAGATCACCATGAACCAATGGATACACTTCCAAAAGCTTTAGCTGTAATTGATAATAAAAGAAAAGATAGTAAATATCCATTTAAAAATTTAGCAGGAGTTGGAGTCGTATTTAAGCTTATACAAGCTATTGGAATGAAAATTGGTATCTCTGAAAATGAATATTTAAAATATTTAGATATAGTATGTATTGGTACAATTTCTGATATAGTACCATTAGTAGATGAAAATAGAATAATTGCAAAACTTGGACTTAAGCTTGTAGAAGTAACAAGAAATTTAGGACTTAAAGCTCTTCTTTTAGCTTCAGGATATAGTGACATAAATTCAAATACTATTTCATTTGGAATTGCTCCAAGAATAAATGCTTGTGGTAGAATGGGATATGAAGAAGAGGCATTAAAGTTATTCTTAACAGAAAATAAAGAAGAGGCAATAGATATTACAGATAAATTAAATAAATATAATAGAGATAGACAAGAAATAGAAAAATCAATTTTTGAAGATGCTACTAAAATAATAGAAAAGGAAAAGTTAGAAAATAAAAACTCAATTGTAATTGGTGCAGATGGCTGGCATCATGGAGTAATAGGAATAGTATCTTCAAAGATTACAGATATGTATTTTAAGCCATCAATACTAGTTTGCTTTGAAGGTGAAGAAGCAAAAGGGTCTGGAAGAAGTATTCCAGGATTTGATTTGCATGAAGCTTTACTTAATTTATCACCTTATCTTGAAAAATATGGTGGACATGAAATGGCAATAGGACTTAGCTTAAAAAGAGAAAATTTTGAAATTTTTAAAGAAAAATTTGAAGAATATGCAAATGAAAAAGATGTAAATAAGATTATTCCAATAATAGAAATTGATAAAATTTTATCTATAAAAGATGCATCAATAGAACTTGCAAAAGAATTAGATACATTAGAGCCTTTTGGAGAGGCAAATAAAAGGCCACTTTTTGTATTTAAAAATCTAAAAGTAGATTCTATAAGAGCTCTTTCAGAAGGAAAGCATTTAAAACTTACATTAAAAGATGAAAATACAATTATAAATGCAATAGGATTTAATTTAGGATATCTTTCTAAAGAGTATACAATTGGTGATAAAGTAGATATAGCAGGAAACTTGGAAATCAATTCTTTTCAGCGGAATAGATAGTGTACAGATAAATATAAAAGATTTGATGAAATCATACTAAAAAATATAGAGGAGGAACATATATGGTAGAAGAGAGAACAATTGAAGACGTAATTAAAATGGCCAAAGAGAAGAATAAAAAAGTAGATACTAAGCTTATTATGAAAGCTTACGAATATGCTAAACTTCATCATGGCAATCAGCTTAGAAAATCAGGAGAGCCATATATTGTTCATCCTTTGCAAGTTGCATATACTCTAGCAGAACTAGAACTTGATTCTGAAACAATTGCAGCAGCACTTCTTCACGATGTTGTAGAAGATACAGATGCAACACATGAGGATATAGTAAGAGACTTTGGTGAGACTATTGCTGAGATGGTAGAAGGCGTTACAAAACTTGGAAAATTAAATTATACAACTAAAGAAGAACAACAAGTAGAAGATTATCGTAAGATGTTTCTTGCAATGGGCAAAGACATAAGAGTTATATTAATTAAACTTGCAGATAGACTTCATAATATGAGAACACTTAAATATCTATCAAGAGAAAGACAAATTGCAAATGCAAAAGAGACTATGGATTTATTTGCCCCTCTTGCAAATAGACTTCGGAATATATTCTTTAAAATGGGAGCTTGAAGATTTATCTTTTAAATATTTATATCCAGAAGAATATCATGAGATAGTAAAAGGATTAGATAAAAAAAGAGATGAAAGATTAGCTTTTATTGATAAGATTATGGATCAATTAAAAGTTGAACTTAAAAATGCAAAAATTGTAGCAGAAGTAACTCGGAAGAGCAAAGCATTTATATAGTATATATAGAAAAATGAAAAGAGATAATAAAACTCTAGATCAAATATATGACTTATTTGCGTTAAGAATTTTAGTAAACTCAGTAAGAGATTGTTATGCAGTACTTCGGAATTGTACATGATTTATATAATCCAATGCCTGGAAGATTTAAAGATTATATAGCAGTTCCAAAGAAAAATATGTATCAATCAATACATACTACTTTAATTGGCCCTGGTGGAGTTCCATTTGAAGTACAAATTCGTACTTGGGATATGCATAGAGTAGCAGAGTTTGGTATTGCTGCCCATTGGGCTTATAAGGAAGCTAGCAATAAAGGCAAAAAACAAGAAGTTGTTGTAACAGATGATAAATTATCTTGGCTAAGAGAAACTTTAGAGTGGCAAAAAGATACAGAAAATCCAGATGAATTTTTAAATACATTAAAACAAGAATTATTTGAAGATGAAGTTCACGTATTTACTCCTAAAGGAGATATAAAGGTACTTCCAAGAGAAAGTACACCAATAGATTTAGCATACGCAATACATGAACAAGTTGGAAATAAGATGATTGGTGCTAAAATAAATAGTAAAATGATGCCAATTATTACTAAATTAAAAAATGGTGATATAGTAGAAATTATTACATCAGACCAATCAAAAGGTCCAAGCCGTGATTGGCTTAAATTTGTTAAAAGTTCAACTGCTAAAACAAGAATTCAAAGATGGTTTAAAAAAGCTCAAAGAGAAGAAAATATTGAAAAAGGAAAAGATATTCTAGAAAAAGAAATAAAGAAAATCGGAATGAAACATTCTGATTTATTTAAAACAGAATGGGTAGATGCTGCTCTAGAAAGATATAAATATGCATCACTAGAAGATATGTATGCAAGTATAGGATTTGGTGCAATTTCAGCTTCTAAAATAATAACAAGACTTTTAGAAGAATATAAGAAAGAACACGCAGAAGAAGACCTAGAAGAAAAAATATATGAACTTAGCAAGAAAAAAGAAATAGTAAAACCTTCTAAGACAGGTGTTGTAGTAGAAGGAATAGATAATTGCTTAGTAAAACTTTCAAAATGTTGTAATCCACTTCCAGGTGATAGTATAGTAGGATATATTACTAAAGGAAGAGGAGTTTCAGTCCATCGTACTGATTGTATAAATGTAAAAGATTTAATATCAGAAGAACATAGAATGATAGATGTTTATTGGGCAGATGAAGCAAAGACTACATATAATGTTGATATAGAAGTTTATGCAAATGACAGAACAGGTCTTTTAGCAGATGTAATAAAAGAAATTACAGCAGCTAAATTTAATATGCTTGGTGTAAATACTAAAACTACTAAAGAAAAAATTGCAATCATATATATTACAATAGAGCTTGAAAATTTAAACGAATTAAATCAAGTAATAAAAACACTTAGAAAAATAGATAGCGTTTATGAAGTAAAGAGAAGAAAATAAGCAAGAGGAAAAGAAAAATGATTTTAAAAGAGATAAAAGTAAAAGTTGAAAATAAAAATTTAATTACAAATTGTTATATAGTTGTAGATGAAAAAACAAAAGAGGCTATGGTAATAGATCCAGGGTCTGAAGTAGAAAAAATAATAGATATGTTAGATATATTAGATGCAAAAGTAAAATATATCTTTCTTACACATTGTCATGCAGACCATATAGGAGGAGTCGCTAAATTAAAAGAGCAAAAAGGTGGAAAGATATTAGTAAGTAGGTTCGATAGTGAAGGATTATATAAAGAAGAGATAAATTTAGCATATTATGTAGAAATAAACCTTCCAGAACTTGAAGCAGATTCTAGATTAGATGATGGAGATAAAATTCATATTGGTGAGATAGAGTTTGAAGTAATACTGACACCTGGACATACTAAAGGTGGAATTTGTTTATATTCAAAAGAACATTCATTAATGTTTACAGGAGATACAATATTTGCAGGTACTTGGGGAAGAACAGATCTTCCAACTGGAAGTATGGAAGAAATTATGGATTCCATTGAAAATAAGATATTAACATATCCTGATGATACAATTCTTTATCCAGGACATGGAAGAAGTACATTAATAGGAGATGAAAAATCATTATATTTTGATTTAAAGAGAAAAGAATTTTAAAAATAACTAGAAAAAGATAAATAAAAATTAGGAGAGTGGAAAAAATGATACAAAAACCAAAAGGAACGAGAGATATATTGCCAGGAGAAATATATGTGTGGCAATATATAGAAAATACAATAAAAGAAATTTTAGAAAATGCAGGAATGAAAGAAATAAGAGTTCCAGTATTTGAATATACAGAATTATTTCAAAGAGGAGTTGGAGAGACAACTGATGTTGTACAAAAAGAAATGTATACTTTTAGAGATAAAGGAGATAGAAGTATAACATTAAGACCAGAAGGTACAGCAGGAGTTGTAAGAAGTTATGTAGAAGATGGACTTATTAATTTAGGAACTCCACTTAAGCTTTGGTATAGTATGCCAATGTATAGATATGAAAATGTGCAAAAAGGAAGATATAGAGAATTTAGACAAATAGGAACAGAGCTTATAGGTACAGAATCTTATGAGGCTGATGTTGAAACTATAGTTTTAGCAAAAACAATTTTTGATAAATTAGAAATACCAAATATAAAATTAAACATAAATAGTATAGGATGCCCAAGTTGTAGAAAAAAATATCAAGATGCTTTAAGAGATTTCTTAAGACCAAATTTTGATAAATATTGTGATACATGCAAAACAAGATTTGGAAAAAATCCAATGAGAATATTAGATTGCAAAGAAAAGAAGTGTAAAGAATTAAATGAAGGTGCTCCAAGAATAATTGACTATTTATGCGACGAATGTAGAAAACACTTTGATAATGTAAAAAGCATGCTAGAAAAGTTAGGAGTAGAATATGAAATAGATTCAAGTATTGTAAGAGGACTTGATTATTATACAAAAACAGTATTTGAGTTTGTATCTTCAGACGATGGACTTACAGTTCTTCGGAGGTGGAAGATATGATGGCTTAGTTAAAGAAGTAGGAGGTGGGGATACTCCAGCTGTTGGATGGGCAACAGGAATGGATAGACTAGTTGATGTATTCTTAAGCTATAATAAAGATAAATTAAAAGAAAAAAATATTGATTTATACATAGCTTCAATAGGAGAAGAAGCAAATGTTTTAGCATTTAAGATTACAAATGAATTAAGATATAAAGGAATATATGTAGAAAAAGATATTTGCAGTAGAAGTATAGGTTCACAATTTAAATATGCAAATAAAAAAATGGCAAAATATGTTCTTACAATAGGAGAAACAGAAGTAAAAGAAAAGATTGCTAAAATCAAAAATATGGAATCTGGAGAAGAAACAGATATTCCTTTAGATGCTGAAAAAATACTTGAATATTTAGCATAATATGAAAAAACTTTAAATATACTATATAGAGGAAGAGTATATTTAAAGGAATGAATATTAAATGATAAATTTAACAGTAGTAAGTATAAAAGATTTAATAAAAAATCTAGTAAAATTTATAGCGATAATTGTATTTGTTATAATATGTACTAGATTTTTTAATTTGCTTAAAAATATTAATATTAAAGATTATATTGGAAATAAGTTAAATGAGATTAAAGGTAAAACTTTTTATAATGCTATAAATGATAATGTAAGTTTTTATAAAAAAGAAAATGACAATTTTATATTTAATAATTTTAAATTTGAAAATGTAGTAGACTTAATTTTAGAAAAAGAAATAAGTTTTTTAGAATATATAAAATCAGGTTCTAATGATATAAATCAAGAAAATAATAAAAATAAAAAAAGTGAGAATAAAGATATAGACGCAAAAATTGAGCTTGCTTCTAAAGGGAAAAGTGAAACCTTAGTATTAGAGAAAAATAATAAGAAAGATGTATATAATAAAACATATAAAGGCGTAAAAATTAAAAATGAGTCGAAATATAAATTAACGGAAAAAGACTTAAATCCAGAAAATATAGATTTTAAAAATAAAAAAGATATTGTAATTTATCATACTCATACATGTGAAAGTTATACTCAAACTGACAAATATAAGTATAAAGAAACAGGACTATATAAAACTACAAACTTAAATTATTCAGTAGCAAGAGTTGGAACAGAACTTACTAAATACTTAGAAAAATATAATTTTAATGTAAAACATAATATTACATATCATGATTATCCAAAATATAACGGATCGTATTCTAGATCTCTTAAGACTGTAGAAAAAATACTTAAGACAAGCAAAGCAAGTTTAGTAATTGATCTTCATAGAGATGCCCTAGGAAGTAATTCTTCATATGCACCGACTATAAAAATAAATGGAGAAGAGGCTTCTCAGCTTATGTTTGTGATTGGAACAGATGGAGGAGGACTTACTCACAAGAATTGGAAAACTAATTTAAAACTTGCTGTTAAAGTCCAAGAAACAGCAAATAAAATGTATCCAGGACTTTTTAAACCGATTATAGTAAGAAATTCAAGATATAATCAACACGTTTCTGATGGAGCGTATATCATAGAAGTAGGAGCTACTGGAAATACTTTAGAACAATGTTTAGTTAGTATGAAATATTTATCTTCTGTAATAGATGAAGTTATGAATAATTAACTTTAGGTTTAATTTTAAAATTTATCTTGCAACTTAAATACTTTAAAAATATAATAAAGGTGAATTTTATTTTATTATTTTAAAATTAAAAAAGGAGGTAGACTTTATGGTAAAGTTTGATTATAGTAATTCAAGTATAATAGATAGAATGATTTATGCTTTAGACGATAAAGTAAAAGAAAATAATAAGTGGATAGAAGAGAATAAAGATGATGAAACTCAATTCTTAGGATGGGTTGATTTACCAGAAAAATATGATAAAGAAGAATTTGAAAGAATAAAAAAAGCTGCAAATAAGATACAAAAAGATTCTGATTTCTTAATAGTAATTGGAATTGGTGGTTCTTATCTTGGAGCAAGAGCAGTAATTGAAGCATTATCACATTCTTTTTATAATATGATGCCAAATGATAGAAGAAAAACTCCAAAAATTATATATGCAGGAAATAATTTAAGCCCTAATTATTTACATGATTTATTAGAACTTATTGCAGAAAATGATATTTCTTTAAATGTAATATCAAAATCTGGTACAACAACAGAGCCTGCTATTGCATTTAGAATACTAAGAGAAGCAATTGAAACAAAATATGGAGTAGATGAGGCTAAAAAGAGAATTTATGTTACAACAGATAAGGCAAAAGGAGCTTTAAAAGGACTTGCTGATGAAGAAAAATATGAAACTTTTGTAATTCCTGATAATGTAGGCGGAAGATTCTCTGTATTAACAGCTGTTGGACTTCTTCCAATTGCTACTGCAGGAATTGATATAGACAAGCTTATGGAAGGCGCAAAAGAAGCAATGGATAAATATAAAGATCAAGAGGTAAAATTTAATGATTGCTACAAATATGCTGTAATTAGAAATCTTTTATATAATTCAGGAAAAACTACAGAGATATTAGCAAATTACGAGCCATCTTTACATTATATGACAGAATGGTGGAAACAACTTTATGGCGAAAGTGAAGGAAAAGATGGAAAAGGAATATTCCCAGCAGGAGTTGATTTTACAACAGATCTTCATTCAATGGGACAATATATTCAAGATGGAAATAGAAACTTAATGGAAACAGTAATATGTGTAGAAGAGCCAAAATCTAATATTACTTTAGCAGAAGATAAAGAAAATATTGATGGATTAAATTTCTTAGCTGGAAAAGATCTAGATTATATTAATAAAAAGGCTATGGAAGGTACAATTGAAGCTCATGTTTCAGGAAATGTTCCAAATATGAAAATTACTATAGATAGATTAGATGAAGAAAATTTAGGACATTTAATTTACTTTTTTGAAAAAGCATGTGCTATGTCAGGACTTATTTTAGAAGTAAATCCATTTAATCAACCAGGAGTTGAAGAATATAAAAAGAATATGTTTAGACTTTTAGAAAAGCCTGGATATTAATAAAATAAAAAATTAAATAATAAAAACAAAAAAACAATATAAAGCTAAATTTGAAATAAACGATATAAAGTTTACTTCATATTTGGCTTTATTTTTTTGAAAAACAGTAATATTGTAAATTGTAAAAAATCGTAGTAAAATAGTAAACATAAAATTTTTAAGGAATAAAAAGGTGTATCAAGTAATATCTAAAATTGATTTAAGTAAATATGTAGAAGTTAGTGAATATCCAGAAAATAGATTTGAATATCATTTAAAAGCTTTAAAAGATAAGTCTTATGTATATTCAAGAGCAAATAAAGCAAAGTTTGTATTTAAAAGGTGTACATCTGAGCCATATATTCATATTGGAGAAAAAGTAGCTTATGAGATTGCCAGGAAGTTAAAAATAAAATGCTGCAAGGTAGATTTATTTAAAGAAGATGAAAAAAAGTTTGTATATCCTTCTAGAGGGAGTATCAGCTATTTTGATGAATCTTCTGATGATTATATTGTAAATCCATATTGGGCACTTATCTGGTATGAAAAAAGATATGGTATAAAGCTATATCCAACTTCTATAGATACTATATTTAAAGCTTGCAAAGAATATTATTTTGATAAAAGTAATAGCACAGATGAAGACTTTAGAAATTTTATGCAAGATTTTATAGATATGACAATATTTGACTTAAAGTTTGGAAATTATGATAGAAGAGAAAATAATTGGCTTTTAAGATTAAATAAAAAAACAGAAAGATATGATTTATATCCAATGTTTGATAATGAAGCAATACTTGGATTTGCAAATGACGAATTAGACGATATGCTATATCAAAAAATAAAAGAATATGATGATAGTTTAAAATCTATGGT
Organism: uncultured Clostridia bacterium; assembly: GCA_947628215.1. GTDB lineage: Bacteria > Bacillota > Clostridia > TANB77 > CAG-508 > UMGS1994. Next base: position 13,973 of record CANQYZ010000001.1, on the reverse strand, counting down.
ATGTACAAAACAAGATAGCATAAATGGTAAGTATTCTACTACAAAAGATATTTTAGAATATTTGCTATGTAAATATCCAGAAATGACAAGAAACTCTATTATAAAAGCTTTTGCTTTTACAAAAGAAGATTTAGAAGAAATCTTAGATAATATTCCAAACCTTCCAAATGTAAGAAGAGAAATTACTTTAGAACTTTTTTGTTATAGAGATTCTAAAATAAGAGAAATCTTAGAAGAATATTTTAAAGAAAATAGAAAAGAAAATAAAAAAAGAGCAGATAAAAAAGAAGAAAGATAAATCTATAAATTTAAACTTATCTTTCTTTTTCCTTTTTTTTAATCTTTATTCTAGATATATTCTATTTATTACTTACAGTAGTATTAATGTCACTAAACTTAAGTTCTTCTTTTGAATATTCTTTAGGCTTTAGCCCAACTCTTGATTTCATATAAGTAAGAGCAAGTATAAATAAGAAAATAAATATTAAACTAATTATTATTAAAGAATTTTTAGTTGATGTAAATTCAAGTAGTATAGATGCGATTATTCCTAGAAGAGCACTTGATATACTATTAAAAAACATTTTAGCAGAAAAAACTTTTGAATCTATATTTTCATCTGTAAAGTTTCTAAAGTATTTATCTATTAAAATATGATATATTCCAACTACTGCATATTTTATAGCAAGTGCAAATACTATAATTCCAACTATTATATATAGATTAGATGAAATATATCCTGCAAGTCCTGCTAAAAGGCAAGAGAAACTTGCTAAGAATCCAAGAACCATAAGAGATTTATTTCTAAATTTATTATGAAACTTTGCTTGTTTTTTAGAAAATATGCTAGATATTATTTCTAAAACAGCAAAGATTATACCAATAATACTTGCAGATACACTTAGTTCTTCAAGAAGACTTACTTGATATGTTACCATTACTGTAATTAAGCCATACATAACAGAAGAGAAAAGTATAAGTGCACGAAGTCTTTTAGATGTTACAATATATTTAAAATAATCTTTAAAATCATTTAATGCTACTTTTAAATCTGAAATAGCGATTTCTTTTTTATTCATTTGTTTTTCTTTATCTTTTCTATTTTTTATCTCTGCAGAACTTAATGGTTCAATGAAAAGACAAGATATTAAAAATGATACTATAACTAATATTAAAGATATTACAATTGGCAAATAACCATTAATATTGAAGATAAATCCAGAAATTATAAGTGAAAATGAATTTAGTACATAATATCCAGAAAGGCCTTTACTTGTAAGCTTTGCAAAAATTTCACTTTTCTTACTAGTAGGCGGGATTGATTCACTAATTAAACTTAAATCTGAAATATCTTTAAGTGAAAAAGCAAATGCTGAAAAAATTTCTGCTATTATTAATGTAAATAGATTATAACATCCAAGTATCATAGATATATAAATTATATTTGATATATTTCCGAAGTAATATACTTTTTTTCTTTCCTAGAATATCAACAATAATAGTTGCCGGAATTTGAAGAATGATAACAAATATTGCATAAAATGAGTCTTCTAAAACAACTGCTGATGGACTTATGTTTTTTACTTGTGTTAAAAATATAAAGTTTATTGTATAAAAAAACAAATAGTCAAATGATAGTGCTCTATAAAATGGAAAAAGCTTCATATTTCTTTTGCATATTCTAGGACTTATCTTTTGTTTCATATAACTCTCCTTAAAAATTATACAATTATTATATATATAAAAATATCTATAATCAAGGAAAATAAGGGATTTTTAGGTAAAAATAATTGACAAAAACAAAAATAAAGAGTAATATAAATAATGTAAACGTTGATGGGACAAAGTAAAATAGAGGTTATCAAAAGAGATGATTAGTTATAAGCTGAAAGCTAATCTTGAAAAACATATTTGAAAAACTACCCCTGAGTTTCCATGAAAATGGCGTGTAGATTACGTTATAAATCAAAAGAGTTAAACATTAGGGTGGAACCGTAAGAAATAAACTTACCCCTATAAGCAAAATAGCTTATAGGGGATTTTTGTATTTGTTTTAGTATGCAAAAATCTCCTAAAAGAAATCTTGCTTTAAATAAATTTTTTTAAAGCTACTTAATTTGTAGCAAAGGAGGAATTTATATGTTTAAAATTAAACTAGGTGGAGGAAGAACTGCAGAAGTTGAAGAAAGTATGTATTGGCATACGACATCTCATATTATGGCACAAGCTGTAAAGAGATTATTTCCTAAGGCAAAGGTAACAATAGGTCCTTCAATTGAAAATGGATTTTATTATGATTTTGATGTAGAAAAACCATTTACAGAAGAAGACTTAGGAAAAATCGAAGATGAGATGAGAAAAATTATTAAAGAAGATTTTCCTATCGAAAGATTTGAGCTTCCAAGAGAAGAAGCTATTAAAATGATGAAAGATTTAGGAGAAAATTACAAAGTAGAAATTATAGAAGAACTTCCAGAAGGTGAAGTAATTTCTTTCTATAAACAAGGTGATTTTACAGATCTTTGTAGAGGACCACACCTTCCATCTACAGGATGTGTTAAAGCTGTAAAACTTTTATCTTCAGGTGGAGCATACTGGAGAGGAGACGAAAAAAACAAGATGCTTCAAAGAATTTATGGAATTTCATTCCCAAAGCAAAGCGAGCTTGATGAATATTTAGCAAAACTTGAAGAAGCAAAACAAAGAGATCATAGAAAAATTGGAAAAGAATTAGAATTATTTATGACTCATCCTTTAGTTGGATCTGGTCTTCCAATGTATCTTCCAAATGGTGCAACTGTTAGAAGATTACTTGAAAGATACATTCAAGATAAAGAAGTAAAACTTGGATACAGCCATGTTTATACACCATCACTTGCAAATGTTAATCTATATAAAACAAGTGGACACTGGGATCATTATAAAGAAGATATGTTTCCAGTAATGAAACTTGATAATGAAGAAATAGTTTTAAGACCAATGAATTGCCCACATCATATGTTAATTTATAAGAGCAAACTTCGTTCTTATAGAGACCTTCCAATTAAAATTGGTGAACTTGCTCATGACTTTAGATATGAAGATAGTGGTAGCGTTGTAGGACTTGAAAGAGTTCGTGAGATGTGCCAAAATGATGCACACCTTTTCGTAAGACCAGATCAAATAAAAGAAGAATTTCGGAAAAGTTGTAAAATTAATTCTTGATGTATATAAAGATTTCGGATTCGAAGATTACGAATTTAGATTATCATTAAGAGATAAGAATAATAAAGAAAAATATTTTGATGATGATGAAATGTGGGAAAAAGCTGAAAGTCAATTAAGAGAAATTTTAGTTGAACTTGGTGTAGATTTCTATGAAGCAGAAGGAGAAGCAGCTTTTTATGGACCAAAGCTAGATGTTCAAATTAAATCAGCTGTAGGTCATGATGTAACAGTATCTACTTGCCAATTAGACTTCTTACTTCCAGAGAGATTTGAACTTGAATATGTAGATGAAAATAATGAAAAACATAGACCAGTTGTAATTCATAGAGCAATTCTTGGAACATTTGATAGATTTATGTGTTTCTTAATCGAAGAGACAAAAGGTGCTTTCCCAATTTGGTTATCACCAGTTCAAGTAAAAGTTATGCCAATATCAGAAAGCCAATTAGATTATGCAAAATCAGTCGTAGAAGCTTTAAGAAATGAAGATTTTAGAGTAGAGCTAGATGATAGAAATGAAAAAATTGGATATAAGATTCGTGAAGCACAACTTAGTAAAGTTCCTTACATGCTAATTATTGGACAAAAAGAAGTTGATAATAATGCAGTTGGAGTTCGTTCAAGAACAGACGGAGATATAGGACAAATGGGACTAAATGAATTTATTCAAAAAATTAAAGATGAAGTTAAAAAATATGAATAATATTTTTTGAAAATAAAGTGCAAAATAATTTTGCACTTTATTTTGCTTAGAAATAGTTAAAAAATGAAAATATTTATACAAAAAAATTCTTGGAAAAAAACATATCTTATGATATACTGTGCTATATTATGAATTTAAACTTAAAATAAAGGGAGAAGGTACAAGAGTAAGTTGGCAAATCAAGATATTAAGGAAAAACTAGATTTTCTTGGACTGGATTTAGATGGTAGCAATCCTAAATTTCTAAATGAAGTAGAGCCTTTAAAATTTAATCCTTCAAGATTAAATAGTGACAAAGAGCTAAAAGTATATAAATATGTTCCAATTGAAGATATAGACATTTATTGTACACCTGCTTATAGAGATGACCCTATAAAAGAAAAATATTCAAGGGCTTCTTCACTTGCAACCTATTTAAAAAAGCCAAAGACAGCAGAAGACTTTGAAAGACAAAAAGATTTTATTAGGATGCTTGAAGATTTTTCATTAGAAGAATTTTATGAAATAAATAATAGACAAAATGAAATGAGTGATGAGATCCCATTTAAAGTGTTTTATCCAAGAAATCAATTATGGCAAATTTATTATAATGAAAAAACAGAAAGATATTTTATGCTTGCATCTACAAAAGAAGATACATATTCAGAATTTTTCTATTTATTAAAAAGACAAGTTGATTTATATACATCAAAAGCCAAAAAGCAAGTAGAAAAGATATATGTTCCAATAAGCTATGTAAATTATAGCGAAAAGATTTTATCTAATAAATTTATAAATGATATTGAAAATTATTTATGGGTATTTAATAAAAATTGGCCTTTAGTATATGAAGTATATGATAAAGATGATAAACTTTCAGTTCAAATTGTAGGCGAGACATATGCATATGAAAGTTTAAAAACTACTTATAAAATAGTGCTTAATTCTAAAGAAGAAGGAGAGCAATTTTATAAACTGTTAAAGGCGTTATTTATACTTCAAACTGAAGTGTCTAGTAGATATAAATTTAAGACTCAAATTGACAATGATAGTCATTTAGAATTTACATATGATGATAAAGTATTAACATTTGCAGATCTTGCAAAATTTGTAAAAGAAAAATATGAAGAGACAGAGCAAGACATTAAAGACTTAACTAAAGAAGTATATGAGGAAGAAAAACATCTTAAAATTTTAAAAGAAGAAACTAAAGAAAAAGAAGCAGAATATTTTAAAAAGCAAAAAGAAATTTCTACATATTTAGAGTATAAAAAGACTTTCTTTGGAAAAGTAAAATACTTCTTTAAGGGTGGAAAAAGAAAGAAAAATGATGATGAAATAGCAGAAGAAAATAAAAAAGAATTAATGAAGCTTAAAGAAGATTTTAAGAAAAACAGGGAAGAAAGAAATAAGCGCTCAGAAGAAAAAGAAATAGAAGAAAAAGAAGAAAAAAAAGAGTCTAAAAAATATTATACAATAGATGATTTAGTAAGTATAAATAAGATATACGAAAAGTCTAATAGAAATTTAAGTGATATTAGACAAGATATTAAAGCATTAGATTTAAAACTTTTAAATTTAAATAAGAAAATAGAAAATGCTACTTTATATATAAAAGAAATAGATAAGCACAAGAAGAGTATATTTGACTTTTGGAAATTTGCAAATAAAGATGAAGTATTAGAACTTGAAGTTGGAAACGAGACTTCAATTGTTGACAAGGAAAGATTTAAAAGAAGATTTGATTTTGAGTCTGATTTTGAAGATCTTGGTGTTACTGCAGATAAAAATCAAAGAGTAAAATTATCTAAAACAGAGCTAGATAATGTTTTCTTAGCAAACGATAAAGAAATCCTTCCAATAATCAATATGCTAAAAGCAGGAGATATGGATAAAGACGAGATTGAAAAAGTATTTATGTCTCTTAAAAAACAATATTCTAAAACTTCACTTCAAGGAGAAGATTCTTTTGATGTATTAGGTGCTACAAAAGATGATTTAACACAAGTTAAATATATTGGAAATAAAAGTCATAGAGAAAATGAAAAAGATAAATATCAGATATTAAATATAAATAAAAAGATTGATGTTTTTGATTTTACTGAAAGATTGCAAATGATAGTAAATTCTTTAAATGAATCTTTAGCAAAGATTAGATCTATTTATGATATGTCAATTTTTAAAATAATTCCAATTAATGATAAAGTTCATGAAAAAGGATTTGATATTTATAATTTAGATATAGAAAAAGAAATAGAACAATATAAACATAAAGAAGAAAGCGCAATCAAACTTGTAAAATTAAATATTAAAGATGATATGCCACTTGTATATTTATCTAATATAATTTTCTTTGATAATAATAACAATACTCTTCCACTTGGAATGAACATATCTACTAAAGTTCTTATTGATAGTGATAAGTATGAATTTAATTTAAAAAATAAAGTAAAGTTTAAAACAAATAGATATTTTAATGAAATTACAGTAAGTGAAAAGCCTAAAATTGTATATGTATATTTAGAGGAGTATGACCTAGAGCTTAAGCAAAAAGAGAATAAGAACGCGGAAATATTAGATGAAAATGTAGAATCTCAAAATGAAGAGAAAAACGAAGAAAAAGAGAGCATAGAAGAGATAAATACATAAAATATAAAAATTGCTTATTATAAATGCAAGATAAGTTTAAATTAAATTAAAATTAACCAAAACTTATCTTGCTACTTTTTACTCAAAATGTTATAATAAATCTGATGGTGCATTATTCTAGTTGTACTGTCTATTATGAGGGTGGGGCTAAAAATCCACAAATGGTATTTGAATCGCCGATTTTTAGTATTTGCGCAAGACGCCAAGCTTGTGTTCTACTAGAAAATATAGACAATAGGGCAATATGTAATGGCATATATATTTAGAACCCTTGAGTCGCTGTTGTTTTTATATCTTAAACAACATAGATTTGACTACAGTGTATAATTTTACACACTACCTGTTTTGAGTGATAATATTGGGATTAATCAGAATTAGTAAATGATTCTGGCCAGATGATTTTACTAAGGTTATGAAATTGTTATTGCAAAAGAAACTAATAATAGGGTACAGTACATTAAGGAAAACTTCTAGAATGTTAAGTCAACTTTACTTAGATTTAAGAAACTTTTGGATTAAGGTACGGATTTAAGTGGCGATCTAGCGTTCTTATCTTTTTAAGAATATTTTCTTTAAACGGAAACGGCTAATTAGTAATGATTAGTAGAAAGTAGAGAAATTCTGCTAGACCTAAACCGTAAAATTTACATAAGTTTTTACCATCTAGAAAAAATAGGGAGAAGCCTAGTAATTATGAATAATAATACAAATAGGAATAAAAGAGGGGAAAAATCTAATTATAAATGGTTTTTGACAATCTTTATAACTACCTTTATTCTCTCTCTATTTTTTTCTTATATTTCTGCAATTGCTATAAAAGATATATCAGTTATTCCAGCAATTATTCTTTTAATTGTTATAATTTTTGTAGGAATTATATTTGATATAATTGGTGTTGCAGTCACTGTAGGAAAAGAAGAGAATTTCCATGCAATGGCATCTAAAAAAGCAAAAGGTGCCAAAACATCAATTAAATTAATAAAATCTTCTGCAAAGGTTGCAAATATTTGTGCCGATGTTATAGGAGATATATGCGGAGTACTTAGTGGTGCTATAAGTGCGGTTGTTACATTAAAAATAACTGCTGCTTTTAACATTTCTTTTGATATTCAGTTTATGATGAGTGCTTTTGTAGCATCTTTAACTGTTGGAGGAAAGGCTATTGGAAAAGGAATAGCACAAAGAAATAGTACAGAAATTATTGCTTTTTGTGGAAAAGTCTTAAGTTTTTCAGAAAGCAGTAAAAATAAAGAATAAAATATAATTAATTTAAGATGATTAAAATAAAAAATAAAAGTAAATATAAAAAAAATAAGGCTTAATTAAAAGCTTTATTTTTTTATAGATAATTTTAAGTTATTTAAATAATTTAAGATTCCAGCATCTGATTTAAAATTAAATTTAATTTCAGTGCTAGATAATCTTTGATATTTTTCTTTAAACTTTTTATTTATTTCATTTTTACCATATTTTCCGATCTCCAATTATAGGATGACCAATAAATGAAAGGTGAGCTCTTATTTGATGAGTTCTTCCAGTAATTAGTGATACTTCTAAAGTAGAAAAGTTATCTTTTTTATTTTCAGAAATAACTTTATATTTTGTAATTATTTCTTGATAATTTTTCTTTTTAGTAGAAGATACATATACAATTGATTTTTTTGTATCTTTAAATAAGTATCCTATTAAAGTATCTTCTTTTTTTTCTAATATTCCATAAACATCACAAATATATTTTTTGTCTATTTCTTTTTTCTTAAACTTATCTAAAAGAATATTTAAAGATTCTTCATTTTTAGCAAATACTACAAGACCGGATGTATTTCTATCTAATCTATGACATGGTTTAATAAAGCTATACTTTTTACTTAAAATTTCTTCTAAAGTTTCTTCATTTAAAGAATTTTCAGTAACTGATATTCCTTGAGGCTTATTTACAACTAATATATTTTCATCTTCGTATACAAAGTCTATTATTATATTATTATTTTTTTCAAGATTATTTTTATCTGCATTTTTATTGCTTTTATTATTTTTAAATAAATACTCATCTGTCAAAAATATTGTGACTTCATCATTTTCATATACTTTTACATTTTCTGATATCTTTTTATCATTTATACGGATATCTTTTTTCCTTAAAGTTTTATAAAAAAGGTTAGTAGTCAAACCATCAAAATTATTTAATAAAAATGTAGACAAAAGTTTTCCGTTATTTTTATTATCAACTATTATTTTTCTCATTAATTTTAAATCTCCAATAATTTTCCATTATAATCATTTGTATTTTTTTTCTTAAGAATTAAGTTATAAACATTAGTTGAGAATATATCAATATCTAGCATTCTTTTTAAATTACTATCAGATAAGCTATTTTCAAATGATTTAACACTTGTAACTAAATTTATATTTGGATTTTGATTTACTATTTTAGATATAAGTTCTTTTCCAGATTTAGAAAATCCAAGTATTCTAACATATGGAGTTATATTTTTAGACATTTCTAAATCTTGTTTAGTAATTCCTAAAAGAGAAGATACTAAAATTCTATTTATTCTAGATAAAGTATATCTTTTACTTTTAATATTTTCTACAAGTTCTTCTAGAGAAGAACAGTTTAAAGCTGCTTTTTTTATTTTATATTCTAATCCTTCATATACATCTGGAATATTTCCGAATTCTTTAAAAGATAATCTATTTAATGTATATATTATTTCTTTTTCAAAATTTTTTAAATTTGGAAAATATTTATTTTCGCATTTAAAATCTTCTAATATCTTAAGAGTACTATTTGGTACATAGTTTTCAATTAATTTTAAATCTTCATTATTTTTAAGATTTGTATTTTCATTTAAAATATTTCTTAAAGAAGTCGCACTTGTTATATTACTTTTTTTATTTAAATTTTCATCAATAAATGCAGAATCTTTTCTTTTAATTGTGATAGGAACAATTATAGAATTTATTTTTTTTAGAGCTTTTATATACTCTAATCCTAAAATATTATTTGAAGATAAGAAGTCTTTATATTCTGGAGCTACTTTTTCTAAGCTATTGCTTTTAGCTTTAGGATAAGATAGTCCTTTTAAAAGTTCTTCTTTTAAGACTTTTTTAAAAGTAGAATCTTCTTTTGATTCATCCATTATATCTAATACTTTTTCAAAATCTTCTATATTACCGTGACTCTGATCCAAATGATAAATTACTTATAATATTTAAAGAATCCAAAATAGAGACAGCGCCATATGCAAAATTTTCAGCAGAAGATATAGAGTATATAGATGGAAGTTCTATTACTAAGTCAGATCCATTTAAAATAGCCATTTTTGTTTTATTCCATTTATCTAGTATAGAAACATCGCCTCTTTGAGTAAAGTTATTTCCAACTACTGTTACTACGAATTTAGCACCTGTTTTCTTTTTTGATTCTTCTAAGTGATACATATGTCCATTATGAAATGGATTATATTCTGCAATTATTCCGAGTACTTTTTCCAATTTAAATTGCTCCTTATTTATTGTATAATTTTAAAATTACTGATATAATACCATAAATACGCAATATTAACAAGTTTTGGTCTCTTAAGGAGTAAAGAAAAAATGGATGATGTAGTAATTTATACAGATGGAGCATGTAGTGGTAATCCAGGTCCCCGGAGGATATGGAGCTATTTTAATGTACAAAGATAAAAAGAAAGAAATATCAGGAGGAGATAAAAACACTACTAATAATATTATGGAAATAACAGCTGTTTTAGAGGCTTTAAGACTTTTAAAACATAAGTGCAATGTTAAAGTATATAGTGATAGTGCTTATGTTGTAAATGCATTTAATCAAGGATGGATTTATAATTGGATAAAAAATGGTTGGAAGACATCAGGAAAAGAAAAAGTAAAAAATCAAGAACTTTGGGAAGAATTATATGATTTTACTAAAAAGCATAATATAGAGTTTATCAAAGTAAAAGGTCATGCTGATAATGAATTTAATAATAGATGTGATGAACTTGCAAGAAATGCTATAGATTTACTTTAAAAGGAGATTCTTATTTTATGAAGATAATTGGTATTACTGGTCAAAGTGGAGCTCGGAAAGACGACTTTATGTGAAATAATTAAAGAAAAATATAATTCTAAGATAATAGATGCAGATAAGATTGCAAAAAAACTTTCAAATGATACTTCATCTAAATATTATGAAAAAATGGCAGAATTATTTGGAAAGGAAAGCATCTTAGAAAATGGTAGCTTAGATAGAAAAAAGATAGCACAAATAATATATAAAGACGAAGACAAAAGATTAGCTTTAAATAATTTAACATTTAAATTTGTAGTAGATGAGATAAAAGAAGAAGTAAAGAAAAGCAATGATAAAGATTATGTGGTAATAGATGCTCCTCTTTTATTTGAGGCAAATTTGGAAAAAATTTGTGATAAAGTAATTGCAGTAATTGCAATAGATGAAAATAAGATAGATAGAATTTGCAAAAGAGATAATATAGAAAAAGAAGTAGCTCTTAAAAGACTAAGCATACAAAATAATGATGAGTATTATATAAGAAAAGCAGATTTTGTAATATACAATGATAAGGATGTAGAAAATTTGGAAAAATCATTTGAAAAAATTTTGGAGGAAATATGAAAAACTTTTTTAATATACTAGGAAAAATATTTTTTATAATTGTAATTGCTACTATAATTATAGTTACTTATCTTTTCTACAAGAAATTTTATTTTAATGATTATACAAAAGCTCAAGTAAATGGTGGAGCTACTGTTTTTTCTAGAGATTCTAAAGAAAAAACAGGTGATTATGATAGCTTTTGTATAGAAAATAAAGATTATAATGACGCTGTTTTTTATAAGAAATTGAAACTTGAGAAAGATACAGGATATAGAGTAACATGTAAAGTAAAAACAGAAAACTTATCATCAAAAACTGAAGAAGGAGAAATAGATGCTAAAGAAGCTGATAGACTTGAAATAGGTGCTTGCATTAGTATATTAGATACAGTAGAACAAAGTGATGCTATAGTAGATGATAGAGATTGGCAAGAAATCTCTTTAATGTTTAATTCAAAAAATAGAGATTCTGTTAATCTTGGATTTAGACTTGGTGGAGTAAATGGTGAGACAAAAGGTAAAGCATGGTTTTCAGATATTAAAGTAGAAAAAGTTCCTCTTGAAGATAAAAAATGGAATATAGTTTGTTTTAATATAGAAAATATAGATGCTACATTAAATGGAAAAAAATATAAAGTATCTATGACAAAAAATGATAAAGAAGTTATAAAATATAATTTAGCAAGATTTGTTAAGACTATGGAGGATTTCTCTAGTAACCAAATGGATATTACAACTAAAGTTATAGATATATCAAAACCACTTACATCTTTATCTTATAATGAAGAAAATAAATATTATATACAACCTAATGATGTTTATGACTTAATAGAAGAATATGTTCAAAAAGAAGAATATGATCATATATTTGTTGCTGTAAGAATGGGAGATGTTACAAAAAATGTTGAAATCCCAGTAAATGAATGGATTGGACTTGGCGGAATGCGTTATAAAAATATAGGATTTTCTGATATAAGACTTCCAAATGATATGGAAAACACTACAATGTATAAATATGATATAAAATCAGATACATTCCCAGAAGAAGTATTTGTACATGAATTTTTACATACTTTAGAAAGAAATCAAGAAGAATATAATATAGAATTTCCAAGATTACATGATCATGATAAATATGGTTATAAAGAAGATGGACCAGAAAGTTTAAAAGAATGGTATAAAGATTATTCAAAAGGAATGATAAAAAATGGTTCATATTATACAGGATTAAATAAAATAGTATATTCTACACAACCACTTTATAAAAGCGATTTTAGAGTAGCAGAAGAAATTGAATTTAATAGAGAGCCTGCAAACTTTTTTGTAGGTATTGGAAGAATAATTGCTTCTTTATTTACAAGAGCAGAAAAGTCAAATATTGGAACAGTAGATACTGTAGTAGAAGTAACAGAATAAAAGGAGTTAATTTAGGTTTATGAAAGTTTCAGATTTTAATTATGAATTACCAGAAAGATTAATAGCTCAGCATCCATCTGAAAAAAGAGATGAATCAAGACTTATGGTATTAAACAGAAAAGAGCAAACAATTGAAAATAAAGTATTTAAAGATGTAATAGATTATTTAAACGAGGGTGATTGCTTAGTAATAAATAATACTAAAGTAATTCCAGCAAGACTTTATGGAAAAAAAGAAACAGGAGCAAATGTTGAGTTTTTACTTTTAAAAAGAGTAGAAAATGACACTTGGGAAGTAATTGTAAGACCTGGAAGAAAACTTTTAGCAGGTGCAAAAGTTGTATTTGGTGATGGTATTTTAGAAGCTACTGTAGATAAAGTTTTAGAAAATGGAAATAGACAAGTTACATTTAAGTATGAGGGAATTTTTAATGAGATATTAGATAAAATAGGACTTATGCCACTTCCACCATATATTAAAGAATCACTTAAAGAAAAAGATAGATATCAAACTGTATATGCAAAATATGAAGGATCTGCTGCAGCTCCTACTGCAGGATTACATTTTACACCAGAACTTTTAGAGAAAATTAAACAAAAAGGTGTGGAGATTGCAAATGTTACACTTCATGTTGGAATTGGAACATTTAGACCTGTGAAAGTAGAAAATGTAGAAGATCATGATATGCATTCAGAACATTTTTACATAAAAAAAGAAGATGCAGATAAAATAAATGATGCTAAAAAATCAGGAAAAAGAGTAATAAGTGTTGGTACTACTTCATGTAGAGTACTAGAATCAGTTGCTGATGAAAATGGTTTTGTGAAAGAAATAGAAGGAGATACAAATATTTTTATTTATCCAGGATATAAATTTAAATGTATAGATTCTTTAATTACAAATTTTCATTTACCAGAGTCAACTTTAATTATGCTTGTATCTAGCTTAGCTGGAAGAGATTTTATTATGAAAGCATATAAAAAAGCAGTAGATGAAGAATATAGATTTTTTAGTTTTGGAGATGCAATGATAATTATATAAGAAGGAGTAGAAAGAAAAAATGAAAAGCCCAATAACATATGAATTATTACATATAGATAAACAAACAGGAGCAAGAAGAGGTGTTATTCATACTCCACATGGTGATATTCAAACACCAGTATTTATGCCAGTTGGGACACAAGCTACTGTTAAATCAATGACTCCTGAAGAATTAAAAGAAGTAGGAACTCAAATATTACTTGCAAATACATACCACTTATTTTTAAGACCAGGACATGATTTAGTAAAAGAAGCAGGTGGACTTCATAAGTTTATGCATTGGGATAGACCAATTTTAACAGATAGCCGGGGGATTTCAAGTATTTAGTCTTGGTGCACTTAGAACAATTACAG